>CAOOMX010000032.1 GCA_948497845.1 uncultured Bacilli bacterium | reverse complement strand
CATCAGCTTTATAGTAGGCATTAACAGGAACATTATATTTAGAATCTGTAATAGATTGCAAACCGATAAAACCGCCCTTAACATTTCCAGAAATATTGCCCGAAGCAAAAGCATTTTCAATATGAGCATTCATATTAAGACCAATAAGCCCACCAACATGCTTAGGTCCAGAAACATCAGCAACAATAGAACAATTCAAGATATATGAAGAATTATTAATATTTCCCACAAAACCACCGGTAGTCACTAAATCATGTAATGGTGTTCCAGTTTGCTTAATAATTCCACTTCTTATATGAATATTACGCAAAGTTGCATTTTCACATACAGCTCCAAATCCACCTAAAGTATTCCCTTTTGATGAAATAACATTAAGATTTTCAATATACAAATTTTCTATTACAATATGTTTTTTCATTTGCCCAATATAATTAAATACTCCTGTAGAACTCGTAATATTTTTAAGTGTTTTATTATTACCATTAAAGTTACCTTCAAAATCAATTAAAGGATAATTTTTAATATCTTTAAAATCCAAATCATTCATTAATTTATAATACTTATCAGTAGTTGACAAACTCATTAAATAAAGATACGTATCCACATCCCTAATAAGGTATGGATCAGTTTCTACACCACTTCCTTCTAAAGATGGATAAATAACATTAAAAGTTACAGAATCTGCAGTCTCGCTAACAACTTCAATTTGAATACCAGAATTTGAACCATCCGTAAAAAATATTGCTTTGTTATCAAAGCCAGTATCATTTAAGTTCAATGCTTTTCCAAACTTAGGTCGAGTCATATTAAGAGTTGCTTGAGATAAATTACCTTTTCCAGCTCCCAAAGCAGTTTCATTGGGTCTAAAAATATAAACATGATCATATCTACCTTGATTGCTTCCATCTGTATTTCCTGTAAACTTATTATCTTCATTAACACGATAAACAATAATTCCACTTAAATCTGCTGAATAATCTTTATATGTATTTACTTTATCATGATACTCTATAACAAAAAATTCATTATCAATACCATCTAATTTTACTTTAATAGCTCTTCTTTCATTTTTATCAATAAATTTAGGTTTATATAAAGTAATATTCTTAGTAGTTTCATGAATTTCTGGCATTTTACTATGCCAACTTGTTGTATTATGATATTCACTAATGTAATACGTCAAAAAGCTTTGAGGATTAGAACCCACTGCATTTCCCATAATGTCATAAAACCCAACTGGTTTAGAACTAGAATCTCCAAAACGATATAAATCCATAAAACCTAACATATGTCCATATTCATGAATTATAGTTCCATAAGTTCCACGGTCTAAAGAGAATAAACCAGCAGATCCTTTATAATCTTTCGCCAGCAACAAAGTATAAGAAGTAACATTTTTATCCATAATTTTAGCAGTAATTCCCATATTATCTGACTTATGAGACCAAAGCAAGTCATTCCATGCAATAACTAAATTTTCTTCTCCTTCTACAACAAAGGTAATAGCATCAACCTTACCATCATTATTAGGATCCAATTCTTCTTTAGTAATACCACTTGCTAAAACCATATTACTAATATAATTGGTTGCATTATTAACAAGTTCAGTTTCTCGAGCTCTTTTCATATCGTTGTTAGTATATCCTAAAGGATTAGTACTAGAATATTTCAAATAATATTGAATTGGATGAGAATCTACATAAGAATAAACTGTACCATCTTTTTTAGGAAAAATTTCTGTAGAAATAGATAATGCTCCATAACTTTCTCTTTCAAAATATGTTTTAAAAGAAGGAACAGATATTTTTCCATTTACAGTATCCATTATAAAACTATCACTATTAAAAATTTTTTCAGCATTAGCAACACTATCAGGATGATCTAAATGATGATCCTTTGTACTTCCGCCATCAGCAAATTCGATAAAAACAGCAATATTTTTAACATATTTAGTATTGTTAACAGCTTGTGCATCAAAAGCCAAAACTTCTTGAGAAAATTCTATTTGAGAAATATATTCACTAGGATAATGAATTAAGATTAAAAAGAGAAATAATCCCCAAAAAACAAATTTATTTATTTTTTTCATAATTATTTTCCCTTTCTTAACTTCAGCAAGCCAACTAAAATAACACCAACTAAAACAACAATTATACTACTTAAAGAATAAACTAAACCATTTGATTTTTTAACTTCTATACAATTATCAATACTACTATTTAATACTTCTTTATACAATTGTATCGTTTTTTCGCTCGCTTCATATAAATACTCTTTATAATTTCCCTCATTATCTACAACATCTAACAAACAATAATTATCATCATTAAACATTTTTTTACAATTAATCATTTTCTCATTAACTAAAACTTCTTCATAAGCGTTTTTATCAACTACAAAAATAATTCTATCATCAAATTCTAATGGTACTATCTTATTAATTATCTTATTATTATCTAAATCATACAAATAAAAATTTCATTAATTCCACAAATAATAACTAACTTCTCATTTGTTAAACTAGCAACACTTTTACCATCAATATCAATTGTATCTGCAGTAAAATCCTTAAAATAATTATTATCCAAAGCTTTACTTAAAATACCTACTTGCTCATTTTTATAAGGTAAATATACTTGAGGAGTTTCATCGACATACACATTTATTGTATATGTTCTTTTGCTTCCATCTTGAGCAGTAACAATTACCTTAATAACATTTTCACCGACTTTTAAATCAACATCCCCTATTCCTGATATTTTAGCTTTATCATCCTTAGGTTCAGCTTTAATATTTAATTGTTTAACATCAGCTTTCAAATTAAGCGAATACTCTAATTTTTCAGCAGCAAAGGAAGGTGACAATTCCCCCTCACTAACACTTAGGCTTTTCAAGAAATTATCATTTGACTTCTTCTCTCCACTATTACTAGGCTTACTTGTACTATCTGTAATAGCAACCGTTAATTTTTTTGCCCCCGGATTATAAAGATTAGCATCTGGGTCTGAAAATCCTGTAGCTGGAGTTGCCGTAATTACTACATTTCCACTTGAACCTGCAGTTACTGTAACACTAACATAGTTCTGTTCTACCCATACATTGGAAGTAGATAAAGTTCCTCCAGTAATAGATAAATCAACTCTTCCAATAGAATCTCCTCCAACTTTAACAGTAAAACTCTTATTAGGAGCTACCGATTTACTAGATGATGAAATACTAAAAGAAGCAGCTTTCACACAGAATGGGAAAAACATAAGAAGAAAAATAAACAAATAAAATTTACATACTTTCATAAAAAAATCTCCTTCATTAATATATTATCAAAGTTTATAGAAAAAAGCGATACCCATATTAAGGTAATTGGGATATCGCTAATAACTTATCTTAAATATTAATAAAGTTAATGGAAATAAATTTGTAAAATCATAACAATTTTAACATAGATCTAAAACTCTTTCTTAATTTCTTTCTTGTTCTAATAAGTTTTAATACCATCTAAGATAACATAGATCTAAAACCCTTTATTGTATTAACTGGAAGAAACAAATGTTTTAATACCATTTAAGATAACATAGATCTAAAACTCTTTAATAATTTCTTCACAATAGGTTTTAGTTTTAATACCATTTAAGATAACATAGATCTAAAACACCCAAGGAAGTATAGAAACGAATTGGTCAGTTTTAATACCATTTAAGATAACATAGATAAGTTAAAATAAAGGTTTTACCCTAAATACTCATTAGAGTTACTGCTTAGGCAGTTTTTTTTATTTTATTAACTATGCTTCTTACAATCATTTTAACATATATAAGCTTGGTTTACAAAAAAAACATTACAAAAAGCAAACAAAAAAGACAGCCAACAAGACTGTCTAATACCAAAACTTATCTAATATATTATCTATTAAATCTAGAGCCGTCTCCTAAAGATCTCTTCCATTCATTCTCATATAGAATTAAAGCCTCTAATAAAGACTTATCTTTAATATGCAATCCAAAAATGGGGCCTTCATCTTCAAATTCATATTCCCTATCCATTGGTGTTAAATAGCCAGTTGCACTTATTACAACACTACCACACACTTGAACAATATCTTTATCCCAATCATACATTTTAACTACATCTATCACATCAGGACCTGCATTTACTAAATGATAAAATGTTGGCTCAATCCATTTATTAATAGCATCTATTACCTCATGTGTTAATAACTTTGCCCTTCCTATACAAGAAATAATACCTTCATCCATTGCAAAATCTTTTTTCTTTGGATCATACCCTAGCATTTCCATAAACATTTTATTATTTTTATTCACTCTTTCGGTTAAGTTTTTAATATAAAACTCTAACAAATGAAACTTATCATGCGACAATCTGACATGAAGAGAAGCAATTTCTTGCAACTGTCTTATTAATTCTACAGCCCTTGGTGTAAGAACAGTTCCATTAGTTGTAAAGCTAATTTTATCAACTCTAATCCCATAAAATCTTATTTTATTTATAATACTTTCAATGACTTGAGAAGCAAGCAGAGGTTCTCCTCCCCCTAAATCTAATTCATGTATATGAATAACATTTTTTAAAGCATTATCTAATACCTCTTCACTCATATCCATGTTTTGTCTATTTCCTCTTAGACAATGCAAGCACTCCAATGTACATCTACGTGTAATCTCTAAATACATATAATTAACATTCAATTTCTTCATATTCAATTCTTTACTCAAGTCTTACACACCACTAAAAAAACAATCAATTAAATTCATTAATTCTTCTTTATTCGCTTGAAATTGCTTTTTTCTATGGCCATTAGCACCAGAAGGATGTGGAAAGCCTAATAAACATTGTTCCTTTCTCAACAACTTTTCTTCTATCATTTGATTTAAGATTTCCTCTACTGCCTTTCCTAGAGGAATAAATAAAGCATCTGATAAAACATTAGCTTCTTCATAAAAATATCTTTTAACATAATCATATAGCACTTCATTTTCCATTATTTTCGGAGACGAACCAGTATAATTTTTATTATTGATAAATACAGGATATGGAATAATAGAAGTCGTATGTAATAAATAATCTTTATCCTTAAACAATGCATCACAGGATTCTAAATGTAATTTTTTATTTAATTGTAATTCATCTAGCATCTCAATAAGATTTTTCCTCATACTTCCAGCAAATCTAGAATTCTTTTTGCATTGCATTTTTATTTGATGAAAATCCATTCCATCAAGTAATCCATTATGTGCAGTTTTATACGCTATGCTTGTTTGTGTCCATCCAGGAGTTATCCCCACAATAAATATTTTAGCTTGCTTATTTATGATTTCATTATGCGGAGCATAATATATTCTCATATTCCCTTGATGATATAATTCAAATTTTTCAACCAATATATCTTCCTTATGAAAACTTTTCAACTTTTTAATTGGCTCACAATAATTATCAAACATTGTTACTACCTCTCTTTATTTAGTACCTTTATCTCTTATTTTATAAAAAACAATATATCTAAAATATCAAATATAAAATTTCTAATTTTAGAACTTAGCCTACATAATTGAATAAGGCCATTTATAATTAAAGATATACTAATCAAATATAATAGGAAACCCATACTTCCATCTAGGGCTTCAAATACAAATAATTGCAATATAAATGAAAGTAATCCAATTACAAGTAAAAAAACATATAAATATATTTTTGTTTGTCTTTTCATAAAGGATCTCGTTCCTAAGTATTAGCAATATTAAAAATACCCCTTATTTATTTACTACATTTTGAGGTTGATCTTTTACTAAATTAATTACATTATCACACCATATGGCAACTAATCTATCAATTGCTTCTTTAGTATAAAATGCATAAGGAGCTGTTGCCATAACATTTCCTTTATAATCATACAGCTTTTTCTCATTACCATATATTTCAAAAGCATAACTTATTTCACCATTTTCAGCTCTGTTAAGAAGCAAATCATGATTATATAATTCCCTAGGATTATTAACTACATTAATAAATGCATTGCCATTCATCATATGAATTAAATCATCTGTAATTAATTTACTTGTTTCATCATTTGTAGCAAATGCTGGAAAAATAAAATCCGCTTCTTTAAATATAGCCTCTAATTCAACTTTTTTATAACTATTTTGTTTTTCACTTCTATTCCAATAAATAACATTCATTCCTAGTGCTTTACACATCTGTGCTATTTTAGTTCCTATTGTCCCTAACCCAATAATTCCTACTGTTTTATTTCTTATTTCAGTAGTTAGCATACCTTGCGAATAATCCATCTTATAGTCTGTTTTTACTTGAATTGGAAACATTTTAGCTAAACCCATCATAAGAAATACTCCATATTCTGCAACAGAATCAGTTGAATACTTAGGTATATTACATACAACAATATTATTATCCTTACAATAATCTAAATCTATCCAATCAAATGCTGTTGTCGATAAACAAACACCTTTTAAATTCTTAATTTTACTTAAATGACTAGCATTAATATCCCAATTATACCAATCTGGATCTACTACTAATATTTTTTCTTCTTCATCTGTTAAATATGGTGCTTTATCTAAATCAAAAGTATCTTCTAAAAAGATAATTTCTCCAACTTGACTTAATTTTTGAATTTGCTTTTCAGCAAAACTATTTTTCGTATATGTTATATATAATTTCATTATTATCCTCCTATTTATTATTAATCTAAATATTCATGCTGTTCACTAGTCCACGCTGGTGTACAAGGAACTGCAGCTTCAAAATTACCATCAAAAGCATAGCATTCATTTTTATTAATAAGAATTACATCTCCTTGATTAAAATTTATCTTTTCATCGCTATCTTTCCTATACATAATTCCATTTCCATTAATGATGTATAATAATTCTTTACAATTTGTATTTACTTGAAATCCTTTTTTGGGACTTCTACTATTTATTTTTATTACTGCAAAATTTATATCTTCATCAGTTGAAGGATAATCTATGCCTGAATAACCATCTCCACTATAAAATTTTGCTTTTTCTTCTTTCCTTTCCTTAGTATGTATTTTACATGTTGCTTTCTCCATACAAAACACTTAATCTGTATGGAGAAGAGAACATTATTCTTGTGATTCAATGTTTTTAGTTTCTAATACTAATTCATCAAAATCTGATACATACTTTTGATCTTGCACTACTCGATATTTTTCATATTCATCTAGAGCTAATTTATCTGCGATTTCTCTTTTAATTTTTCCATTATCTTTTAAAATGTTATATTCATTTAAATTTAAAAACATTTCTAACTTTTCTTTCCATTCTTGCATAGAAATGATATGCCCTAGTTTCACTTGCCTTTCAGCAAAATCTAGATACATTGATACTAAATTATTAAGTTCTTTTATTTCTTCTTCTGATAGATAGTTTTTAGCAATTACAACATCTGTTTCAAGTATTTTACCATCAGGGGCATTCTTCCAAGTCTGGAGTCCCATATAATCTTTTTTTGAATCAACTCTATTATATATAATTTCGGGTGCTGTCATACCTGTAATAGCAAAGTGGAGTTTATTCTGAACATTCTTATAGAATTCTTTTGTTATTTCACTATTTTTATCATAATCATAACTGCATTCCTTATAAATATCGGTAATCTTTTGATAAAACCTTCTCTCACTGGCTCTAATTTCTTTAATCTTAACTAGCAATTCATCAAAGTAATCTTTACCAAATTTAGGTCCATTTTTTAATAACTCAGTATTTAAAACAAAACCTTTTTTTATGTACTCCTTTAAAGTATTAGTTGCCCATATTCTAAAATCAGTAGCTTCTTTTGAATTAACTCTATAACCAACTGCTATAATTGCATCTAAACTATAAAAGTTAGTATTGTAATTTTTGCCATCAGAGGCAGTTACTCTAATTTTTTGAGTAACTGAATCTTTATTTAATTCACCACTTTTAAAGATATTTTGTAAGTGATAAGTAATATTGTTTTCTGCTACATTAAAAAGTTCTGACATAGTTTTTTGCGTTAACCAAAAGTCCTCATTATCATATAAAACTTCAATAGATTTATTTGTATTTTCACTTTGATATAAAATTAAGTCTTTTAACTTGTCTATTTGCATTTATCTAATCCTCCTTCAATTCTATTAATTTACCCCTATAATCTCACAATATAATTATATAACAAATATCATTATTAATCTACGAACTGATTTTAATTTTATTAATGCTTTTTGTTAGTTTTGATTTTAATGAACTAGATAACCCCATCTCTTGAGCATATGATCTAAGGAATTTTATAAATTCAATATTTATACTTTTAGTTCTATTTATACAATAAATAAAAAAGTTTTCTAATTGATTTTGCGATTTTAGTGATGCTAAAATTGGTATAAATTGAGATGGTGATGCAACATTAGGTATATGATGTGTTATTTTCCAAAAATTATCTAATGTAAATTTTATATTATTAAAATCAAAATTTTCTAAAATAAATTTAGAATAATCCTTTGTAAAAGGATATTGTAATGCCCATTTATTAATATTAGCATAAATATCTAATATTTTATTTTTATATTTATCATTGTTAATCATATTTTTATTTATATCAAACTGCTGATTTTTTAATAATCTAGAATAAATGTATAAACTATAAAATTCTTTTGATATAAAAATATCTTCATAATAATTTGTAAATTTGTACGCTGTTGAAATAGAATCTAATTTTTCTAATACAATTGATGATAATGAATAACGATTACTATTTAAGTACCTAATCATATTTGATTCATTTTTATCTATATGATAACTTATATGCTTATCTAATTTTTCACTATATCCATATTGATTTAATATTATTATTAATTTTTCATAATTGATATATTTATTAGAACTGTTTATTTTATCATAAATAAATTCTATATTTTCAAACTTTATACTTTCATCACCAATTATATTTACTATTACATCAACATCTATATCATTAGTATTTAAAATTTGATTTTTTATAGAAATAGACATTTCACTTGGTAGTGAGTTAACCTTTGTCAAAAATGAATTGTTGATATATTTTTTTATATAATTACAATCAATTATCTCATCATTTAATAATTTAAAGCCATTTTCTATATTAACAGGTATTATAGGTTCAAACAACAATTTATATATATCATCATCTATTTCAATTATTGAAAAATAATTTTTTAAATCAAATTTAAAAATTCTATCCCACATTTTTTCTAAAAATTCTTTAAATTCAGATTTTAATTTATTAGCATTTTCAGATGTTTTGGATTCTAAATATAATCTTCTTGCTTCTTTTAAATCATAAATCATAGCATTTTTAATATTTATATCTAAAGGAATATTATCACATAAACAATAACCACACCAATTTTTATAAGCATTTGTAATATCTATATTGCCAAAAAAGTTAGACGATTTTATTAAATAGTCACAAAATTTTTTACTTGTTGCAAATATTATTTTAGTATCATTTTCTAAAAATAAAAATATCTCATAAAATACTTTGTCATATCTTACTTTTTCTGATTCGAAATAATCAAGAATTTTATTTTCATCATCTGGAGTTATATTTTCATACCCTTTTTCTGAAATTAGATATAGTTCATTTTCATAATGATTTAAAATATCATCCTTATCTATAAAATTATATAAATATATATAATAATCAGCATCAAAAATTTTTTTACCTTTACAGATTTCTAATATATCCTTTATATTTTCAGAATCATCATCAAGTGTTTCATTATTTATTACTTTAGATATACAAGAATCTAAAACGCTTGTTTCAACTTGATCTAACATAATTGATATAATTATCATTTCATCGTAATTAATATTATCTATATTTTTATTTCGAATATAATTATATTTAGATATTAACTTATTGAAAAAATGTTTTATTTTTCTCATTGTTTCATATTTTTTACAAATTAAACCAATTATATATTCTCTGTTCTTTATATCTTTATTATTAAATATTTCATTTAAGATATCATGCTCATTTATCATTTTATTAGTTAAATGTCTAATTATATGTTTTTGATTATTTGATACTGGTAAAATGTAATCAAAAAGTTTTTCATTAGACACTTTATTATCTAATAATTTGTCTTGCAGTTTATGAGCATTTATCATAAAAACAAAAATTAATTCAATACCATTTATTTTTAGAGGATAATATTCATTGTAAAGTAGCGATATTATTTTAACTTGTAAATTCTCATCAATTCTATCCAAATCATCAATAATTAAAAATAATTTTGTTTTTCTTTTAAAGCTTAAATGTCTTTTTACTTTTGTAGATACGATTTTAAAAAATATATTTCTACATTTATCAATTTCCAACATAGGACTTTTTTCTTGTTTATTTGGCTTATAAATTCCATAGCCATAGATAATAACAAGCACAAACATAGTAATTAATATAACAGGATTAATTTTATCACTATATTTAAATATAAATTCTAATTCTTTTATACTTTGTAAAAATGTTTTATATGTTAAAAAAATAATCATATAACTTGTTAATATTAATAATAATTTATCAACTATTATTTTCCATAATTTGTATCTGCTTGGATTTGTAACAGAATAACTTATAAAACTTTGATAAAATAGCTGTTCTATTTCAAAAGGATTATTACAAATATCATTGGCAACTTGATTGACAAAATATCTATGGTAATTATTAATTGTTTCATTATTTCCATTTTTATTTTCTTCATTAATATTTAAAAAATTAATATTAACAAATGCAGTTTTTTTATCCTTTTTTATTTCATTATTTTTAAGAATATTAACTAAACTGGACTTACCACTTCCATATTCTCCATCAATAGCAATAAATTTAGCACCATCATCGATGGCATTTTCCAAATCTTCTACATAGCTTGAAATATTAAATAAATCCTCACTTTTATTTACAATTGGTTTTTCCAAAAAAGTATTGTTTTTCAAAACAAAACACCCCCAAAAACTGATATTATTATAACAGTTTTTGGGAATAATTACCATATTTCTATTTCTTCTTCTACATTATTTTCAACATCTTTAAACCATCCTAATTCTTCATCCCATTCAAGTTCATTATTTTTTAGTCTAGCTATATTATTTAGAATTGAGTTCTTTAGATATCCAAATTTATTTGCTATTTTCTCACCATTCTCATCGACAAAATCACGATCTAGTACTCTTGGTATAATGTAATGCAAAATCATTAGTAAATCCTTTGTTTCGTACTCATTTAAGAGGGTTTCAAATAACTTGTCATAATTATAAATATCAGTATCATCTTTTGTAATGTATTTCCTATCTATTAAATCAATAGTTAAATAATTATGATAATCTTCAAAAATTCTATTTTTGGTTTTATCTACTTTATCTGTTTGTTCTTTAATACTTTGTTTATTAATATTTATTTGTGCATCATTTTCAAGAGATTGAAAATCAAGGTATTGGTTTTCGGCATCTTGCTTTTGCATAGATGGTTCTAAATGAGGTTCTTCGTAGATATTATAAATATATTCAATCTTTTTACTTTCAGTTTGATTAGGATATAACTTAGTTATAGATAAATAATGATTTTCTTTTAATTCATTTAGAGTATTTCTAATTGATGTTTTACTTTCTTTAGAATTAGCAACAAGTCCTGCAAGTGAATAGTCCCAATCACTAGGCAAAGATAACATATAAGAAAGAAGTCCTTTAGCTTTTAAACTTAGATTTTTATTTTGTAGATGGTGATTACTCATAATTGTAAAATTTTTCGTTTTTTCAACTTTAAATACAGCCATTATAATCACCCTTTCTTTTATTTTTAGTCATGAAAAAAATCCTAATTTCTTAGGACTTTAAATCAAAGATATTACTCACAAATATTTCTTTAAATGGTTTTATAAAATGACTCCAATTGTCAGGCACTTTATCATTGCCACTTTTTACATAATCAACTCCGTTATAATAGGTACATTTTAATATCCAATAGTATTTGTCATAATCATAATTTTTACCATAATGACCATCCCATAGATTAGGTCTGTATGATTTAAAACTAGAAAGAATTTTATTTTTGTTCTCAATCGAAAGTGATTCATTATTTTTAATAGATACCCAATTAATTCTTAAAGAATATTTTGGATTATCTTTATCACTAAAATCAAGGATGTATCTATAATAGTTATTATTAATACAAATGATAAAGTTAATAATTGATATATCAACTGTGTACATAACTTTTCTAGATTGAAAAGTATTTTCACAATCCTTACAATAACGATTAGGTAAATGACTCATTAATCTTTCACCATCAAAATCATACTTTAGAAATCCCTTACGATAAGATTCATTTAATCCAATATCTTCTTGATTAATATAATTCTTTTTTGTTTTCTTTTCTCCTAAATAACCATAGGCAATATTAAATGTATTCTGACTATTACAAAACGGACAATTAGCTTTTCCCATCTAATTCCTCCAATACATGCAAGTTCTTAAACAAAAAGGCCCTTATTTATAAGTTCTCCCTATATGTCTTAGGTCGGAGTTATCATGGGAGAGTTTTTAGTAAGTAAAGCTGGTATTGGATATTTAATTATTTATGGAACACAAGTATTTAATCTAAGTTTAGTTATGGCTGGAATATTAATTTTAGTTATAATATCATTCATTTTATATAACATCATAATGTATCTAGAAAAAATATTACTTAAAAATTCTAAAGAAGCTTAAAAACAAAATAGTATTGGTGCAACAAACATCAATACTATTTTTATATAAAATTAAAACATCACAAATTTATTTCTAAAATACAAGGACAATGGTCTGAACCCAACTGGCTTTTTAAATAATACACATCTTTTATATAAGATTTTAAAGAAGAAGATAGAAAAATATAATCAATTCTCCACCCCATATTCCTTTCTCTGGCATTAAACCCATTAGGCCACATTGAATAAATACCGCTATCTTTTGTTATACACCTCAAGCTATCAACAAAACCTAACTTTAAAAGATGATCTATAACTGCTCTTTCTTCATAAGAAAACATATTATTATGATAATTTGTTTTATAATTTTTAACATCAATTTCTTCATAAGCGATATTAAAATCAGTACAAATAATAATGGGTTTTTGTATATCTTTTATCATACTTAATAATTTATTTAATACTGAAAACTTATAAGGATGATTTTCCTTTTTTCTCCCACCATGAGGAACATATATATTTATTAAAACAAAAGTATCATACTCTAGCAAAATAAATCTTCCCTCTTGATCAAATCTATCTAAATGCATTTTATAAAAAACAGATAAAGGTTCTTTCTTACTCAATATCATAGTTCCACTATAACCTTTTTTCTCTGCAAAATGATAATAACAATGATATCCATAATCTTTCAAAATTTTTTCATTCATTTTTATTTCTTGTAAACAAATAATATCTGGCTTGTTTGCGGTAATAAACTGATGAAAATAATTTCCTTTTTCAGCACTACGATAACCATTAATATTCCATGTTGCTATTTTAATATAAATCACCTACAAACTTATTTATGACACTTTATTTCTACCTGCAACTGCAAACAAAAGTGTTTTACATGCTCCAAAAACCTTTTTCCCTCTTAAATCTTTTTTCATAGTAATAACTTTATCCACATGTGATAAAATACGCCCTTCTAAATAAAAGCTTTTTCTTAAAGACATATTCTTAAACAAACAAGGTGCTAATGAACAAGTTATAATTGTTTTATATTTATCATCTAATTTTTCATATAATGCAGCATTAAATATTTCCCATTTTAAAGAAGTAAAAGCACGAACTGGGCAAGGATACATGTGATGTAAAACTCCATCAATAATAATTTTGGCGTCTTCTAAATCAGCAAAACATTGAGGAAACCAAGTAATAGCATTTACAATAGCTTCAATCGGATGAGAAAAAGCATGAGAATTAATAAAGTATTCTTTTTTATGATAAATCATCCATGATTGCACATATAAATCATGAAACATAGATATATATAATGTCCGCTTAATAAAATTATCATCTTTATTTTTAGATTTACATACCTTATAAGCTAAAATAGTATCTCCTAAAATATGTTCTCCAATTGTAACATCTTGATGATGCCAAAATGGATCTTGCATTCTCTTTTGAAATTCTTCATGGCAAAAAATAGTTTTAACATTTTTCCAAAGAAAACGCATATCTTTTTCTTTTAACCTATACCTATTGCATACTTCTTTAAAACGTAAATATTTATCATTTTGTTTTGTCATAAATACTTCTCCTCTTTTTATTATATTATGTTTTCTCATAATTATAAATAGGTATTTGTAATTTTCACATTTTCATTGTCAACATACGCTATATATGAAGGAGGAAAAATTTAATGAATTATTACAATAAAGCATTACAAAAAATAAAAGATGCTGAACAGCATAATAGTGGTTGTTGTTGCTGCTTCGGGATGACTGGGCCTACTGGACCCACTGGACCAGCTGCCGCCACAATAACAGTAAGAAGCACTACTACTTCTGACCCAGGAACCAATGCCAGTGTTACCAACGGAGGAGATTCATCAAACGTTTTACTTGATTTCGTAATTCCACGAGGAGCCACCGGGCCAACGGGAAGTACTGGAGCCACTGGAGCTACCGGAGCTACTGGTTTACAAGGACCTCAAGGTATCGCTGGACCTACTGGACCAACGGGAAGTACTGGAGCAACTGGGGCTACTGGAGCTACTGGCTTACAAGGACCTCAAGGTATCGCTGGACCAACCG
>CAOOMX010000031.1:6107-15184 GCA_948497845.1 uncultured Bacilli bacterium | reverse complement strand
TTATATAACTTATAATTATCCCTATATAGATTTATAAAAGTTACTTTCTCTCTCGTTGTGCCTTGAGGAAGGCCTGGTATTTTTTTAATATTTCGTATCTTTCTTTGTAATCTTCTTTAGTTAATTCTCTTTCTTTGGATCGACCGCTTCCTTGTCCAGCATTTGGAAATAATTCAGGATGATTAACAAATTTTCTTTTCCATGTTTGAATTGTTCTGGATGGTATACCATATTCTTCTGCTAAAAAATAACTAGATATTCCAGCAATCAATTTGTTTATTATCTCCTCTTTTTCTTCATTTGTATACTTTTTAAATTTTTGTCCTTTTGAAGCCATAAGAAAACACCTCCTTTCAGAGATGTTATTCTATCATATTTTGAAATGCACTTTTTTATTGTGTCTACTTTACGGGGTGCATTTCAGTATTCACATTTTTTATTAATTTTCTAACATTTTCTCTAAAAACTACATCCTCATTAAATTTATGAATAACATAAAACACAGTTTCATTATCACTATATTTAATAGTATACTTCACTAAATCTGAATTTAAAATAACGTGCATCTTATTTTTTTCATCCAAATCCCAAGTATCTATAAACCCAAGCATTATTTCAAAATCACTTAATTTATCCTCTTCTACCCCAATATCTTCTAATTTATTTTCATTCAAGTAAAACTGTCTAACTGCATTTTTAGTTAAAGGATAAGTTACCACTGAATAGCGAACTTTATGAACTAGCAAAATTTCTAACAAAATAACCAATAAAAATATAGCAAACTTCAATATTTTCGTAAAAAAAGATCTTGTTAGCCTCCACATTTTTGTTTTATCATCTACATCTTTAAACTTTTCACCCTCTGGTCTTACAAAAAGAACTTTCCACGGAACCCACACTGGAGCGGTAAGAATTAGCAAAATAGTCTTCAATATTTTCCATACATGATTTAAAAAGGCATTCTCTTTCATACACACACTTCTTTCATTAGTAATATACCCAAAAATAAAACTCTTATTTACGTTTTTTTACTGGATGACGAATAACGGTTCTTAATTTATTAACACTACATCTTCTTGGATCGCTTAAATAAATTTCATGATGACGTCTTTCTTCATTTATATCAAGCATATACCCTTCTTTTTCCATAAATGCATGCATTATATCAACTGTAGCAGGTTCATCATCATAAGACCCAATATGCATAATTTGTACACACTCTTTTTCTTCCAAAGTTAAGAACTGAACTTTAGAAAAATCCATTTGTTTCTTTTTAGTAGCTTCTTCTATCGCCCACAAAAAATCTTCTTTTGTAACAAAATCAGGTAATCTAATCATAGAGACAAAACACATATCTTCTTTTCTACTATAATCTAATCCTTGTACATTCTCTTGCCACCAAAGGCCTTCTAAAGGTGGAACAACATACGAAAAATAGCCCTTAATTTTATAAGAAGTTTTATAACTCATCTTAATCGTAAACGCTATAGCATAAAGTAAACCAATTGATTTAAAATACTCTCCATCTTTTTGATTAGGATCTCCCTTACCCTTGACTGCAATATAATTCATCTTAGGTATTGTAACAATACTTGGTGTATTCTTAGGCAAATAAAACTCCTTATACTCTTTTTTATAATCAAAAGCCATTTTACCACATCCTATTTTAATTATATCAAATGAAAAAGGATTGGCCAAGAATCATCCTTTAAAATTATTGTAACATAGAAACAAGTAAAGAAGTAAATGCATCAGCAGAAACACCATGACTTTCAATATCAAAATGATAATCTTCATGAATAAACTTAGTCATAAAAGTATCTTTGTATTGAAATATAGTAAATTCTACTCCATTAATCACTGACTTTTTGCTACCTTTTTCACTAAAATAATAATCTCTAGCAGGATCATGATCTTGCGAAAAAGCTATAGCAATTTCTTTAGATGCATCTTCATTTTGATAAACATAAGAATAATTAAGAACTTTATCATAAATAGCAACATCTGGATTACTTCTAACATAAATGGTTGTTGCATATGGATGAATTAAATCTTCTGGTAATATTAAATGCTCTAAACAATCTAATTGCGGATAATGATCTGGCTCTTTATATATACCATCAACTCTTTTAACATCCATATCATTACTCAATAATCCCTCTTGAGACAAATCTATTTCATTAATAAATATATCTTTAACAATCTCTTCTTTTTTCAAAATAGGTATCTCTTCCTTAAAAGATGCCTTATATTCTATTCCCACTACTACTAATAATAAGAGAATTACCATACTAGCAAAACATATTTTACCTAAGTAATTTTTCTTTCTTTTCTCTATCTTATCCATTATCATCTGATAATTTATTTCTTTATCAAATACTTTCGTATATAAATCCTTTTTTTTCAATATTTTCACCCTTCCTTTAGAACTTCTTTTAATTCTTTTAAAGTTCTATAAATAACATTTTTAACAAATGACTCTCCTACTGCCAAAAGATTTGCAATTTTCTTTATAGTCAAATCTTCATGATAATATAAATAAAATATTTTCTGAACGATTCCTTTTTTCTTCTCTAAAAAATGCCATGCTTTATCAAAATCATCTTGTCTTAAAATAAAAGCTTCAATATTTACATCACTAGGTATATTATCAAGTAATTCTTTATCATCAAATTCTTTTTGAAACAAAGAAATACTTTTTATTTTTCTACTCCATGTATAATATTTTTTAATCTTATTTTTAGCAATACCAATAACATATGGCAAATCAACATCTACACCTTTAGTAATCTTTTTATATACTTCTACATAAACATCTTGTAATATATCATTTACATCATTCATATTAAAACATCTAACAATAATAAATTTTAATACATCATTATAGGTAGAATCATAGATTAAATTAAATTTTTCAAGGTTTATTTGATCGATCATTTTATCACCTTCACTATATATATTCTCATATTACAACAAAAAGTTTCATTTTTTTACAAAGAAATGAAAAAAATGCTTTTTCAAGCATCTTCTCTAAATTTCTATCTATCTTTAAAATCACTATTTTGTAAAAATGTATCTAATTCTCCATTTTTAAAATAAATATAATCCTCATCTTTTTCCTGATCTCTTACAGGAAGAAAAACCGTCAATTTAACTAAAGCTTCTCCACAATTAGGACATTTATAAGAAACAATACCACAAGCATAATAGCCTGTAGGTATATCTTTCTTTTTTGAAACACGAATTAAATTTTTCATAAAATACTTAGCATCATCATGATGAACATAATGATCCACCATAACGGGAAGCATAAATAGTCTTTTTCCTCTTACTTCCATATCTGTATAGCATTGACTACACCAATCATCATGAAAAATAGACCGTATTTTTCTAAATAAATGCATTATTTCTTCGCTTTCTTTTCTTTTTTTGAAGCTTTATCTTTATTTTCTTTTTCTATAGCAACCACTTTTGCTTCTTCAATCATTTGCACCATCATATCAGCTTTAGAAATACCTTTTAAAATATAATCACTATCCATTCTAAAACGTTGATTAGAAGTAAATGTATCTACGCTTACTTTGATATCATCAATAACGAATAAAAAGCGTACACGACTACTGCCTTCCATAAAGCCTTTACCCATACGACCATCATCAACCCAAGCTTTAGTTACTCGTGTTGCAGGAACTAAATAACTAACAAACGGATTCCAGAAGAAAACAATTCCCATTTGACCTGTTACTAAATCAAGTACAACTAATTTTCCTCTTCCATAAAAGGTTTGATTACGACTTACACCTAAGCTATCTAAGTCTGCTTCAAAAGCCTTTACTTTGAATCGAAATAAAAGCGTACCAGCAAAAGACCACCAAAGAAAAGCAAGTATGGTTGGACACATAAAGAATATAACAGCTCCTGTACCACCATCTTTAAAAAACAAATAACCAATTAATCCCCCAAGACCTATTAAAATCATAGGACCAAAAATATAACCTAATAAATATAACATATTTATTTTCTTAATTTTTCCATCTTCCATTTTTAACTACCTCTTTCTTAATCCCATTTTTCTTCTTGTTTCTTTTTCGGAGCAAAAAAATATGGGAATATACCTAATTTTGCCCCTAAAGCATGGAATATAGGGAAAAATACAACAACTACTGCTACTTGCATCAACATAATAGGAAAGCCTATAAAGGAATCTTCACTTTGAATCTCAGCTCCTCCAACCATATCAACATAAAAGTCATGTCTGTCTAATTTTTCACTATGTTCGATTTGGCTTAAAAAGTATGTATCATCACTTAAATCAGCTTCAACAATTTGGCCAACTGGCAAAGTATTATCGCTAGAAAAAATTGAATCTCCACTAGATACAACAGCATCCTGATTGATACGAGCTGCTACTCTTTCACCACTAGGTAATGTAAGAGCATGCAAATACATTCCATGATAATAACCTGCTCCTCTATTACGATATTCTATTCCTTTTGAAACAACAGTAAATGTATCATACTTAAATAAATCTTCAATATTTTGTGCGCGAACTACATCATCTAAAGCTACGCCACCAACATTATTCTCTTCTACAATATGCTCACTTTTATGTTGCTCATACTTTTTAGCCATTATCGGATTTGCTATTTTTTCTACTCCCAAAGCTATCAGAAAGCTTAAGGCTAAACAAACCCAAATGTCAAATCTCAAATTATGATATCTCACAAAACTACTACCACTCCTTTTGTTTTCATAAAAATATTACCACAAAAGAAAACGCATTTCAATTCCCTTTCTACACATATGAAAAAGGAAGTCATCTAAACTCCTTTATTCACTCAAATAATCTTCATTTACTTGTGGAATATCTTCTACCTTTGGTTCATCAAAAATTTCTTCATAATCGTCTTCATCATCTTCTACACTTATTTTTACCTTTACATCCCCAACTACTTCTACGCCTAATTCCTTATCAATAGTAAGCTCCACAATCCCATCATTAGCTGAAACATTTGACACAGTTGGTTGTTTTAAACAACGCACAATAATTTCTGAAGCACTCGTAATATTACTATTTTCTTTTAAGGGAACATTCATAGCATCGGTATAAGTAAATCTTTTTGTTGTTACAGCTGTTTTAGAATCGCCCTCATAAGAATACCAAACGTTAACGTCAAAAGCACCATTAATATTTACGCCACCTTGATGATTCTTAACACCTGAAAAAGTATGATTAATAACCCAACAGCCTAAAACAGTATTTGGCTTTTCTTCTGGAGATAAACTAAAAGAATTGCTACTTGTTTTTTTAGCTTTACCAATAACAGCTTTTGTAACGATTTCTTTAAAACTTGACATCTAATTTCACCTTCCTAATCAACTATATGCAAGTATAAATCTATTAAGTACCAAAATTTATCCATTATATTCTCCACCATTGATATGAAGAACTTGCCCTGTCATAAAAGATGAATCTTCACTTGCAAGATAAACAAACAATGGTGCAATTTCACAAGTTTGACCAGCTCTATTCATCGGCACATCACTAGCTAGTGTAGGAATCTTTTCGGCTTGCCAACAAGCAGGTTGTAAAGGGGTCCAAAAAATACCAGGAGCAATCGCATTTACACGAATATTTTTAGCAGCTAAATTTGTTGCCAAGCTTCTTGTAAAACCAACAATAGCGCCTTTACTTGTTACATAATCAATTAAATCAGGATTCCCTTTAAATGTAGTAATTGATGATACATTAATAATAGAACTACCTTCTTTTAAAAACTTTAAAGCACAGCGTGTCATATAAAACATAGAATAAACATTACTTTTCAAAGTAAAATCAAATTGTTCATCACTAATATCCTGCAAATCACCCTGTTCAAATTGTACACCTGCGTTATTAACTAAAATATCAAGCCGCCCAAAATAACCAATGGTTTTTTCAACAACATCTCTACAATTATCAGGATCCTTTAAATCTGCTGGAACTAGTAAAACATCCCCTCCTATAGATTCAATAAATGCCTTTGTTACTAAAGCGTCTTCATGTTCATTCAAATAGTTTATAGCTACACATGCACCTTCTTTAGCAAATAAAACAGCCACAGCTCTTCCAATACCAGAATCTCCACCCGTTATTAATGCAACTTTTCCTTTTAATTTACCGCTAGCCTTATATTTTTCATTATAAAAAACAGGCAATGGGTCCATCAAATATTCCACCCCAGGCTGCATATCTTGATGTTGAGGAGGAAATTCCTTTTTAAAAAGTTTACAATCCAAAGCATAATCATCAAACATATTACACCCTCCTTTCTGTAAATAGCATATGCCAAGAACAAAGACTTGCCTGGACAAATCACCTAATTAAAGATATACTTATTTTAGGTGATTTAATGAAAAATGAATGTTTATTTTGTAAAATAGCAAATAAAGAGCAAGATGCCTTAATTCTTTATGAAGATGAAATAGTAATTGTTTTTATGGATGCTTTTCCAAACTGTGATGGTCATGTTTTAATAGTTCCGAAAGTTCATTATGAAACAATTTATGATTTAGAGGATGAAGTATTCTTACACATAAACAAAATAGCTAAAGAATATGGAAAAATTCTAATGAAAAAATTAGATAAATCGGCAATGACTTTTTTAATCAATTATGGAGATGAACAAATAATAAAGCATTTTCATCTACATCTATTACCCAACAAACAAGAGCCTGCTAGTTTAACTAAAGAAGAAGTTTTCAAAAAGGTTATGGAGTAAAAATGGCAAGAAGAAGAAAAAGATTAAGAATAGGTAGAATACTAATAGCATTATTTCTAATAACAAGCATTATTGCTGGAGGTTTATTTACACTTAATACGGTATTTAAAAAGAACAATACAAATGCGCCTTCAAATAATAATGCCTCAAAAAAACCATCTAATGACAAAGATCAAAAAGAAGATAAAGAATACAAACTTAGCTTATTAGCAACAGGTGATGGTCTCATTCACAACGCCATATACTTATCTTATGAACTACCAGGAAATACATATGATTTTAAAGATGCAGTAAGTGAAGTAAAAGACATTGTTTCAAAATATGATATTGCTTATTACAACCAAGAAACTCCTATAGCTAAGGACAACAGTACAGTAAGTGGTTATCCAATGTTTAATACACCTCACGAATATGCAGATGCCATGCAAGATATTGGCTTTAATATGGTTTCCTTAGCATCCAATCATTCCTTAGATCGAAACGAGCTAGGCATTACCAATTCTGTAAACTATTGGAAAACAACTGATACACTATTTCATGGAATGGCTACTAGTGAAGAAGAACAAAATAATAGCATTATTATAAAAGAAAAAAACAACATTACTTATACAATGCTATCTTATACAGAAATGACAAACGGAATTCCAATACCTAATGGCAAAGACTATTTAGTTAATGTATATAGTAAAGAAAAAGTAAAAAAAGACATTGAAAGCATTCGAGATAAAGTTGATGTATTAATTGTTGCTATGCATTGGGGTGTTGAATACACACATACACCAAATGAAAAACAAAAAGAAATGGCAGCTTACTTAGCTAGTTTAGGGGTAGATATCATTATTGGAAACCATCCTCATGTTTTACAACCTATTACTTGGATAGATGATACTTTAGTTATTTATTCATTAGGAAACTTTATATCAAATCAATACTCTACTGGAGATTATAGCAAAAGAATAGGTTTTTTAGCGACCATGGACATTACAAAAACAGTAAAAGGAAATGATACCTCTATAAAAATAGATAATCTTGGTGGAGAACTTATATTTACCCACTATAAAACATTATCTAAAGAACCTAATAATAGATATCATAAAGTTATTCCATTCAGTAAAATGACTGATGGAACCTATGTAAAAGACTATCAAAGATTACATACAAAATATTCACAAATATTAGAAAATATGGGAACAAAACTAAATATTGCTCCCCTACCCAATTAAAAACTGACATAAAAGTCAGTTTTTTTTATTCCATATCTTGTGGTAAAGAATGTTTTTTTACTCTAGCAAGCATTCTTGCTGAATTATCCTTCTTTAATTCACGAAGAGAATGTCCCATATTAAGAGCATCTAAAATTCTAGCTAAATAAACTGAACAATCAGCAGCATGTAACCATGGTCTATCCAAATACTCTTGTGGTATGTAAGATAAAGTAGTTGTGTAAAAACCATTAAACAAGCCTTCTTCATGTGCTCTATCAAATTTTTCTATTCCTTTGGTAAAAAGAGAAAATGTCGTAAAGAAATCAACTTTAGCAGCCCCTTGTTCTTTCAATTCCAAAGCTACATCTAACATTGATCCACCACTAGCAAGCATATCATCTGCTACTAAAACATTTTTACCATAAGTACTACTACCTAAATAATCATGCCTATCAATAGAATTCATGCCATCAACAACTTTATCCCCTCTTCCTTTAGAGAAAACGCCATAATTAACTCCACCTAAAATCCATGCTAAAAATTTCGCCCTTTCTACTGCACCACCATCTGGAGAAACAACATAAGTATTTTCGCTATCTAATGGTTCATTTTTTAAATATAATTTTAGCATATCATTAGTAGCATAAAAATTATCAAATGGTACCGCTACAGCATTTTGAGCAGAATTCACATCATGCATATCAAAAGTAACAAAACCTTTAACACCCATATTTTCCAAATCTCTTAAATTCATAGCCATATCAAGAGATTCATTTACTCCATGCTTTCTTCTATGCTGACGAGATTGATACCACAAAGGCATAACAACAGTAATACTTTTGGCATGTTGCATAATAGCAGAAATAATTCTTTTGATATCCATAAAATGTTCATCTGGTGACATATGATGAATAAAATCATACATTTGATAAGTAATACTATAGTTATGCGGATCACTTATAATGTAAACATCTTTTCCTCGTGCTGAGTCAAGCAAAACGCCCTTTCCTTCCCCGTCTTGAAATCTTGGCAATTCATTTGGCAACAAATAATTTGTATTTGTATTTCTTATTTTTTGTATCTCACGATTTAGTTTTACCCCTAATTCTTT
>CAOOMX010000031.1:0-6097 GCA_948497845.1 uncultured Bacilli bacterium | reverse complement strand
GTCTGCGACAATTAAACATAAATCTTCTTGCATACTACTCTCCTTAATTTCATTGTAACATGTTATTAAATAAATGCAAGTAAAAAAGAGGTTTCCCTCTTAATAAAATGCTCCACCCCATATGATAGCTAATAAAATAAATAGGATTAATACTATAAAAAAGAAATTTACCCCATTATTGTTATTGTTGTGTTCACATGAGTCAGAGTTATTTTTACAACAACTCATTTTTATACCTCCTTATCTTTATTATTTAATTAAACAAAAGCCCCTAATATGATTATTAATAAAATGAATAGTACTAATATAATTGCAGCACCAAGGCCGTTTCCACAATGATTCATGAGTTTCCCTCCTTTATTTTGTCTTTTCATTAGTATTGTATGGCTCTTTTTAATTAGTGTGCGTGCATTTATCCAGCAAAAAGAAATAATGAATTTATAGTGAATTTATTGTATTTCCTTCAAAATATTGATATAATGAATTCGGATAAGGAGAAAATATTATGAAGAAAAAATTATGTATGATTTGCTTAATTGCACTTATGACTACTGGATGTGGAAAAATACCTAAATTATCTAATGGTGATGATGCAGTTATAACTTATGAAAATGGTCATATGATTAGTGCTAATGATTTATATGAAAAAATGAAAGACAGCTTTGCTCTAGAAGCTTTAATCACTTTATCAGATACGTATATTCTTGAAAGTGAATTTGAAAGTTATAAAGACGAAGCAAAAGAATATGCTGAAGCGCATGTTAAAGCTTATATTGAACAATATGGGGATAAGGAAAAATTCTTACAAGCAGTTCAAGGTGCAGGTTACTCAACTATCGAAGCATATCAAGAATATATGTATTTAAATTACATGCAAATGCATGCTATTGAAGAATATGCTAAAGATCAAATAACAGATGAAGAAGTTGAAGATTATTACAACAATACAATTAAAGGAGATATTGATCTTAGCCATATTTTAATTACAGCAGATGTAACAAAAGATATGACAGATGATGAAAAAAAGGAAGCTGAAAAAAAGGCTAAAGAAACGGTTGAAGAAATCATTAAAAAATTAAAAGATGCCGAAGATGTTAAAGAAGAATTCAAAAATTTATCAAAAGAATATTCAAAAGATGAAAGTCATAAAGAAACTGGTTCATTAGGAAAAATTACATATGGAGACTTAAGTGAAAATTATGATGAATTATTAGATGCTGCATATAAATTAAAAGATGGAGAATTTTCAACAAGTGTAATCACAACAGAATTAGGATATCATGTTATTCTTAAAACTGGTTCTTATGAAAAAGAATCACTAGAAGATTTAAAAGATGAAATTATAGACAAATTAGCACAAAAATTAAGAAGCAAAGAAGCTGATATTTCTGTAACAGCTCTACAACATTATCGTAAAAAACATGGAGCAGAAATTCAAGATTCAGAACTTCAAAAACAATATGCAAATTATATTCAAAATCTATTAGCAAGTTTTAAAAACACTAATAATTAATAAAGGTTCCTAAAAAGGAACTTTTTTCATGGCAAAATTTAGTAAAAAAAAGAATACTGCAAAAGTATTCTAAAAAATTTATTCTTCCGTATCACAATCCATTGGATTAAATAAACAAGATGTACACTTAGAAAATTCATTCGTAGTATCAACTGCTCCATCAACCAGCAAGAAAGCATAGTCTAAGAGTGTTGGAATAACAAATATAATAACAGCTATAATAGCTCTACGAATCAACTTACTTACAGCTTCCTTATTGGCCTTATCATCGCTTGAAATCATTGCTCTTAATAAATCCCAAACAGCCAGTCCCATTAATAGTAAAGGCACTAGAATTTTAATAACAAATAAGGCATAACCACCAATTTTAAAAGCGTTTAATACTCTTGCTTGTTCACAAAACTCTATAGGTTTAATTTCAAAATCAGGCACTTCTCCACTTATATCGCTTGAATTTGAATCATTTCCATTATTATTGTTATTATTGCTCCCATTATTTTCTTCTACTCCAGTTACAGTTCCATCCCCATAGGCTGGAGGAACAGTTGGCTTTTCATTATTTTCTTGCTTTTTATAAATATAGTAATTGTTACTAAAATTAGTATCATAGCGAATATCCAATTGACCATATTTTCCATCACTATCTAAGTCCCAAATAGCATCATCTTTTACTTCGTAAACATCATTTCCTACTCCACCTGTATCTACAACAATTTGACCATTATTATTTCTCGTCAAAATATTTTTAAAATTATCAAAAGACAAATACAAATAATTGCCATATGAAGTTTTCCCAATTTCTATAGACACATGATTTTTCCTTTGATTTGTAAATATATACTGATTACAAGATACTGCATTAACATTTGCACAATCAATGTTTTGATTACTTTGTACCTTAGCAGCATCAACACATTTTATAGAAAACAAGCTAACTAATAGGAAAAGAAAAATCTTCCCTTTAAAATTCTTCATAATATCACCAACTTTTCTAATGAAATTATACCATAATTATTTCTAAATCTCTAACTTTTTTAAAGTCTCTTCAATTAATCCCATTGAAAAGCCTTTCTTATATAGATTATATTTCAATTTATTATACAGAGTTTCGTCTTTATATTTTCGACTTAACCTACGATATTCCTTTAAAGCTTCCTTTTCCAAAATAAGAGTATCATCATCAATAAATTGCTGCTCTAAATAAATTTCAACCATATCCTTAGCATAACCTAAATTAATTAAATAATTCTTTATATTTTGTCTTAACATAACACTAGACAAATTATGATTTGCTTTTGTTTTCTTATCTATAACTTTTTTTATTTTCTCGCTCCATACATCATCATATATAGTAAGATATTGATCAATGTCATCAAATCCTAAACGTTTTAAAAGGAATTTTATTTTATTAGGTCCATTTAATGTCAAATTTACTTGATCAGCAATATAGCTTTTAAGATAAACCTCATCGTTCAAATAACCTTGTTTTTTTAATTTATCTATTGCAAATAATATACCTTCTTTTGAAAAAGATTCTTTACTTAATTTCTGCTCCAATTCCTTTTCCGTTCTTAATTTTGCTTTTATAAGTTTGAGAGCTTTATAATAAGCATCATATTTTTGATTAAAAGCAACTATTTCTTTTAAATATTCATGACTAACACTCTTTTTTATTAACAAATTATAATGAATTATTGTATCATCATAAAAACTTAGTGATGTATTATCACTAAGTAATATACTATATTGATTATTATTTTTTTTCTTAAATTTAACTATTTCCATTTATACATTCTCTTCACTTATATATTCCCGACAAGCAACATCTAAATCATGAGCTAACTTCTCAATATCTTTAAAATTAGTAGTTCTACACCCAGAAGCATACTTATGTCCTCCGCCATTATATTTACTAGCTATTTCATTAACAATAGGACCACGGCTTCTTATATTTGCTTTATAAACGCCATTTCTTTCATCATAAACAACATACATCCAACATAGTAATTCTTTAATAAAGAACAAATCGTTTACATGATTAGAAACAATAGCTGCTTCCACATTATATTTTTTCAACGCTTCTTCGGTTACATGAAGATATCCAAAATTATTTTCACTAATTTCAATATTATTCACAATATATGCTTTAAACTTTTCTTCTGCAATACCTCTTTCATATAAATTATTATATAAAGGTACAAAGTTAATTTTACTTTTATCCAACAAATTATAAACAGTTTTAAAAGTATCTATGCTTGTATTTTGCAGCAAAAATCGATCACTATCACAAACAATTCCTATAAATAATGCTTCAGCAATCCTAGAATCCAACCCTAGCTTTGTTTCCATAATTAAATTAGTAATCATTTCACATGTACTTGACATTCCCTCATCTGTCCAATCAACATCTCCAATAATGTCTTCACTAGGGTGATGATCAATTTTTAAAATAGCTTGATAAGATAAATCTTCAATCCCATCCACTCTAAAAAAATTAGGAACATCTAAAACAATCAATAAAACATCTTCAAGCAAACTTACATCAACTTTATCTAACGAACCAAGATATCGAAATTTATGTACACCTGCTCCTACAGCATACACTTCTTTATTAGGAAATGTCATCTTAATTGAATCTCTTAGAGCTATTTGACTAGCAATAGCATCTGGATCAGGACCGATATGTCTAGCAATAACTATGTGGTCATAATCTTTTATAATTTTAAATATTTTTTTGTATAATTCTCTTTTAATTATACTCACCACTTTCTATTTCTTTTTAATCTTTAGAAACAAACTCCATCGTATCTAAAGCTATCATTAGCTCTTCATTTGTTGGAACAATATAAACAGGAATCTTAGAATCTTCACCTGAAATAAGAGCAAATTCAGCACGAATTTGATTCTTTTCTTCATCAAGAGTTACCCCTAAAGATTTAATTTTTTCAATAACTTGACGTCTTGTCATTGGACTTCTTTCTCCAATACCTGCGGTAAATAAAATAACATCTGCCCCACCTAAAAGATTATTATACATAGCAATATAATTCGCTATTTTTTGCGCATAAATATCTTGAGCAAGAATAGCTTTTTCATTGTTAGCTTCAATCGCAGCTTCAATATCCCTTGAATCACTACTAATACCACTAACACCTAAAAGACCACTTTTCTTATTTAAATCATTAATAATTTCATCGGCAGTCTTTCCTTCTTTTTTCATAATAAATGGAATAATACTTGGATCTATATCCCCTGAACGAGTTCCCATCATTACACCTGCAAGCGGCGTAAAGCCCATAGTTGTATCTACTACTTTACCACTATCAATAGCAGCCAAAGAAGCACCATTACCGATATGACAACTAATGACCTTCAAATCATTTCTTCCTAGATGTTCACTAATATCTAAATTAACAAAACGATGACTTGTTCCATGAAATCCATATTTACGAATTCCATATTTTTCATACCATTCATAAGGAACAGGATATAAAAATTCGCTTTCCTTCATTGTAGCATGAAATGCTGTATCAAATACACCAACTTGTACTACGTTTGGCAAAGCCTTCATAAAAGCCTTAGCTCCCATTAAATTTGCAGGATTATGAAGTGGTCCTAATTCATTATATTTAGAAATACCTTCAATAACTTCTTCAGTTAAAACTAAAGAATCCACAAATTCATCCCCACCATGAAGAATTCTATGACCTACGCCATCAATTTCTTCTAATGATGAAATAATATGTAATGAAATAAGTTCATCCATTAAATGTTTTACTGCTACACCATGATCAGTAAGTTCTACTTCACGTACATACTTTTCTCCATTATATTTAATTGTATAATAACTTCCAGCTAATCCAATTTTTTCAAATAAACCACTAGCTATTACTTCTTTACTAGGAAGCTCAATAAGTGTAAATTTTAATGATGAACTTCCTGCATTAACTGCTAATATTTTCATTCTTTCACCTCTAAAAACCATTATACCCAAAATACATATAATAGACAAGGTTATTTTAAAAAATATTTAATAGAAATCACATATTGCAACTATGAATTTCTTCTATAGAAAGACCTGTTACATCATGAACAAATGATACCGAAGCCCCTTTAGAAATCATTTCCATAGCAATCTTTTGTCTTTCGTTATTTATAGCCTCTTTTACCCCTTGCTCTGCATTCTCTTGAGCTAACTTTGCATTCTCTACTGCTACTCTTGCTAATTCTTCTGCTTCTTTTTGTTTTTTCACTGCTCTTTTCGCTTGTCTTTCACTTCTTATTACATCATGTTCTCTTATCAATCTTTCCCATTCATTAAATAGTTCTTTTGATGCTTCATCCATCATATATATCCCTAGCTTTTCATTAAATTCCATAAATACCTCATCTCCTTTTGCTATTTTCTCTCTTTCTTCTTGACTCTTCGCCCCTATAAATCTTAACCATTTAACTCTTCTATCTTCATTATAGTTATACGTCTGAACGTTGTCAAGCCTATCCAACGGATAATACCTAAATTCTAACTTTCCATAATGAAATACATCTTCTATTTGTTCTATATTAACTGTCTTATATTGATTT
>CAOOMX010000030.1:11464-15429 GCA_948497845.1 uncultured Bacilli bacterium | reverse complement strand
ATACTTCTTGTACTTGCAAAAATACCACTTCCTTTTGGAAATGGTATTTATTATAGCAAAAATCATCTAATTGTTTTAAATTTATATTTATTTTGATACATTTTATTTATAATATAAATGGGTTTCACTTTTGTTTACATAACATATCATTTAACATACAAATGCCAGTATATACCGCATACAAATAATATTATAATGATAGCAAGAAAGCGAGAAATTTTATGAATAATGTTATAATTACTTTAAGAACAAGTGAAGAAATCAAAAAGCAACTGGATATGTTAGCTTTAGAAGAAAATCGAAGCTTAAATAATTTAATTGTTACAGTTTTGATGAAATACTTAGATCAAGTAAATACGCAAAGTAAAGAAAAAAATAAGTTAAAAATTGAAATCTAACTTATTTTTTTCATAATACGTAATGTATTTAAAATAGCCAATAAAGTTACTCCTGTATCAGCAAAAACTGCTAACCACATTGTGGCTAACCCAAAGACACTAAATAGTAATATTAAAACTTTTGTACCTATTGCAAATATTAGGTTTTGATAAATAATCATAGTTGTTCTTTTACTTATTTTTATACCTTCATTTATCTTTTTTATATCGTCATTCATTATTACAATGTCTGATGCCTCAATTGCAATATCACTTCCTACTTTTCCCATAGAAATACCAATATCAGCTCTTTTTAATAATGGAGCATCATTAATTCCATCTCCAACAAAAGTAATAATGTCATCTTCTTCGTGTAGTTTTTCATATTCATGGAATTTATCTTGGGGTAACATTTCTGTATATACTTCATCTAAAGTTAGTTTTTTAGTTATTTCTTTTGTAATACCTGTTTTATCTCCAGTAAAAAGATACGTTTTAATATGATTTTTTCTAAGTTCTTTCAAACTTGTTTCTACATCTTTTTTTATTCCATCCGTCATACTAATAGATGCTACATGTTTATTATTTATAGAAACGTGAATAAATGCATCTTCCTTACATTTACATAGTTTATTTGATCCAATAGCAATGTGTTTATTTTCTACATCAAATGTTATTCCTTTACCTGTTAGCTCTTGGAAATTTTCAATTTTCTCTTTGCCTATTTTTTTCAAAGGTATTTTTGTAATAGCTTTGGCAATTGGATGCGTGGATAAGCTTTCACCTCTTACTAGCAAATCTATTATTTCTTCTTGAGAATAGGTATTATCTAAAATGTCTATTTTTTCAATACTAAATTCACCATTAGTAATTGTTCCCGTTTTATCAAATACTATTTTATTTGTTTTTCCTAATAAATCTAAATAATTACTTCCTTTTATTAAAATGCCATTTCTACTACAAACTCCTATACCTGCAAAATAGGATAATGGTACAGATATAGCTATAGCACATGGACATGATATAACTAGAAATGTTAATCCACGATATATACTATCTTTTAAACTAATATCTGTAAGTAGTACTAATAAAACTGTAGTTAATACAGCTAATCCAAGAATTATAGGAGTATAATATTTGCTCATTTTAGCTACTATGTTTTCTTTTTTTGCCTTTTTGTCTGTTGCATCACTAATTAAATCTAATATTTTACTTATTGTTGAGTCTTCAAATAAAGCCGTTACTTTTACTTCTATGACATTTTCTTTATTAATAGATCCTGATAATACTTTATCATTTTCTTTTATATGTACTAATTGTGATTCTCCCGTTAAAGAGCTTGTATCTATGTAAGTACTATTTTTTATTACTATACCATCTAAGGGTATTTTTTCTCCTTTTTTAATCACTATAATATCATTTATTTTTACATCTTCTACTGCTTTTTTAATAATTTTTTTCGATTCATAAACATTTGCATAATCTTGTTTTAATTCTAATAAGCCTTTTATGGAACTCTTAGATATATTGATCGCTTTTTCTTCTAAAATCTTTCCAATTTGGTATAAGAATACAACCATTAATCCTTCCATATGTTCTTTTAATAAAAATGCTCCAATACAAGAAATCGTTATTAATGCATTTTCATTTAATGACCTTCCTCTTACTAAACCTTTTATAGCATTTATAAAAGGTCTATATAAAAGTAATATATATGCTATAATGATAAAAAATAAATTTATGTTTTTAAATAGAAAACTTAATCCAATACTGATTATGGCTAGTACTAATATCCAAACTTGATACTCTTTTGTTTTGATATTATCTTCTTTATTTATAACTATGCAATCTGGTTCAATTTTCTTTACTACTTTATTCAACTCTGTTAAAGGCATCTCTTCTTTACTTTCATAAGATATTTTAGAGGTCGTAAAATTCACACAAACATTTTCTAGTTTTTTCTCTTTTAAAGCTTCTTCTATTTTTAAAGCACAATTAGGACAATCTAAATTTTTAATCGTATATTTATATTTTTTCATCATCTCATCCTTCCTATCAAATACATGATTTCATCAATAGATTCAAGCTTTCCCTTCTTTATATCCTCCACCATACAATTTTTCATATGATTTTTTAATATTTCTTCCCCTAAAGTTTTTAATGAGCTCGTTACTGCTGCAATTTGAATTAACACATCATCACAATGTCTATCCACCTGTATCATCTTATTTATGCCTCTTACTTGCCCTTCTATTTTATTTAATCTTTTTATAAATCTATCCTTTTCTACCGCTGTATGATGTTCTTTTATTTCACATCTTGTTTCTTCTTTCATCTTATCACCTCTTTATATTATATACCCCTATAGGGTATATTGCAACTAAAAAAGAAAAATCAGTCTCCTGATTTTAATTCGTGTTGCCATTCTAATTGTGGGTTTGTTCTTCTTAATTTTATTATTTCCATATTCTCTTGCATAATTTCATTACATATTTCTGATAAGCAAGGAATAAAATTGGCGGAGATTTTACCTTGTTCTGTTAAATCACTAGATAAAGTTATTAATGCAAACATGCTGTTATTAAATTCTTGCCAACCCATACCATTTATAATGTATTGCGTGGTAAAACTTTTTAAAGAAAGACGTCGATTTGATATTAGTCCTATAGCGTTATTCTCTTCTTTCTCTTCCTTTTTAGTCCATAATGATATTTGTTCTACAGATTCACTTTTTGGAGTTATACCCAAACAATATTCTTTATCTTCAAATGCTATTAAAGATATTATTTTATCACTACTTGCATCCTCTTTATTTATCAGTTCTATTAATTTAGGTAACTTTCTTTCAATATGTGCTTTATACATTCTTTTTACTTCGTCTAGTAACTCTCCTATTCCAGCACTTAATAAATTGTTGTTTGGTGGAATGGGTTTAATGTGTTTATAAAGGAAGGCTAAATGTGTTAAAGAGCCATCAATTCCATAAGTTAAAACTAACTTTTCTAAAAGCTCATACATGGCTTTTAAACTTTCTGTTTTTTTCATTTTTCTATATTTACCACAAATATCTATTTCTACTTCTTCATTAAAACTAATATTGTTTTTGATGGCTAAGGCTTCAAAATATTCTAATTGCTCAAATATTTCTTCAACCCTTTTATATATGGCTATTCTTATCATTATTTACCACCTTAGTAATCTATTATAAAATGATATCTTTTTTTTTGCAAACTTTTTTCTTTATATTTTCTTTTTAGTTAGCTCTATATCTAATTCTTGTATTTCTTTAAATACTTTTTCTAATTCTCTTTCTATCTCTTCTTTTTCTTCTTTTGATAGTCCTTTTAGAGCTGCATATATACTTATAAAAGTAATAGCCATCTACACTAAAACTTTCGCCCTGTCTCTTGTACATTTTTAACTATCTCACTCACTTCATTAATCATCGCATCGAAATCGACATCTTCTATTTCTTCCCGTGAAAAAAAATAATCATTCATAACTCTGCCATCCCAACTGAAAATTATACACCACCTATTTTCGCTTTCAAGATATCGCATATTCCAAGTAAACTCGTAATTAGTATCA
>CAOOMX010000030.1:0-11454 GCA_948497845.1 uncultured Bacilli bacterium | reverse complement strand
TACACCGAACACATATTTACCATCTTGGCTTTCCATAATCAATTTACCCCAAGAATGCTCACTCATTTTCATACCATATTTTCCTTCAAATACTTTTTCTAAAAATTTACTTGTTACTTCAAAAAATTCTTTTTTCTCATGATCCCTCTGCAATACGCGAGCTGTAGAATCACTCGGTATATATCTACTAAAACGTCCCTTTAGTATTTGAAAATCAATATACCACATAAACTCTTCAACTTCACGCATGCTTACATATTTAGCAAGTTCAGTTTTTAATCCTCCAAAATCGCTCTCAAAATAGTTTTTCCATAAACTATCATCATTTAATATACGCGCTAACATAATTAAAACATCCTGCTCTTTATTATATGTCGATTCCATATTACTCATCGAAGTCATTCCTTCATTAAATGCAGCACCTGATATACCAAATATAGCATATCCAGAAGTAAACATCGATGCCCTAAGAATCGCATGCAATTGCTCGTGTGCAAGGACAGATTTATTAAATGTTCCCATCTCTTCTATAGATTCCCGAAAAGACAGAGTATTTCCAAAGGGGTCATATGTTCCAATTGCACCAACCATATGAGGGGCTACTCTAACCTTTTCAGTACTTGCAACAGCACACATATTCAAAATTACTCCATCGGTAAAATATTCGTAATGATTGTTTATAACACGTTTAGTAAATTCATTGATGATAGCTACCTTATATTCCTCATCAATATATGGATTACTATTGATTGCCGATTCGAATAACTCTTTTATCGCAGTTTTTCGTTCCTCACCTTCGAGAATCAAAGCATTCGAATAATCTTCATCATGACTAAACCTACTTTTCGCCACAACTATTTCAGCCTCAGTGGCAAGAGATACTGCTAAGGAAACGCTCACGATTGCCAAAACGCTTCGTTTTACCAAAGTACATACTTTCTTAGTTAAACTCTTTTTCTTTAAAATTTGTATATCCTTTTCTTCAATTCTTTCCATTTTGCACTACTCCATATTCTTTAAATATATCTAAAAATGCTAAAGCCACATCATCGGTAATTGGCAAAATTACTAAGGCATCCTCACTTTCGACAACTTCACCAGCATAGGCAATAAAAGAAAGTTCATTATCTTCACAATTTTTATATATTATATAATCTCTCTCTGTCTCCTTCCAAGTAAAATATTTTAAAATTTTAATTTTCTTCATTTGTCCATTTTCTGCAGTTTCAATAATATTATCTTCATCCATAAATAACACTTCCTGTTGCTTTAAGTATATCACGTATTTTACATAGATTATACTCCATATTTTGAATTTACATTGATATTTCAAGAGTTTCTTTATTACTTTCGCCATCTTTTGTAGGTTCATTACCAATTTGTGGTAGTTTCCTAAAAAACTTCTTTTTTAACCTCTAAAATTGTATCTATATAAGATTTTAATTTGTTATTTTCTTGTAAAAGATTACTATTTCTAGTTTTTAATGCTTTGATTTCTCTTTGATATTTTAATTATCTTTTTCTAATGGATTATAACTACTAACATAACTATCAATTTCATTGAAAACTTGATTAATTTTAGGTTGTAGTTCCATAATTTTTTTAGATTATTCACAGTGTCAAAAGTATCTTTTTCTACAGCTATATGTTTCTTATCAAAAGGAATAGTTTTAGTAGTTTCCAATTGTTTATCTAATTCATTTATAATTTTATCAAGTCTCTCGTTTCTAATATTTATACCTCTGCTAGCATATTACTCTTTTACTGTATAACCACTCCATATACTTGTTAAAATATCGGTAAGTGCTGCAAAGTCTTTGCTTCTTTCTATTCCTTTATTTTTTAATTCATCAGTAAAATTCTTTTTCTTGCGTCTATAGATTTTAATCTTTGGTTTATCCATTCATCAGAATAACCTTTTCTTTTATAAGTTTCAAAATCACGATTAATTATAATCTCTGGATCATATTCTTCATCTATTCTTTCTTTTCCAAGTCTTGCCAACCACAGCTTAATTGGTTCAGCTTTTTTTGAAGGAATAGATTCAATAAGTCTAAACGTTCCCTCAATATCTACTATATCTGTCATACGTTTTTTGCCATCCTTAGCTATTAGTTTGAACTGTCTAGTAATACTAGACGTTTCAAATTGGTCTTCTTTTAATAATTTATTCTTCAGCCAATTCCAGTATTTTCGAGGCTCAACGCTATCTGTTAGGATTTCAATCATATCAACCACACTAATATAAAATTTTTCTTCATTACTATCCCATATGGTTCTTATTTGTTTATCCTCAAATGCTTTCTCAACTATTTTTAATTCATTCTTCATGCTTAGTTTCCCCTTCCTTTTAATAATTTCCAAAACTACATCGCACATTCCTGTTCAGGTGGAATGATTAAATCCATTCTTCGCAGCCAGCATTTATAAAGACACTGTTTATCAAGAATCTCGCTATATTGCTCTAGTAATTCATTTATTTTTATAAAAATATCAACTTTTTTCTTTCTCCTCGCGTTGCACCTGTAAAATAAAATTTTTTAACGAAACTTTCTTTAGTTTCATTATACCATCTATACTTTAAGATGTGAACAAATATAAAAAAATTTATCAGTTTATGATAATTTTTTTATTTATAAAGGGTTATCACAAGCACAATTTATTATTTGTCCAAATTCGCATGGTCTAATTTTATTTTCCCTTTATTTATAGGAATTTAACGGATCTTTAGCACGCATATACATTCTGTGTGACTTGAACGTACATAATGAATAGTTGATCTTTATATGTTTGGGTATAAGTGACTATGCCATAATACACCAACAAAATAGGTACAATGTTTATTATGAATATATACTACTTTCTGATTTCATCTAAAACATCAATTAAGATTTTGTTGCTTTCTATTTTATTTATAGCAAAACACTTCTTTCCTAAATCTTTAAAACTACTACCACAATGATATATATATTTGTTGTCTATAATAATAAATCTATCATGAAATCTATTATTAAATACTAATTCAACATTATTATATTGGCTTTTATATTTTTTGATTAATTTTTCATTCATATTTGCAGAATAAATTATTATATTAACATTTATTTCTTTTAAAATATCTAATAATTCTTTACCAGCATAATTATCAATAATAATTATTTCTTTCTTTGAACTTTTTAAAATATCTAAAAGTAAAGAATAAGCATCATAAATTTGTCCATCAAAGAATATTGCATTGTTTTTTTCTTTTTCTTGTAATTTATCAAAAGAGTCTTTTAGTAACTTGATTTCTTCATCATGCTTATAAACTAAATTATTTATAAAACTTTGATTTACTATTGTACTTGAAATAAATTTTCTCATAGCAACAAAAGCGTCAATAATTTGAACATTTACTTTGGCAGCAACATCACTTTTAAGTAGCCCAGATAACATCATTATTCCTTGTTCAGTTAAAACATATGGTAAATATCTTATTCCACCATGTACTATTTCATTTCTTAAACTTGAGGTCACAGATTGTGATCTCAAGTTTATTAATTCTTCCATAGTTAGTTGAAAACAAAATGATTCTGGAAATCTCATAATATTTCTTTTAATCGTTTGATTTATAATTCTTGTTTCTGTTTTATATAATTTTGCAACATCTGATGAGAAAATAACTTGCTTTCCTCTTATTTCAAATATCATATCTTCAATTTTTTATCATCTTTCAACAATTTTTTGGCCCTTGCTGCACAGTTTATTTTCCCTTTATTTATAGGAATTTAACGAATTTTTAGCACGCATATACATTCTGTGTGATAGGTATAACTAAACATATCTAATATATATACTTTTTCTACTTCATAGATTTTATTTAATGCCTCTATATCTCTAATTAGTGTTAGAGCATCGCAAGATACATAAATTATTTTTTTAGGCTTATTTTTTAACATTGTTTCTAATGTCTTTTTATCTATTCCACTTCTTGGAGGATCTATTATCCAGACATCAAAGTCCATTTTTATTTTATCAATGGCTTTTTCAACATCATTTAGTAGAAATTTTGTCTTATCTTTATTATTTAACTTAGCGTTATTTATGGCATTTAAAACAGCATTAGGAATAATCTCTATACCATAAACTTCTGTGTCTATTTTACTTGCTGATAAAGCTAAAGTCCCTACTCCTGAATATAAATCTAATATTTTTTTATCCTCTTTTACTAATTCTTCTATTAAGGAAAATAACTTTTCTGCTACATATGGATTCACTTGAAAAAAAGCGTCATAGGAATATCTAAATAATAATCCATTCATTCTTTCATATAAGAAATTTTGACCATACATCGAATTATTGTTATAAACAATTCCTACTAGTTTTATCTCTTTTTTTAATTCTTCTACATCTACTTTGATGGTATCTTTTGTCTCTATAATAATTAATATTTCTTCATTTTTATTACATCTTATGGTAATTTTACCATTATTTATATTCCATGTATTAATAAAAGGAATTACTTTATTTATAGCCTTATTTGTTATGAAACATTCATTGATTCTAACTAATTTATTGGTTCTTTTTTCATAAAAGCCAACTTCTTTATTTTTTACTTTTAATTCTATTTTGTTACGATAATTTTTAGGCATAGGGTTTTCAATTACTATGGGACTAATATCTATGTTCTTTTTTAAAAATAGATTCTTTATTTTTTCTTTTTTGTATTCTATTGTCTTTTCATAACTATAGTTTTCTAAATTACAGCCACCACAAAGAGCATAAAAAGGACAAAAACTTTCTTTAAAGTCATGCCCTCTTTTTATATACTTTGTTACCCTTCCTTTTTGATACTTTTTCTTTTTTTCAACTATTTCTACTTCTACTATATCCTTAGGGATGGTTTTAGGTATAAATGTCACAATATTATCTATGTAGGCGATTCCTTGCCCTTGGTGATCTAATTTTTCTATTTCTACTCTCATTTTTTAATCCTTTCTAAAAAAGTTTAATACGGCTTTTCTGGTACTTTGTACTATTCCAGTCTCTATCTTTCGTACGCTTTGCCCTATTTTAGTATTTGCTATAAAAGTATAAAAACTTAAATGTAAGATGAGTATGGGTAAAAGAAGCACATCAAATGTTTTGTAAGTAAAAACATTTGCTTCCGCTAGTAAAAGAAAGATGAGTATGATAGGGACAAAGGTAATGGATGTAACAATTAAGAAGAATAATCCCCGAAAAAAATGATGGATTTTAAAAAACAGAAGAAGGTTTAGAAAAAAGATTATTTTTAAAAACATTTCTATGCCTGTACTTTGCCATAAGAAATGATTTAAAAATAACATTATGCTTAATAAAAGTAAACAACCACTAAGCCAGTATCTTTTTACAATTTCTTTCATTTATTCTATTTCAATGCCACCGAAAACACTCACATAATCAATGATTACTTTTACTTTACCAGTTTTACCCCTTCTTTTATTTTCTGCTCCTCCAAATATTGGTACTCCATTTATCTCAACCTTTACATCTTTAGGTAATTGTAACTTAATCCCTCCGAAAACAGATACACAACTAATTAAAATATCTTCTTTAATGGTGGCTTCTTTTAAATCTAATTCTATTCCACCAAATACAGCTGTTGCTGTAAAATCTTCTTTTACTTCTGTTATTTCTTCATCTACACTGGAAAAAACCGAAAGATATTCTTTGGCATTTTCACTTCTAATCTTTGTTTTTTTCTTATTACCAAATATAATTAAAAGCCCTAAAACGATGATGAATATTGGTAAAAAGACTCTTCCTACCATATGCCATGAAATAATATGTCGAGTTGCTAATAATAAAAGTATTCCTATTAATAAACTTAAAAATGCATTGATTTTATTCTCTTGTTCTACCAAACTAATTAATGATGGAATAATTATGAAAAGCGTCCACCATCCTTTAAAAAATATGTTTAAATCCCATATCTCTAATGTATTTCCTAATAAAATTATTCCTATACATATGATAATTGTTCCTAAAATCGTCTTTTTCATTTCATCACCTTTTTAAAAGTATAGCATATTTTTGAAAGATCATAAAGTTATATTTGGTTTAATTCTGTTTTTACATTTGTATAAAATTGGTAAATTAAGATAATACTAAAAATGGTGAATGGCATGAATAAAATTGTTAAAAGAGTTCAAGATGAATTTAAGAAAAATCCAGATTTAATTACAAAAGAAATTCCTATATCAATGTTTGATTCTATATGGTGTATTTTTTTAGAAACCGTTAGTGGAAGCGATAAAGTTAATGATTATATATTAAAAAGTCTTATTGCTAATAAAGAAAAAATCAATAAAAATAATCTTGATTCTTTTTTAGCAGGTCCTAATACTACCCAAATACTTGAAGTAGACCAAATTGAATTTTATCTTACCAATGGATTTACAGTTATCATTTTAAAAGACCAAATCTTTGCCATAGAAACAAAAGCTGACCTTACTAGAAGTATTAATATTAGTGATGTGGAACCTTCTATCAACGGACCAAAAGATGCTTTTGTCGAAAACTACCAAACAAATATTGGTTTAATTAAAAGACGTTTGAAATCCAGTTCTTTAAAAATTGAAAATCGCATTGTAGGGAGAAAAACATCTACTCAAGTAGGCGTTCTTTATTTTGATGACATCGCTGATAAAGGTCTTGTTAAAAATATTTTGGAACGCATTGATGCTATTGATATTGATGGTATTTTAGATGCTAGTAGTCTTGCTTTTTTATTAGATGGAGAAAATAAAAGCGTTTACCCAACCGTTTATCAAACAGAAAGACCTGATATTGTTGCCATGGCTTTATTAGAAGGAAAAGTAGTTATCATGACTGATACTTCTCCTTTTGCTTTAATTCTTCCCTCTTATTTAATCGACTATATAAATCCTAATTTTGATAACTATAATAAAAGTGTCAATGTTAATTTTATTAAAATCCTACGTATTATTTCTTTTTTTATTACGATTGCAACACCAGCTTTATATGTAGCTTTAATTAACTTTAACCAGGAAGCTATCCCTACAACTTTGCTTATTAATTTCGCTGTCCAGCGGGATGGAGTTCCTTTTCCAGCCGTCATTGAAACAGTGATTATGCTCTTTATTTGTGAGATCTTAAGAGAAAGTGATTTGCGCTTTCCTTCCTCTTATGGGTCAGCTATTTCTGTTTTAGGGGCAATCATTATTGGAGAAGCTTCTGTTTCAGCAGGAATTGTTACTCCTATTATGATTATTATTGTAGCTATTACCTTTATTTCTAATCTTATTTTTACTAATACTGAACTTAATAATGCTATCCGTTTCTTCCGCGTTATTTTTACAATAGGAGCAGCTTTATTCGGACTTTATGGATTAATGCTTGCCTTTTTATTCTTCTTTATTTATACCCTTAATACTACTTCTTTTAATCATCTATACTTTGCACCTTTTGCACCTTTTGATAAATCGTACTTTAATGATACCGTTGTAAAACAACCTCTTCGTAAAGATACAAAAAGAAGTCGATTATTCGTTAAAGATAATTTAACGAAAGAAAAGGAGAATCTATGAAAAAAATATTTGTTTTATTTACCCTTATCCTTTTTTTAGGAGGATGTAGTGATTATAAAGAAGTAAATGAAATGGCCATTATTTCAGGAATTGGTCTTGATTATAATGAAAATGGTTTTGCTGTTACTTTGGAAGTTTTAAATGAAAAAGTAGATAAAAAAGATGGAAAAATTAGTACCTACACAAGGACAGCTCAAGATAAAAGTATTGCTATTGCTTTAGAAAAAGCTGCCGATTTACTTAGTCATCGTGCATATTATTCTCATACCAAATTGGTTGTAATTAGTGAATCAGTTGCTAAAAATCATTTACAAGAAATTGCTGACTTTTTTATTCGTAGTACTTATTTAAGAGAAAATTTTAATATTGTTGTTAGTAAAGATATTTCTCCTGAAGATGTTTTTCTTGCCAAAACAGAAGAAAATCCTATTGCATCAAGTTCTATCATTACCCTTTTACAAACAAATGCTTTTGCATCAGATTATACCATTGATAAAAAGTTCCATATTGTTTTACAAGAAATACTTGATTTTGGAAAAGATACTTCCTTGAGTGTTATTAATGTTGTTGATAATAATTTCTTTATAGATGGTATGGCTGTCTTTGATGAATATAAAATGATTGATATTTTTAGTAATGAAGATGCTATTCTTTATAATATTTTGAGAAATGAAATAAGAAAACCATTATTTAATCTTTATTATGAAGGTGATTCTTTTGCTATCGCTTTATACGATATTAAAAGTAAGATAGGAGTTACCAAAGATGAAATAAAAGTCGATGCTGTTTATCGGGCTAAAATAATGAATAATGGGCCTAATTTTGATATTAAAAATGCAGAAGTCTTAACTGCTTTAGATGAAGATTTTTCTAAATTACTAAACGAAAAATTAGAAGCGTTTATTAGAAAAACACAAGAGGCTAATACAGATTTTCTAGGCTTAGCACATGCTTATTATGTAAAGTCTAGAGATAAAAATGATGAACTTTGGCAACATGCTAAAATAAGTACCAATGTTAAAGTTGTTATTAATAAGAAAGGATTGGTTTATAGTATTTATGAAAATAACTGATAATCAAAATATACAAACAAAATTCTTAGTAAGCCGTTCTTTATTTTTAGGGGGAGGTGTTTCCTTAATTTTAGGCCTTGGAGAAAAAGATGCCTGGATTGGTGTTATTATAGGTTTTTTAATCGGTATAGGGATACTTTATCTTTATACAAAATTAAGTACTTCTATACAAGGCACCTTACATAATTATTTAATTAAGAAAACGCCTTTAAATCTTCTTCTGCGCTTCTTACTCCTACTTTATTACCTCTTTTTAATTTTCCTTCTTTTCTTGGTCTTTGGAACATTTATTTATTCCTATTATTTACCTTTTACTAAAACAATTGTCTCTTGTGCGCCTTTCTTATTCTTAGCTATCTTCTTAGGAAACAAAGGAACACAAGCCATAGCTCGTATGGCACAAATTCTCTTTTGGGTTGGCATGTCTTTAATTATCATCAAAACTTTTGCAACAGCTCCTTATGTTCGTTTTGAAAATTTCTTACCTATTTATACGATTTCTAAAACAAATATTTTCTTAACAGCTCTTAATTTTGCTGTTCTTACAACTGCTCCGTATATTTTGTTATTGGAAGAAAAAACAAGTTTTAAAAACAATTTAAAGTCTTATACTCTAACCTTCCTTACTCTATTTATTATGCTTAATTATATCGTAGGTTCTTTTGGTAGTAATTTAGTAAAAACATTTAGTTATCCTGAATTTACCATTTTAAGACTTATTAACTTCTTTAACTTTATTCAAAATATAGAAAGCTTTTTAGCTCTTAGTTGGATTTTTGATATTTTTATCGCCATTAGTTTAGCTTCTAAAAAGATAAAAGATATTTGTCATTATAAAAAAGGTTGGATTACTTACATTATCCTATTTATTCTTTTATTCATTGTAGGTAATTTCGTTATCAGCGACTATAGGATAACTATTAGTATTTATCAATCATTTACCTTTGTTTTCCTATTATTTATCATTTTTATCTTTGCTCTTTTAGGTATAAAAAAAGGACTTACTAAATCCACCGAGAAATGTAAATCACTCTAGTTGTATACTCTTCATAAGAGTTAAAGATCTTTATGATATTATCTATAAATTGTTTTAGAATATTCTTACTTCGATCAATATGTACTTTTACTATTTGTTTTTGTAATTCTTTTCTAAAACCAAAATCATTGATATAATTGCCTAAAACAGAATCTAGTTTTAATACCGATGCTACGGCTTCTTTATCATTTATATCTATATTAAATATATATTCTTGATATATACGTATTAGCTTTTCTGTAACAAGATCTCCTTCTAGAGGTTCAAAATTAATTATTTTATAAAAGTTTTCACACATAGAAACAATTTGCTTGTTTATGTTCATCTTACCACCTTATCTTAAATTAATCTTACTATAGAAATCTTTATTTGTAAAGCGTTATGTGCTATAATTTAAGTGAAATAATGGTGGTTTTATGAAAAAGAAAAAGTTAAAGTTAAAAAAAGGTGTTTGGATTCTTCTTATATTAGTTGTTCTTTTAATCATTGGTTCTTACTCCGGTATACAGATTTATAAAGATTATGTCTATAAAAAAACATATCAATATAAACTCATAGAACACGGCTATAGTCTAGAACAAGCCAAAATTTTAGAAGAACATTTTGATCATGATGAAATAGAATACTTTTTAAATGAAAATGTGGATGAAAGAATTTTTTCCCTTATAGAAGAAAAATATTTTTTGAAGAAGAATTGGAAAGATTATCTAGCTTATATGGATACAGCTAAGAAAAAGAATGCAGATGAAGTTGTTAGAGATATCAATACCCATCTAAATCATAAATTTTATGAACAAATGCAAGATGCTAATCTAGAACTTGATACTTTGATGCTTGTGAATAAATATTATAAATTACCAAGCGATTATGTTCCAGATGATTTAGTAAATGTTTCAACTAAATATGCTTGGGGAGATGCTGGGAGTAAACAAGTACGCGAAATAGCTTATAATGCTTTTTTAGATATGTGGAATGAAGCTCAAAATGATGAATTTTATTTAATGATTAATAGTGCCTACAGATCTTATCAAAGTCAGGAAAAAGTTTATGATGATTATATGAAAAAACGTGGTGAAAGATACGCTGACACTATAGCAGCTAGGCCAGGAAGTAGTGAACATCAAACAGGACTTTCTTTAGATATTTTTAGTAAAAATAATAGTAATAAAAATACTTTTAAAGATACTGAAGAAGCTTTATGGCTAAAAGATAATGCTCATCGCTTTGGTTTTACACTTCGTTATCCAGAAGATAAAGTAAATATTACAGGTTATGGTTTTGAATCTTGGCATTATCGCTATGTTGGTATTGAAGCTGCTACTTATATTTATGAAAATAACATTACTTTTGATGAATACTATGCTTATTTCATCGAAAAATAAATGCTAACCCTTTAATGGATTAGCATTTTTCATTTCTTTTATTTCTTTGTATTTTCTCTATACTTCTATTCTAAAAGGGTCAGATTCTGTTCCTTGTCCTCTGGATATTTTTACACTTGATACAAGATTGAAGGTAGGTCGTACGCAGCCATCGTAGCTCACATTACCGCCGTTTACGTTCCCTGGGCTAAGGACGGTGAACGCATAATACGAATTTTCGGACATGCGAGTGATTGTCCAATAAACAGCATTTTCTAGACGCATCCAGTCTTTTCCTGATGTTGAACCATAATGAAATAGATCTATTGTCCAATAACTTGGATCTGATGCATATCCATATTCACTTACATAAGATAATCCAACTTTTGCTTCATATGTTGTATCACTCTTAT
>CAOOMX010000029.1 GCA_948497845.1 uncultured Bacilli bacterium | reverse complement strand
GAATGAGATAATTTATATCTAGAAAGAGTATCTATAACAATAGAATCAAAGATAGAGTGAAAAGAGAAACGAGAATTATGAAGAGTGCGAGAAATTCTTTTATAAACAGAATCAAGTAAGACAGGATGGTCATAAGATTTAAAAGAAGTAAGGGCTACTTTAGAAAGAGTAATAGATTCAGCAAAAATAAAAGAGCAGAAAAGATTAGGGACAAAACGAAGTAAAGTTTTAGAATTAGAAAATTTAGAAAAAAAGATACGAAAATCATTTACAACATTAGAATATTCATTATATAATTTAGACATGTGCCAACTCCTTTTTATTTTTTCTACAAATTAAATATAACAAGAATTGGCACATAATTCAATTAAGGAAGGAAAAAACTGTCCTGTGATAAGTATAGAATAGAAGTGTAAATAGAACACACTAATCTAGCAATTCTTTCGAATTGCTAGGGATGTGGTGCTGGATCTTGCAAAGCAAGGTATAGCACGGGGGATTAATGTGAGTAAGAAAGTAGTTTTGTATAAAAATGAGTGCTTTTATAATGCATATGGAAGTGATGCGATATTTATTAGCAAATTAATTAGTTATAAGTGTAATGGTGCTGGATTTCCTAGTTGGGCATTAGTAAAAGTAAGAGAGAATTGATTAGAATAATAGCGGGTTAGATGCCCGCTTTAATTGTTATACCATAATGGATGTTGGATATGGTTCTCGTTTGTCTGTTAAGCCTAATAAATAATCAATAGATGTATTATAATATTTTGCTAAGATCACTAGCTTTTCTATAGGTATTTCGTTTACTCCCATTTCATATCTACTGTATTGAGCTTGAGTTACTTTTAAAAGTCTGGCTAAATCTATTTGTAATAAGTCCTTATCTTCTCTTATTTCTTTAAGTCGTTCTATATTCATATTCTTCACCAATTTTATTTTATAGAAAATGCGCTTTGCGTATGTTTAAATAAACGTAAGACGTATAAAAAAAGCAACTTTTTTTAAAGGGAAATATGTGATAAAATAATGATGGATGTGATTATTTATGAAAATTAGAACAAGATTTGCACCTAGTCCAACAGGATATATGCATATTGGTAATTTAAGAACAGCTATATTTGAATATTTAGTAGCTAGAAAGTATGATGGAGATTTTATTCTTCGTATTGAAGATACAGATCAAGAACGTAAAGTTGATGGTGCTATCGATTTTATTTATGATACATTAAATTTATGTGGTTTTTTGATTGATGAAGGTCCTATGAATGAAAAGGAATATGGTCCTTATATTCAAAGTGAAAGAAAAGATATTTATAAAAAATATGCTTTAGAATTAGTTGAAAAGGGACATGCTTACTATTGTTTTTGTACTGAAGATGAATTATCAGCAATGAGAGAAAGAGCAAATGCTCGTAAGAAACCATTTTTATATGATGGAAGATGTTCTAAATTAAGTAAAGAAAAAATAGAAGAAAATTTAAAAAATGGAGTGCCTTATGTTATTAGACAAAAAATGCCTAAAACAGGGGTTACTGTTGTAGAGGATGTTATCTATGGAAAAATAAAGATAGATAATAGTATTTTAGATGATCAAATATTACTTAAAAGTGATGGGTATCCAACATATAATTTTGCTAATGTTGTAGATGATCATTTAATGGAAATTACACACGTTATAAGAGGAAAAGAATATTTGGATCAAACGGCTAAATATAATCTTTTATATGAAGCTTTTGGCTGGGAAAAACCAACCTATATTCATGTGGCGATGGTTTTAGGAGAAGATGGCAATAAACTTTCTAAGCGTAATGGAGATGCATCTTTTATGGATCTTTATAATACAGGATATTTACCTCATGCTATTGTTAATTACTTGGTTTTATTAGGTTGGAGTCCTGCTATTAATCAAGAAGTATTTTCTATGGAAGAATTAATTCAAAATTTTGATGAAGCACGTGTTAGTAAGTCTTCTAGTAGTTATGATGTAAAAAAATTACAATGGTTTAATGCTCATTATATTAAAGAAATGGATGATGAAACTTATTTAAGTTGGATTAAAAAATATTTTACTAGAGATATAACTGGTAAAAGTGAAGATTGGATTAATACTTTACTTTTAATTTATAAGAGACATTTATCTTATGGGGCACAAATCGATGAAATGACAGAATCTTTCTTTCAAGATGTTTGTTTAAGTGATGAATGTAAAGAATTTATGGAAAGTGATCCAATTATTAAAGATGTTGTTAAAGCCTTTAAAGAAGAAGTAGAGAAAATGTCGGTTTGGTCAATCGAGAATATTAGTGAAGCTATTATGCATGTTAAGGAATCGATTGGAGTTAAAGGAAAACTTTTATTTATGCCCATTCGTATTCAAGCTAGTGGTTTGATGCATGGGCCTGAGTTGGCTGATACCCTTTATTTGATTGGTAAGGATAAGATATTAGAAAGATTTTAATGAGGTTTTAAAGAATGAAAAGAATGATTAGATTTTTAATTGCAATACTTGTTATAGGGACTATTGGATTTGGAATTTATAAATTCTTTTTTGACTGTAAAAAAACAATTGGTACATTTGGAAAAGCTTTTATTTTAGAAAATAAAATGGATTATGCTGTTATAGAAGATGAAGCTGTTGTTAAATTATTAGATGTAGAAGATCATCGATGTAGTGTAGGAGATTGTGCTGGAGAAGGTCAGTTTTTAGTGAAATTATTAGTACTAAATGATATGAAAATGTCATACGTTACATTAGGTACTAAAAGTGAATCAAAAAAAGATATTGATTCTTTGGATTATATGATAGAATTAGAGAAATTAGATGATTTAGGTGTTTTCTTACGTCTGTCAAGAATGGAGAAATAATAATGAAATTATACAATACTTTAACTAAAAAAGAAGAAGAATTTATTCCTTGGAATGGGAAAAAAGTAGGCTTTTATACTTGTGGACCAACAGTATATCATTACGCTCATATCGGTAATATGCGGAATTATATTGGACATGATGTTTTAGATAAAACTTTGCGTTATTTGGGATATGATGTAAAAAGAGTTATGAATATTACAGATGTTGGTCATTTATCTAGTGATGCTGATACTGGTGATGACAAAATGGTTATGAGTGCTAAAAAAGAGCATAAGTCTGTTATGGATATTGCTAAATTTTATACAGATGCTTTTTTTCATGATTTTGCACTTTTAAATAATCGAGTTCCAGATGTTGTTAGTCCTGCAACGGATCATATAAAAGATTATATTAACATTATTTCTAAGTTATTAGATGATGGTTTTGCTTATTTAAGTGAAGGAAATGTTTATTTTGATACTTCTAAATTAAAAGATTATTATCAACTTACAAATCATAAAGAAGAAGACTTAGTAGTAGGAGTAAGAGATGGTGTTGATGTTGATTTAAATAAACGGAATAAAACGGATTTTGTTTTGTGGTTTACAAAGTCAAAATTCGATGATCAAGAATTAAAATGGGATAGTCCTTGGGGTGTTGGGTATCCTGGTTGGCATATTGAGTGTACAGGTATTTCTCTTAACTTTTTAGGAGAATATTTGGATATTCATGGTGGGGGTGTAGATAATATTTTTCCTCATCATACGAATGAAATTGCTCAAAGTGAATCTTTTTTAGGGCATCAATGGTGTAAATATTGGTTTCATAATGAACATTTAAATGATGAGACTGGTAAAATGAGTAAAAGTCATGGGGCTATTTTAACGGTTAGTCTTTTGCAAGAAAAAGGTTATAATCCATTAAGCTATCGTTATTTATGTTTGATGAGTCATTATCGTAAACAATTAACTTTTTCTTATTCTTCTTTAGATGGAGCAGAGAATGCTTATAAAAAATTAATTGGTAAAACGAAAAAGTTGGTGAAAAGTGCATCTTATGATGAAAGAGTATTTGCTTTATGGGATTTAAAGTTTAAAGAAGCTTTAGAAAATGATTTAAATACTGCTAATGCTCTTACTCTTTTATATGATTTATTAAAAAGTGATGTAGATGATGCTACTAAATATAATTTAGTTGAAGCTTGGGATACGGTATTATCTTTGGATTTATTAAAAGTAATGACACATGAAAATGAAGACTTTATTTTAAAGAAAATAGAAGAACGTAATGTGTTTAAACAAAATAAAGAGTTTGATAAAGCAGATGCAATACGTGATGAATTGTTAAGTATGGGTATTGTTCTAAAAGATACTAGAGAAGGGACGGTTTATGAATTAAAATGAAAAAGATATTTGTAGCTGTTCTTTTTCTTTTTGTTTTTCCTATTTGTGTTTTAGCTCGGGATTTTGATGTTACTTCTCATCATATTGTTCTTTTTAATATGTTAGATGATACTCTTTTATATGAGGAACTTGCCGATGAAAAAGTAAGTATTGCTAGTCTTACTAAAATTATGACTACTGTTGTTGCTTTAGAGAATGTAAAAGATTTAGAAGAAATAATAACGATTAAAGAAGAAGATTTTAATGGTACTGTTGGGTATAGTGAAGCTGGCTTTAAAATAGGAGATAAAGTAACTGTTATGGATTTACTTTATGGAGTTATGCTTCCTAGCGGAGCAGATGCAGTTAATGCTATAGTAAGAAAAGTATCGGGGAATCAAGAAAATTTTGTTAATCTTATGAATGATTTGGCTAAGAAGATTGCATTAAAAAATACCCATTTTCAAAATCCAATAGGAAAAGATCATGAAGATAATTATTCTACTGCTAATGATGTGGCTCGTTTATTAAAATATGCTTTACAAAATGATGTATTTAAAAAAATATTTACAACTAAGTATTATAAAGTTCCTAGTAATGGGTTGGAACTGAGATCTACTTTAAGTCATTATAGTATGTTAGATACTAGTATTATTATGGGGTCTAAAAGTGGATTTACTAAAGGTGCTGGTAGATGCCTTGCTTCAATTAGTGAAATAAATGGTGTGGATTATCTATTGGTTGTTATTAAATCATTAGTAGATAAAAATTATAATGCTGTTAAAGATACATTAACTATTTATGATTATTATAGCAAAAATTATAGTTATCAAACCCTTCTTTCTCCTTCTAAAGTCATTGCATCATTGCCTGTTAAGTGGGGAAAGAGAAAGAATTATGAGGTTAAGCTTGATAAAAGTATAACTAAATATTTAAAAAATGGTACAGCAGAAAATTTGTCTATTTCTTTTGATGGCGTTGATGAAATTACGGCGAAAATGAGCGAGGGTGAAAAGCTTGGCGTTGTTAGTGTTTATCATGAAGAAGAGCTTTTGTACCAAACTGATGTATTTTTAGATACAACATTAGATTTTTATCATCCAGTACTTTATCTATTTTTGGTAGTGATAGTTTTTTTCTTGGTTTTGGTAAGAAGATTAAAAAAGAAGAAAAAAGCACATAAAAAATAATGTTTTGCATTTATCTATTTAATATATTAAAATATGTGTAGGTGGTTTTATGCGTGTATATTTTTATGGCTTTATAATGCTTTTTAAAAAATTTATTTTAAGGATGAATACAGGAAAAGTTATTCTTTCATTTGTTGAAAAAATGGGTGTTGTATATATTAAATTAGCTCAGATTTTGGCGATGCAAAATTACGGGAATCTTTTTACTGAAAATGATCGTATTCTTTTATCAAAAATATGTGATCATTGTAAACCAATACATTTTAAGAAAATTAAAAAGATTATTGAAAAAGAATATGGTTGTAGTATTGAAGAAAAATTTCGTTATGTAGATCCTAACCCGGTTGGATCAGCTTCTATATCACAAGTGCATAAAGCAGTATTAAAAAATGGGGATATTGTGGCATTGAAAGTAAGACGGCAAGATATTACTAGGAAGATAGAAAAAGATATAAAGCAAATGAAAAGAATCGTACGTCGTTATGGAAGAATTTTTCGTTTTAAGAATATTTTGGGGAGTGATACAGCCTTAGATTTATATTTATCGTGGATTTTAGAAGAAGTTGATTTTAAACATGAAGCTAGAAATATTGTGAAATATTCTCAATTTGCCAAAAATGTAAATAACAAGGTACAAAATACAGTTACTATACGTGTTCCTAGAGTTTATAAAAAATTATCGAATGAAAATATTATTGTAATGGAATTTATTTTTGCTAAAACCATTAATCAAATGTCTCTTTCTAAGAAAAATAAATTGAAAATTAGTAAATCTTTGAATGATTATGTTAAATTGTCTTTTTATGCATTCTTTCGTGATGTGCCTGTTGTTTTTCATGGAGATCCACATGGTGGAAATATTTATATTGATGAACATGGTAGTATCGGTTTTTTAGATATGGGCTTAATCTTTACGATAGATGGAGAAGATAAAAAAATTGTTAAAGATTTGTTCTTTTCTGCATATAACCAAAATGTAGATAAATTAATTGCAATATTAACTAGAGAAAGTTCTTTTACTGCTTATGATAATAATAAATTTTATCAAGATATAGAAGAGTGTTGCAAAAGATTTAGAGAGATTCCTGTTACTCAATTTTTTGTAGAAATGATTGGTGTGTTTACAAAATATAATATGAGTCCTCCCGATGTATTGTTTACTATGGCTAAGGCCTTTGTAGCACTTTATGGAATTAATCGTTTTATAGATAATAAAATAGATACAGAGTCTTTATTAATGGAACAAATTACAGAATATTATGTGAATAGATGTGTTTCAGATATAAAAGATGTCTTTAAAGTAGGATCCTCTATTTTACCTAAGTTTTTACAAACAACTTTGGATAAAGGACTTATTGCTGGAGTAAGTGAAGCTTTAAAGCCTTTAGGAGAGTTAAATAAAAAAGTGAATCAATTTACTGAAAATTGTAATGAAGTGTTGGATTGCTTTAAAGGGTAGAGGTTTGACAAAAAATTTATATTGTAGTAGAATAACTGACGTTTTAGGGGAGCTTTATGACAAATTTTAGACAGATAGCAATATTAGCGGATGCGCATGCAATGTTAGAACCAGTAGAGGCTATTTTAGCAGATGTAAAGAAAAGAGGAATAACCGAAATATATTCTTTAGGGGATAATGTTAGTGTAGGAGTAAATCCAAGTGAAGTTATGCAAGTTTTAAATGAAGCAAATGTTATTTCTATAGCTGGGAATGCAGAAGATTATATTACACTTGGGTTATATCCTTTTCGTTATTATATGTATGATAGAAAAATAGCCAGTCAGTATTGGACAGAAAGTCATTTGACGGATGAACAAAAGCGACAAATAGCAACTTTTCCTCATTCCATTCAATTATCATTAGGAGGGAAAAAAATAGGTTTATGTCATTTTGCTAATGATGTTCGCTTTGATTATTTGTGTAGAAATGTACTTCAATATTGTGACCGCTTTTTTGCTGGAAAAAGTGGATTTGAACAATTTTATTATACCAATAGTCCATTAGCTAAAGAAGAAGTAGCAGCTCATGCGCAAGAATTAGTTGAAAAAGGATATATTTCAGCTTCTTTGGAACCGCTTTTTTCTGGAAAGATGATTCATGAAATGGATGCTATTATTCAGGGACATACCCATTGGAAAGTATATGAGAGTGATGGAACAACTAATTTTTATGCTATTCGTGCTGCTGGTATTGGAGATAGAAATGGATTTGTAGACTTAGCCAGTTATGTTATTTTGATAGAAACAGAAGATGGCTTTACTTTAGAAGATGAATTGGTTCCTTTTGATAGAGAAAAAATGCTATATCAAGTTGAAAAAAGTGATACGCCTGATCCAGTTCTTAGAAGATTTATTCGTTATTAAAAGATCACTATGATGTGATCTTTTTGGTTTCTTCAATAACATTTGTTAGAATTTTGCCATATTTTTGGATAATATCTTCACCTTCGAAAAGTAAAAATTCATCAAAATCAACTTGTCTTTTTATTTGTTCATTAACACCATTTTTGTCAATAATTAATAATGCATCTATTTGGCCATGACCTTTTTTAAATAAATCAAGTGTTTCTTTTGCATCAACTAAAACAACACCTAGGACTTCATTGGTATCAAATTTAAAATCATTAAAGTCTCCATCATATAATCCAAGAAAAAAAGTTGATTTAGCTCTATCTTTAATTGTTTTTCCATCCTTTTTTTTATCCATTACCCAAGTTACTAAATCTATTACTTTGGGATTTTCATTAGTCATGTCAAGTCCTATTTCTTCTCTTGTTTCACGAATGTAGGCTTCTTCTAAAGTTTCACCTGCATCTACATGACCACTTGATGTTGTATAGAATTTTCCAGTGTTTTTTCTAATTTGAAAAAGAACTTTACCATCTTTTGTGTATAACCAGTTTTGAACTGTTTTATGCCATAAGCCTAATTCATGTATTTTTTCTCTTGTTTCTACTCCTAAATGATTACCAAATTCATCATAATAATCTAAATATTCCATATTTTTCACCTTTTATAAAATTATAGAAGATTTTATGTATAAAATCAATAGCAGTAATTTACATAAGTTTAAATCTAAATTATTAAAAGAAAGACAAAGGAGTATAAATTTGGTATAATGAGTTAGGTGTAATTATGGATAAAATAATAATACAAGATAGAATAAAAGGGAAAGTAGAGATGGAAGTTGTTATGACTTTTCGTTTTAAAGATAGTAATTACGTTATTTATAAAGATATAGAAGAATACTATATTGCAAAATATAATGAAACAGATGATTGTTTAGATACTTGTTTAACCGAAGATGAACTTTTATATGCCGAAAATGTCTTGAAAGAGGTTTTAAATAATGTTAAAGGTTAATGAAAACCATTTGAGTGGTCATTTTAATAAAAATCATGGTCTTTTGCCTACTAAAATTGGTGCTCTTGCTTTGTCTGCTGTCCTTTTTAGCGGAGCTATTACTTATGGTTTCATTAATGAAAGAAATAAAGATCAAATAAAAGAAGTTACAGCAGATGTAAGAAGAAGTGTTTATCAAGATAATCAATTTGTAAATTATATTAAGGACAATGCTTCAGAATATTGGGAAGATTCTAAAAAAGAAGATCCTTTTATTACAGATAGAACCTTAAATGAAGTTGTTCTTTTAAATGTTGATGCTAAAAAAACAATAGATTTTTCTTTTTTTGAAGATTGTGGTAAATTACAACAGTTAATTATTCAAAATGCCCAATGTTTATCTTTGGAAAACATAAAAGTTCTTTCTTCAATGGATGCTAAAATTTATTTGGTGTTTAATGCTTTAGAAGTGGCTAAAATGACAGGTAAAAGATTAGATGTTCGGTCTTTACAAAAAAAGGGTGTGGAAATTTTATTTGATAGTCAAAAGGATAATGCTAGTGAATTAGAAAATGCTTGCTTATTTTATTTTTTAGATGGGATAGATGGATCTTTTGTAAATCGAAGTATGGATTTAGATACGTTTAGAAAAATTAATGGAATGCTTAGTACTTTATTGGATAAAGCTTCGATAGAAGGTGATCTAAAAGATGAGGAAAAAATATTAAAGATAGTTAAAGTGGTAACAGATTATCTTAGTTATGATAATAGTGTTGATTCTTATTTAAGATTAAATGCATCTGTTACTGATAAAGATATAGAAGCTAAAGCTATGTATTATAATGAATTTTCTCTTTCTTCTATTGTGGGAGGAGATAGCGAAGGTATTTGTGCTAATTATGCAAGTTTATTTACTGCTTTATGTAGAATAGCAGGCATAGAAGCGCATTTTCTTGAAGGCTCTACTATGGAAAGTGGTCTTCAGCATGCATGGACAATGGTGAAAGTAGATGGTAATTATTACTTTATAGATAGTACTTCTTTAGATGCTGATATGCTTTATCAAGTTTATATGATGCGTTATAATACAGCTACATCAGATGATGCTCGTAGTAAATATGAAAATCAATTAAAAGAAGATGTTTTTTGGAGTTTGAAGACTAATTTACTTTCTGCTGCCAATGATATTGATACTTTAACAAAACCATTAAAAACTGATGACCCAATTGTTAATTATAATAGTGATTTGGATGGAGCTTTTGTCAATAATCAAGGTGTTGATTTAAAACTTCCTATTTTGATTGGCTTAGGCAGTGGCGTATTTGTAATGGTTATAAGTTCTAATTTAGAACGAAAAAAAGAAAGTGATTTATCTTTTAAATAGATGATTAAAAAAACTGACATTTCTATCAGTCTTTTTGTTATATATGTATTTCTTCTTTTTCATTACTTAATATTGATTTAGGGTAAGGCTTTCTTTCATCTGTTAAACATAGTAGATAATCTATGGATGTGTTATAAAATTTGGCTAATGTTTTTAATGTTTCTGTAGGTATATCATTAGTTTCTACTTCATATTTTGAGTATCCAGTTTGGGTAATACTTAATAATTTTGCAATGTCTTTTTGTAATAAGTCTCTGTCTTCTCTAATTTCTTTTAATCTATTCATATTTAATCACGTTTCATTTATACCATATTCCAAAATAGACTAATGTTTTTTAGTCTAAAATGGCTTCTTTTAGGGCTGAAAAAGGTTGCAATAAATGTTTTATTGTGTTAACATAATGCTAATTAAGGGGATATAGTTTATTTTTTAAAAGTGCTTTAGATAATTTGCTTGAAAAATATGATTAAACCTTTATAAAATAGAGAAATGGAGTATGTACTATGGATTATAAAAAAATGTTTTCTATTGAATTTAATCAAAAAGAATTTATGCTTTTTTTAGGTGAAGATGGAAGAATTACTTTTTTACAAATGGAAGATAATCAATTTAAATATCCTTTTTTAAATGATTACTTAGCATTATACAAAATATTTAATTTGCAAAGTCCTTATCTTTTTGCACCAGTTTATCATTTTGATGATTTTGTAAGATTTATGAAGAAGGGTACAGTTACTCTTTTGTCTTTAGCAATTTTCTTTAGTAATGTTCCTACAGCTTTAGCTAATGATATTCATGTAGATGTGGAAAATAATGGGCAAATTGTTGTTGTTCCAGTGATGAGTAGTAAGGATGAAAGTGACGAGAGTAGTAAAAAGAAATCTGTTTTAATAACAGATGTAGCTGATTTAGATAAGTATTTGGGAAAAGTAGAAGTTACTAGAGATTTGATTGTCGATGCTTGTAATAAAAACCAGGAGTTACCTAAAGAGATTAGAGATATTGCATTGGGAGAATATGATAAAATTTATACAAAACATCCTGATGCAAACTATCGTGTTTTTTATGAAAATATGAAAACTTTAAAGATAAATATATATAGTGAAGCAGAATATAATAAACTTTTTCCTATCGGTTCAGAGGCTAATTATGATTTTATGGTAAATGCAATAAATATAAAAGAGGGTGCATCAAAATTTATTATTGCACATGAACTTGCCCATACATATTATAGTATTTTTAGAGTAGTTGGAAACGTGTATATTGTTAGAAGAGATAGAAATACAGCTTTACATGAAGGTATGACAGATAAGATGGCTAAATGGTATACAGCTTCTTCTGGTGGAAGTTATGATACTAGTGAAAAGATATTAGATTATTTGATGTATTTAACGGGATTTACTTTTGAAGAATTTTCTAGATTTGGAATTGATAGGCTTTTAAGCCTTTGTAAAAGTCAGTATCCTGAAGTTGATTTTGAATATATAAGTAAAACACTTAATGCTAGTGTGACTTCTAGAATATTTCAACTAAAAGGCAATAAGAAGTTAGATGGTCTTTATGATGAACTTTTTATGGCTTGTCTTAAGAAAGCAAGTAAGGCAAATGGATATGAACCTTTTAATAAGTTTTTATTAACTAATGTAAAAATTACATCTTTAACTGATTATTATAATAGGTATACACTTCAATTGAAAAGTTTAGGATATGATGCTAATAAAATAAAAGCTGTTCAAGATAATTTTAAAAACTTTGAAAAAGCTAATTGTATTGTTTATGATCCAGCTGATATATCATCTATTGCTTTTGGATATCAGGCAGAGGATTATAAAATATATAGAGTGGAAAGTAATGGTAAGCTTTCTTTACTTAATCAAGGTGATTATAAATATCAAAGGTATACTCCTCCTAATTTTGATTTGATTAGAATGAGAGCATTAACAAATGAAGAAAAGTTAACGGATAGTTTGGCTAGTACTTTAAAAGAAGATGGTCGTTTAAGTCCTCATTGTTTTAGTTTAATTCCTATAAATAATGATGGTAAACTTATAGCTAATGCATTTACTGGAAATCTTTTTATACAAGTAGGTTTTACAAAGAATAAGGAAATTGGTTTTGTTATTTCTAATCAAGATGGTAGTCTATTTTTTTCAACCAAAGAAGGTTTAGGAAATCTATCTAATAAAGTAGATTTGAATAGTTATTTAGCTCAATGTGATTATGTTGATTCGTTAGAGCTTGGAGATGTTTTATGTGAAGATTATTTAAAAAATGTACAAGCAAGTGGAAATTTATTTAATAATATTGATGTAAAAGAAGGTAATATTGTTGCTAGCAATACCAAAATGGTTACTATTGTAAGTGAAGTATATGGAAAAGAACTTCAAGAACATTTTAAGTTAAACGATTGTAAAGTCTATGTAATGCAATATGGTGTATTTGCATATGCATCTAATCAATCTGTATTTAATTATGATTATGTTATTGATTTAAAGGATCTTTTAGAGTGGAGTGGAATTTTAAAAGATGATGTAGATTTTTATACTTTAAATAATGAAGAACTAGGCGCGTTAGCTAATGAGTATTTGGCTTCAGTAAAACAAGTAAGAGGATAAATTACATGTATTTGGCTGTAATTTTTTCTTTTTTTATAATCCTAAAAATAGAGTATGGTATAATGAAACCGTCAACAATGAAATGGACGAAACAATACCAAATGAAAAAATAGAATTTGTGACTTTTTCTTTTTCAAATTCGTCCTATAAGTTTCTAGAAATAATAAAATAAAAATATTGAGAGTTATGTTATAATATTGTAAAAGGGGGAAATAATAAAAATGAAAAAAATAGAATTATATAAAGAAAAAACATTTGAAGATATTAAACATATTGATGAATATGGAAATGAATATTGGTGTGCAAGAGAATTACAATTTGTTTTAGATTACAAAGAATGGCGAAAGTTTGAGGGAGTTATTAATAAAGCAAAAAATGCTTGTATTAATAGTAATATTAATGTGATAGATCATTTTGTCGACACCGACAAAACGATAAAAATGCCTAAAGGTGCTTCAAAGTTAATTAATGATTATGAGTTATCAAGATACGCTTGTTATCTAATTGCCCAAAATGGAGATTCTAGGAAAGAAAGTATAGCTCTTGCTCAAACATATTTTGCTGTACAAACAAGAAAACAGGAAGTTAGTGAAAAAGAATACAGTGAATTAACGGAAGATGAAAAGAGATTTTATCAAAGAAGTTTAACTAAAAAAGGAAATTATTCTCTAAATCAAGCAGCTAAGAATGCAGGAGTTAAAAATTTTGACTTATTTCATAATGCTGGCTATAAAGGTTTATACAATGGTGAAACAGCTGACGATATTGCCAAAAGAAAAGGATTAAGATATCGAGAAGATATTTTAGATAATATGGGAAGCGATGAGTTAATTGCTAATTTATTTAGAATTTCTCAAACTGAACAAAAATTAAAAAAAGATAATATTAGTAATGAAAAAGAAGCAAATCAAACTCATTATACTATAGGAAGAAATATTAGAGAGGTAATTGCTAAAAATGGTGGAACTATGCCCGAAAAATTACCAACACCTAAAAAATCATTAAAAGAATTAGAAAAAGAAAATAAGAATAAACTTATAAACAATGTCAAAAATAAATAAAGAAACTGAAAGTTGTTAATACAAAATAAAAATTAAGGAGTAATAGTAAATGAATATATAAGCTCATCATCTAAAAGTACATTAAATAAAATATTTTTGCAAAATGATGAAAAGGAGTATATTGATATCATGTTAAATGATTTAAAAAAGAGTAAGCAAACAAAATATGATAATAAGTTTGGTAAAATAATTCGAATAATATTTAATTAATCAAGTAGAAAATTCTACTAGTTCAGCTTATAGAAAATGAAATTTGTGACTTTTATTCGTCCCCAAGTGAAAAGACACCTCTCATCCAAAGCAAAACATCAGTAAAAGGACGAATTAAAGGTCTAATGAAAGAAGGCTGATAATAATCGTAATAAAATTAGGAAGTGATAAAAAATGTTTAAATTAGTATCAAAATATGAGCCTAGTGGTGATCAGCCACAGGCTATTGAAAAATTAGTGAAGGAAATTAAAGAAGGCAAAAAAGAACAAGTTTTATTGGGAGCAACAGGGACTGGTAAAACATTTACTATTGCCAATGTAATTGCTAGTGTTAATAAACCAACTTTAGTTCTTGCTCATAATAAAACACTTGCTGGGCAATTATATGCAGAATTTAAAGAGTTATTTCCAGAAAATCATGTAGAGTATTTCGTTTCGTATTACGACTATTATCAACCAGAAGCATATGTGCCAAGTAGTGATACTTATATAGAAAAAGATTCCTCTATCAATGATGAAATAGATGAATTAAGACATGCTGCTACTAGTGCTCTTATTAATTATAAAGATGTAATTGTTGTAGCTTCTGTTTCTTGTATATATGGTATTGGAGAAAAAGAAGAGTATGAAAAGAACATGCTTATTTTAACTGTAGGACAAGATATCAGCCGTAATAAAATAGTTAATCGTTTAGTAGATATGACATATGAGCGAAGTGATATTGATTTTCATCGTGGTACTTTTCGTGTTCGTGGAGGAAATGTTGATATCATACCAGTTAATGAAAAGGTTAGTGGTATTCGTATTACATTAGAAGATGATAAAATTGAAGCTATAGATATATTTGATCCAGTTACTGGAGTAGTTACAGGTAGTAAAAAAAGTATTACGATTTCTCCAGCATCACACTTTGTTACTAGTAAAGATAAACTTGAATTAGCTATTGCAAGGATTGAAGAAGAATTAAAAGAACGATTGGAAGTCTTAAAAAGTGAAAATAAACTTATTGAAGAACAAAGACTAAGAGAAAGAACTAATTATGATATCGAAATGCTTCGTGAAACAGGGTTTTGTAATGGGGTGGAAAACTATTCAAGACATCTTGCTTTGCGTGGCCCTGGAGAAACGCCATCTTGTTTAATGGACTTTTTTCCAGAAGATTATTTATTAGTCGTTGATGAATCACATGTAACTTTACCACAAGTACGTGGTATGTATAATGGTGATAGAATGCGTAAGCAAACCTTAGTAGATTATGGATTTCGTCTTCCCAGTGCTTTAGATAATAGACCTTTGATGTATGATGAATTTGAAAATCATATTCATCAAGCTATCTATGTTTCTGCAACTCCTGGAGATTTAGAACTCCTTCATACTGATGGTGATTTTGCAGAACAAATTATTCGTCCAACGGGCTTACTTGATCCAGTTATTGAAGTTCGCCCAACAGAAGGCCAAATTGATGATATTATCCATGAGATAAATATCCGTAAAGAAAAAAATGAACGAGTTTTAATTACTACTCTTACTATACGTATGAGTGAAGAATTAACGAATTACTTAAAAGAAATGAATATTAAAGTAGCTTATTTACATAGTGAAATTAAAGCTTTAGAACGACTTAAAATTATTCACGATTTAAGAAGTGGTGTATATGATTGTATTGTAGGTATTAATCTTTTAAGAGAAGGGTTAGATATTCCAGAAGTAAGTCTTATTTGTATTTTAGATGCTGATAAGCAAGGTTTCTTGCGTAGTAGTAGAAGTCTTATTCAAACAATTGGACGTGCTGCTAGAAATGCTAATGGTCATGTTTTGATGTACGCTGATACAGTAAGTGATGCTATGAATACAGCCATTAATGAAACAAATCGTCGTAGAAAAGTACAAGAAGAATATAATCAAGAACATGGTATTGT
>CAOOMX010000028.1:4433-16234 GCA_948497845.1 uncultured Bacilli bacterium | reverse complement strand
ACTTCTTGAGCAGGAAACTTATAAGCTACTGCCCATTTAGGATATTTTGCTGTAAAACCTAACTGTTTTTGCATCTTTAAATCATTAACTTTAATAACAATACCATCAATATCATAAGATAAACTACTTCTTTTAGAGGCATATTCATTTATAAAGTCTAAAATTTCATCAATATTCTTTACCAATCGATTCGCTGGATTAACTTTAAAACCTAAATCTTTCATAAATTGTAAAGCTTCATAATGGGTTTTAATTCCATAATCTTCTGGATTAGGCAAATGATAAATCCACACATCTAATTTTCTTTGAGCAGCTACTTTAGAATCTAACTGACGAATAGACCCAGCCGCCGCATTTCGACAATTTTGAAGTAAAGGCTCACCCAACTTTTCTCGACGTTCATTTAGTTGTTTTAAAGTATCACGTCCCATAAAGATTTCTCCACGCACTTCAATAGAAGTATCATCTTTTAACTTCAAAGGAAGTGTACGTATCGTTTTAACATTATGGGTAATATCCTCTCCCGTAACTCCGTCACCTCTTGTTGAACCCGTAATTAATATACCATCTTCATAATGAAAAGAACCACTTAAGCCATCAATTTTTAACTCACAAACATACTCTGGCTCAAAACCACTTTTTTTAATTCTTTCATCAAAACTTTTAATTTCATCAATATCAAAAACATCTGGAATAGAAAGCATTGGAATACTATGGGTTATTTTCTTAAACTTATCAATAACTGTTCCACCTACTCTTTTGGTTGGAGAATTAGGAAGTGCATACATGGGATATTCTTCTTCCAGCTTTTCCAATTCCCTTAAATAACTATCCCATTCTTGATTTGTCAATTTTGGTTCTGCGAGTACATAATACTCATAGTTAGCATCTTCAATAATCTTAGTTAATTCTTCAATTCTTTTTCTTGCATCCATAATTTACTCCCATAAATCCTTAGGATAAATTCCTTCATTTGTAAATTTTTGTAAGTGCATTTTAACTTCATCTAAATCTTCTTTATAAGTAACACCAAGCCATTTAGCATCAGCAACTTCAACTTTCATTTTCACACGATCATTTACAATATATTTTTTTATAGTATTTGGTATCAAACATTCATTCTTTTCTTCTATTTTACCATGTATAAATGCATCAAAGTCCTCTTCTAGCAACGAAAAAACAGAAGGTTGAAAAACAAAAAAGTTCATTGAAACAGGATCAAATTTATCAATTATAAACGTCTCATTCGTTGCATGCGTTGTCGCCAAAATTTCTCCATCTTTTTCTTCTACACTACATTCATCCAAACCAGTAACATATCCATTACTACTTTTTATAACAGCACGATTTACTTTACCATTTTTACTATTAGCTAAACAAAATGGATAACCCACTAGCATATATTCATAAGGATCACTTACCGCATCTAAAAATTGAGCAGCTTTTTGATATGAAGATCTTCCATAAAAATCATCTCCATTAATCATAACAAAACCTTCTTTTACTAAATCTTTAGCACACAATAAGGCATGCGTTGTTCCCCACATTTTCGTACGCAGACTTGGTATAGTTACATCACTAGGTATTTTATGAAGTTCTTGACTAACAAATAAAACTTCTATTTTATCTTGATATTTCTTCGTAATATTTTCTTTAAAATAATCTATATGCTCTTCTCTTATCACAAACACAACTTTAGTAAAACCTGCTTCTATGGCATCATATATAGAATAATCTGCTAATATTTCCTTATTAGGCCCCACTGGCTCTATTTGTTTTAATCCCCCAAAACGACTCCCCATTCCTGCTGCCAAAATGACCAAAGTTTTTTCTTTCATTCTTATCCTTCCTTTCTTAATCCTTGATAATTACTCAAAAACTTTTTTATTCCAATTCTATTATTAAATGCAACGGTTACAAATCGGTCATCTACCCCGACAACAACACCTCTGCCAAAGCTTGCATGATTAACTACATCTCCGTATTTATAAACAGAATTTTCATCATTATAATATTTTTCTTTTTGAAATGATTTTTCTTGTACTTCCATTTTTGCTCGATCATCTTTATCAATTAACGATTCATCTATTTCGGTAATAAAACGACTCGGAGGATTTATAGTAGCATTTCCAAATAACATTCTTTTTTTAGCATTCGTTAAATAAAGCCGTTCCTTAGCTCGTGTTATAGCTACATAGCAAAGACGCCTTTCCTCTTCAATTCCACCATCTTCTTGTAAACTCATAGAATGTGGCATAATATTTTCTTCCATTCCTGCTAAAAAAACACTTCTAAATTCTAATCCTTTAGCAGAATGAATGGTCATTAAAGTAATTGCATTATCATATTCTTTATGTTCCGCCATATCACTTACTAAGCTAATTTCATCCAAAAAGTCCTCTAAATTAACTCTTCCTGTTTCCTTTTGATAATTTTCTGTTATACTCTTAAATTCCATTAAGTTTTCATATCTTAGTTCACTTTCTAATGTTTTAGTACTCTCTAAATCTTTCTTCATTCCAGACTTTTCAATAACTTTATCAATAAGTTCTGTTAAACTACAATCTTTCGCATCTTCCGTTAAGTCTAAAATTATCTTTTTAAATTCCATTTCTTTTGGTTTAGATATAGCAGCAAACATAGATATGCCCGCATGTGCAGCAACTTCACTTAAATCTTCAATAGATTTGGCTCCAATACCACGTTTAGGTTCATTAATAACTCTTCTTAAAGATACTTCATCATCATGATTAGAAATGAGTCTCAAATAGCTTAACAAGTCTTTAATTTCTTTTCTTTTATAGAAATAATAACTTCCCACAACTCGATAAGGATAATTATTTTTAAGCATTCCATCTTCAATAGTTCTTGCCTGACCATTCGTCCGATATAAAATAGCTATATCATTATAAGAATACCCACTATCAAGCAATTTATTTATTTCTTCCATAATAAGAGTAACTTCATGCTTTTCATCATAAGCCCTTAAATATTTAATGTTTATTCCTTTTCCTAAATCGCTAAATAGATCTACATCTTTTCGTTCTTGATTATTGCGAATAACATCATTTGCAGCATCTAAAATAGTAGTAGTACTACGATAATTTTGATTTAAAACAACAATATTAGCATCTGGATAATCCTTTTCAAAATTAAGAATATTCTTATAATTAGATCCTCTAAAAGCATAAATAGATTGATTGGCATCTCCAACTACAAACAAATTACGATATTTTTTAGCAAGCATTCTTACTAATTTATACTGTACTTCATTCGTATCTTGATACTCATCAATTAAAATATATTGATATCTTTCTTGATAATATTCTAATATTTCTGGATGCTGTAAAAACAATTCTACTGGCTTTTTTAACAAATCATCAAAATCAACACTACTACTTCTTCTTAACTCTTCTTCATATAAACGATATATCTGTAAAGCAATTTTTTCTGGAGGACTCACCAAAAACTTCTCTGCTTCATTCATACTTAACATTTCATTTTTAATAAAACTAATTTTGCTTCGAATAAAACTTGGTGCATACATTTTAGGATCATGTCCTAAATTTTTAAGTATTTTTTTTATAACAGAATTAACATCATCACTATCCAAAATAGTAAAATTTCGTTGTAACCCCAAAATCTCATAATTTTCCTTTAAAATACGCAATCCAAAAGAATGGAAAGTCCCTACAAAAGAAGAATTCTCTCCAACAATAGCTCCTAATCTTTCCTTCATCTCTTTAGCAGCTTTATTTGTAAATGTAATAGCTAAAATACGATTTGAATAAATACCATGTTCAATTAAATTGGCAATTCTAGTCGTTAAAACCTTCGTTTTTCCACTTCCAGCACCTGCTAAAACAAGACAAGGCCCCTCAATATGTTCTACAGCACTCTTTTGTCTTTCATTAAGACCCATTAATAAATCCATAAACTCCTCCGACTATATAAATATTATAGCAAGAAAACTATTTTTAAGAAAGTCTTATTACACTTTTTAACGCTCTTGTTTATTCTTTCTAGCGCGTTCTACTAAAGCCTTTTTCTCCTGTATAAAGTGCTCTTTAAATAAACCAAAACACGTATCTTTTAAAGGCACATAAAAAGGATTAGATGGATTTTTCATACACATACGCACAGAAGAACAAAATAAAATAAAGTCTACTTCTACAGGGCTTTGATGTTGAAAAGTACCCAAATAATTTACGACAGTATCTTTTTCATCTTGGGTTAAGAAATCTAAAAAACATTGATTTTGTTCATACATAGCTTGGCATAGAAAAGCAATAACTAATTCTTTCCTTTCATTTAAAAAAACGAGGATCTATACCTAATAATGTTTCCAATCTTCTTTTAAAATCTTCCTCATTTGTATAAGATAAAGCATCTCCATTAGCAGCAAAAAGATGAATAAAATCTACACAATCAGTACGTGTTGCAACAAAACCAAAAACTTGCAACATATCTTGGGCAGACAAAACATCTGTAAGCATTGACAAAACAAGCAAAAGATCAGATAAAGACATACTTGTATTTTCACTATTAAGCAATACTTTTAATAAGTCTATTACTATTTTTAAGAAAAACCCCAAATCCTTTTGTTTCTTTTTTTCCGTTTCAATTAAATTTCTATATCTTGTTTTTTCATAAATTTGCCCAAAAGGAGCATTAAATAGGGCATTTGTATACAACAATATTTTTTCATCACAAAGATGATAAGCTTCAGTTAATTCATTCTTCTTCAAAAGTAAATTCTGTTCTAATTGCACCAGTTGCATTTATACCACACCTTCTTTAAAATTTCAAAATCTACACAAAAAAAGATTACCATTTTTTTAGTAATCCTTTATGCTACAAGAGCATCTTGCCTTCTTCTTTTAAGAGAACTTTGTGTTAAAGCATCTTTATCGATTGCAAAACTATTTTTAAAAGCCTCCAAGCATTCTTTTCTTCTTTGCATTATTAATACACTATCTGATTCATTTAAAGATGCAAAAACAGATTCACAAAAGGCAATAAAATAGTCTTCCGTATTACTTTCACGTAACACTTTATTATTTGGACTTAAATAAGCATCTACTTCATCTTTTTCTTCATCCGTTAAACTTTCAAATAATTTGCAATTATTAGCTCTTACAGCTCTAAAGATAGCACTTTTTACTTGATCAAGCTCTTGAATAAGTAACTCATCAGAATTCACTGAACTAGTATATCCTGGATTTACATAACTAGCTTGTAACTCAACCGCTGTTTTAAACTTATCTTCATCAACATAGCATAAAGCTTTACCACAAATATCAAAAGAGTTTTGAAAATCTTCAGCTCCATTTCGTACCGCAACAGCACCAAAAACTTCTAATATTTCTTCATCACTCAACGTTCCAAGCCACATAGATAGCACAACCATTGTGTCAGATAAAGAAGAAACTATTTCTTGAGGACAAGCTAAAGTTTGCCATAATCTATCAACAGAACGAAGTCGAAGCATTAAATTGTTTTGAAACCTCTCTACGCTTTCAATTTTTTCTTTCATAAGACGAATGCTTTTTCTACGCCAGAAAAACGTTCTTTTAAGCTTCATTTTATGCTCACCAAGCGTCTTATTTATAGTGTAAATACTTTGTGAAAGCTCACCCCTTTTAGCTAGCAAAAGTTGAATGATCTTCTCAAATTGCATAAATATCCCCCTTTCATTTAAGAATGTTTCTTATTTTATCACAAAATTCAAAAAAAGCAAGCACAAAAAAAACCTGCTTACTTCACAGGTTTTTTCTATAACTTAGCAAACACAATCTACATATGTATCTGATAAGCATCTTATACTACAAATACAGCTGCAATCCATTGTAAAGAAAACATTGGTTGCTACATATGGATAAACGCTTGTTGTATCATCATTTTCTGCTAAAACTCTAAACGTACAGCAATTACCTTCAATCTTTTCTACACGGAACACTGAAGAACAACCTTGACTATTGCCTTGACCAGCACAAGATTCAGTAGAATCTTTACTAGTTGCAACACTCCAAGGAACGCCATTACCGCAGCAAGTATAAATCATTACTGGTCTTGTATTACAAATTAAGCAATTAGCTCCGCCACCCAAAACAGGACGATCACAAGTTTGTAAGCAATTATCTGGACAAGCATTTTCTTGTAATACTAGGATAACACATAAGATTTCATTAATGCAGTTTCCTTGGCTGTTATTATTGTTATTTGTATTATTCATAACTTTCACCCTTTCATGTATTCTCACTAATAATTTATGATTATCTTTATAAATAGTGCTTGATAAATGAATAAATTTAGAAAAAGAAGTGTTCCTTATGATAATAGTTTTATTTCTATCTAATTTATAGTATAATGAAATTGGTGATAAAATGGAAAATATGATTCAATACATAATTATAGCAATTATACTTGTAATTATTTCGTTAGTGGTTTTAAAACTAAATAAAAGAAATTTCAATGTGGAAGCCAACAAACTAATAACCTTTTTAGGAGGAAAAGATAACATTGTAAATGCAGAATGTAACATGAGCAGATTTAAAGTTATTTTAAAAGATGTTTCCTTAGCAGATAAAGATGCCATTCAAAAACTCGGCGCCAAAGGTATAGTAGAAATAGACAACCAATTAAAAATTATATTTGGCAAAAACGCAAAACAACTTAAAAAGTATATCGAAGATTTACTCTAAGATATACTTTTTATATTTTTTCAATATCAACAATATCTGTTATTTTAATTAATTTACCATCAATAGTTAATAAATGTATATTTGTTTTTCCAACAATAACAGCTTCTTCACTATGATCACTATAGGTAATTTTTACTTTGCTTTTATAAACATGGTCACTTGATGCAAATATTTCATTAATTTTACGATTTAATCTTCTTGGATCAACTGCTGTTCTATTTCCCGAATCATGATACATATGTTGTACATTATCAAATTCCTTGTTTATTGGATTGGCAAAAACTCTTGGTAATTTATCCACTACATCCACCTCACTATATCTTATGATAAAATTAAAAATAATGACCATACTAGTATTATGAAAAAATATTATGATAAAATATTTCTATTATTTTTACCCTTACTTATTTTAATGATAATAAGTCTTTTAAACATGATAAACATTCCTTTAATAGACAAAACATTAAGATTAAACTTCAAAAAACAAATAATATGGTATATTTTAGGCTTTAGTTGCTTACTAATTATTCAAAAGATAAATATTCGCAAAATTTTAAAATACAGTTTTTTGTATTATATATTATCTTTAATTCTCTTAGGACTTGTCCTAATAATAGGAAAAGAAGTAAATGGCGCTAGAGCATGGTTCAAAATAGGCTTTTTTTCTTTTCAACCAAGTGAACTTATGAAATTTACTTTAGCTCTTTATTTAGCTGATGTAATAAATAACGCCAAAATAAATGGCTTTAAAAGTGAACTCTTTTTAATCTTAAAAGTATTTATCATTACACTTATTCCTTCCATTTTAGTATTTATCGAACCTGATACTGGAGCTATCATTTTCTATGTACTTATTAGTTTAATTATGCTTTTTACTTCTTCTATTAGTAAAAAATGGTTTATTTTATTTTTTACCATTCTTCTTGCTTTTTTAGGAGCATTCACAATACTATATCTATATAACAAAGATCTTTTAATAAATCTTATTGGAACGAGTTTTTTCTATCGTGTTGAAAGACTAATAACCTTTCATACCCAAAGTTCATATCAATTAGAAAACGCTCTTACAGCCATCGGCGCTGCTTCTTTATTTGGCACAGGCCTTGGAAAAGTAGGTCTTTATATCCCAGAAGCTGCCACTGACTTTATTTTTGCCTTTACTATCAGCAATTTTGGTATCTTTACTGGAGGAATTGTATTACTTTGTTATATATTATTAGATATTTACTTAATAGAAAGTTATTTTAAAACTAACAACAAAAAAATAAAACTATTTATAAGTAGTTTTATTTCCATGTTCTTCTTCCAACAACTAATAAATATTAGTATGAATCTAGGTCTGTTACCCATTATTGGAATACCTCTACCCTTTTTAAGTTATGGGGGTTCAACCATCATTATTTATTTTCTATTTATCAGTTTCATATTAAACTTACAAAAAATAGATAATCCAAATATCCTTTAATAAGGACGATATGGAACATAATAACTATAAGAATTTTGATAATATGGTGCACCCATTTGGTAAGGTGGGCCATAGATAGGACGTTGTGGAGCAACATTATAGATTGGACGAGGTCTTGTAAGTCCTACTGCAGCTCCTCCTACTAAAGCACCAGTTAAAAAGGGAAAAAAGAACTGACGATCCCCTTCACTAGTATATGTAGGCATAACTGGGTATGGATAGTTTTGTTTCATAAGCCTTCTCCTTTCACTATAGAATATGAAAGAAATAGAATATGTTTTGGACAAATGCCTACTTACAAATTCCTAAATAATAATTCTTCTTCCCTTTTCGAAAAAGAAAAACTTTTCCATCAATAGCATCCTTTTTCCCCAAAGTATATTGTTCATCAGTAATCTTCTTATTATTAACACTAATAGCATTCCCAGCAACCATTTCTCTAGCTTCTCTTTTACTTGAACAAATCTGATGATTTACAAGTACATCTACTATATTCATATCTTCTTCTACTAAAAAGTTAGGTATATCTTTTAAACTAGCAATTATATCTTCACTAGACAATTCCCAAATTTTATCTGAAAACAATGATTCGCTAATCTTGCATGCATGTAAATATGCATCTTTTCCATGTAAATCTGTTATAATTTCTTCTGCTAAACGTTTATGAGCTTCTCTTAACTCAGGATGTTCCTGATTTTTCTTTTCATAATCCAATATTTCCTCTTTCGATAAAAAGGTTAGCTTCTTCAAATAATCAATAATCATACAATCTTCTAAATTAACAAAAAATTGATATAATGCATAACTAGACGTTTTATTCTTATCAAGCCACAAAGCATTTCCTTCTGTTTTACCGAACTTCACACCATGAGAATCGGTAATAAGGGGCATCACCATTCCATAAGCTTCTTCACCAATTTTTTTACGAATAAGTTCTATTCCTGAAGTAATATTTCCCCATTGATCAGATCCTGCTACTTGTAAAGTACAACCTCTGGTTTCATATAAATGTAAAAAATCTAAGGCTTGCAAAATCATATAAGAAAATTCAGCATATGTAATTCCTGTTTCAATTCTCGATTTTACTTTATCTTTAGCAAGCATATAATTAATATTAAAGAATTTTCCATAATCTCTTAAAAAGTCAATAACATTAATATCTTTTGTCCAATCATAATTATTAACCACTTCAAAGCCAAAAATATTTTCTGCTTGTTTTTTTAAACCTTCAAAATTATGGGCTACTTCTTCTTTTGTTATCATAGGACGTTCACTTGTAGGTTTAGGATCCCCTATTAACCCTGTAGCACCCCCTACTAAAAGAATAGGATGATGTCCGGCTTTAGCAAGACGCTTAGAAATCAAAAAAGATGAGTAATGCCCTATATGCATTGAATCAGCAGTAGGATCTGTCCCAATATAAAAGGTAAGTCCTCCTGCATTTAATTTTTCAATTAAATCTTCACTACTAATATCTTGTATTAATCCTCTCCATTTTAAATCTTCATATACTGTCATTTATATCTCCTCCTCAAAAATTAATTTTTTAATATCATTTAATACATATCCATACTTTTTATAAATATCTTCAACCGAAGCATAACAACAATCTTCCAAAGAATACCCTAATTGTTGAACCATATCATAAACTTCTTTTTCACTATTTCCTTCTATTTCTACATAAGGTGGTATTAAAGGCCAAAAATCAATATCAATTTCCATTTCTTTATAACTATACTGTATTCTCTTGTTTTCTTGATAAAGTCTCATTTTAAAACCTAAACCTTCTAACAAAAGAGCTGCTTTATCAAAATCTTCTACCACTAACTCTAATTCCTTCGTACCAAACTTTTTCTTAGGATCAATACCCTTAATCGTAATAGTCGTAACTTCATTATTTGTCCTTAATCTTATCCATGAATGTTCTTTTACTGGAGAAAAATCATAAATTCTTCTTTTTTGTAAAGCTTCCCATTCCTTCTTAGCCTTCAAAACATCTAACTTTTCATTTATTTTGGTAACATCAACATTCAAAATCTTTACTTCAAATTCTGTCTTCAAAAACATCCCTCCAAACAAAAAAGCTCTTCATCATAAGGACGAAAAGCTTCGCGGTACCACCTTAATTTATAGAAAGTATTTCTATACACTTTATGGTTATAACGTATCCCAACCGATTCAACTCCAGAGTCGTAAATTCCTTCTTCATTGATTAATAACATTATACGCTAAAAGATTTAGGAAAATCAAGTATTTCCTAACTACTTTTAAAAAAAGAATAGTAAACTAAGTCTACTACTCTTTTGGAAATAAGAATTCTCTACAATTATAATAATATTGACAACCTGATACAACAGAAAGTATAGTTGCAGCAATTAAGAATAAATCTGCTATTGGTACGCCAATAAGCTCAAATGGCATATTATAAAATAATACCAAAACAAGTCCTACAAGCATACATATTGTTTTTAGTTTTCCTAAGATGCTAGCAGCTACTACTTTACCTTTATTACCACTAATCATTTTACAAGAATCAACAACGATATCTCTTGTTATGATTACTACAGGTATAACAATTGAAATAATTCTTTCATAAGCAAGAACAACTAATAATCCATTTACAAGTATTTTATCAGCAATCGCATCTGCTACCTTACCAAAATCAGTAACTAAATTATATTTTCTTGCAATGTAACCATCTAAAAAATCGGAGGTTGAAGCAATCAAGAACAATACACCAACAATAATATATTTTAAATCAATAGTTGTATTTCCTAAAAGAAAAGTTGGCCAAGTAATTCCAAAAGAATACCATGGGATTAATAACATAACCAAAATAATGATAGATAAAAATATCCTTGCTAATGTTATTTTATTTGGTAAATTCAACTTCTTCATAATTTTCCTCCTACTTCTTATAACTAATCGTCGTTGTTACTTTTTGATCAATAGTGACTTGTTTTACTGCCCATAACATAGCTAATAAAACTAAGACAAAAATACCAATATAAACAAGTATATATACAAATTTATTATATTTTTTTACCTCTTTTGTATAAGGAGAAACAACAACATCTTTTTTATCTTCTTCCTTTTTTACTTGTAATTCAATCGTTTTTTCAATTTCTTTAATAGGTATCTTTGATGTATATTCAAACATATACTCATTAAATTCATCAATAATGTCTTTTGCATCTAAGCCTAAATACTTAGCATATGAACTAATAAAACCTTTTAGTTCAAAAATATCTTTAAAAGCCCCTGTTCGACCATCTTCAATATTCTCAAGCATTTCTTGTTTAATATCGAGGTCTTTACTTGCTTCTTCAAGACTAACACCCGAAGATTCTCGTGCAAGATGAAGCATCTCGCCAATCTCGTTCAAAACTTTCCACTCCTTTTTGTAAATTAAAAAAATAATTCTTATAAGCCATGTTCTGTCCTTACAAAGTAAGGGGCAAATATTTATCTATTACTTTCGTAATTCTAAAAAACATTCTTTATTCTGTTTTTTAAACTCCCCTACCAAAATTTGGGTTTCTCGCTCGTGGGGTTTACCGCGTTCCATTTCCACCGTTTCCAGTTTCTTCGTCACTATGGCACTTTTATACCTACTCTAACCATATAGAACA
>CAOOMX010000028.1:4186-4423 GCA_948497845.1 uncultured Bacilli bacterium | reverse complement strand
TTACATCTACTAATAACCATTTAACAGGTTACTTCGAAGCCGTTAGTTAAAAACTACCCTAAGTTATTTTTTCCTTAGGCACGAACACTACTACCATCACAGGTTAGTGCGAGCATGGACTTTCCTCTGCATACTAACTTTATGCAGCATTTGCCAAAGAATTATTCATTATTTCCATAAACAATCTTTTCTAACTGACTGATTCTTTTTAGAAGGTCAACATTATTAATGCTTCTA
>CAOOMX010000028.1:0-4176 GCA_948497845.1 uncultured Bacilli bacterium | reverse complement strand
GATCTGTTCTAGTTCTAGTTTGACTGTCACTAGAACTAGAACTGGTTGCAATTTCACCTTGTAACCTTCTAATTTCTTGTTTAAGCTTACCATTATCGTCCATTAGATTCTTTATATCACCTTCTAATTTCTTGATAATATTATTATATTCCGTATAATCACGAATAACCATATCTAAAAACTTATCAACTTCTTGTGGTCTAAAGCCTCTAGCATCAATATTAAATTCTTTCTCCAAAATATCTTGAGGAGTTAAATATAAACGATCATTATACAAAATACCACCTTCTAACACTAAGAATTATAAACGATTTTCCCCCTCTTTGTCAATATGGGAAACACTACCACTTAATGTATAAAGATCTAATTCTACTTGATTTATTTTTTCTATCATTTCATTTAAAAAATATTCTATCTTCATTTTTATCACCCATACTATTGTAAATCAAATCGATAATCTTTGCTGGATATTCGACAAATAAAGCCAAACAACGCATAAATGTCAATAGACAGTAAAGCCGTAAATAAAAAAAGAATTAATAGAAAAAAAGGTCATTTATTGATATAATGAAATGGGTGAATTTGTTTTGCAATATCCAAATAAAATAAAAAAGGAATATACAAAAATAACCAGTTATGGTAACAGAGGAATGGATTTAGAAAGTATCATTGAAGAAGCAAATACATACTATAAAGACAATGATATTGCCTATATCTATAAAAAACCTACTCCTATCGGCGTAGTTAATGTTTGTTTCAAAAATGGTTCTAAAAGAATAACAGATGCTTATTACAAGACACCATCAACTTTAGATTTTAATGGTTTATATAAGGGTCAATACATTGAATTCGACGCAAAAAAAACAACAAATAAAACAGCCTTACCCTACGCAAATATTCATCCTCATCAGCTATTACATATTAGAAATATTAATAAACATGGAGGCATTGTTTTTTTAATCATTAGTATAAACAATGAATACTATCTACTTAATAGTAATGAATTACTTACATTTATTGATAACGAAACAAGAAAAAGTATACCCTACCAATATATTAAGGATAAAGGATACAAAATAGAGTATAATTATATAAAAGGATTAGATTACATACATATAATAGATAAATTAATCGGAGGAAAAAATGAAAAAGATAAAAATTAGAAAAAAAACAACGAATAAAACACCAAAAGAAAACACAAACACCAAAAAGAACATAAAGACAACTATTCTATCTACCATATTAATTTGTGGTATTGTAGGAATTTCTTGTATATTGCTATTTGCCTTATACATAATTATTACCTCTCCAAACTTTGATAAGCAAAAACTATATTCAAAAGAATCATCTATTCTCTATTATAAAGATGGAACAGAGATTACTAGATTAGGAAGCCAAGATAGGGTTTTAGTCAATTATGACCAATTACCACAAGTATTTATTGATGCTTTAGTAGCTACTGAAGATTCTAGATTCTTCCAACATTCTGGACTAGATATGGCACGTTTTGCTAAAGCTATTGTAGGGCAATTATTAAGACGTCCTGGAGCAGGTGGAGCAAGTACTCTAACCATGCAAGTTGTAAAACAAGTTTATACAAACTCAGAAGATGAGGGAATTGAAGGAATCATTCGTAAGTTTACCGATATTTATATGGCTGTCTTTAAAGTTGAAAGCAACTATACCAAAGAAGAAATCATTGAGTTTTATGTAAATACAATGTGGTTTGGTAATGACGGGAACTTAAATGTCGGAGGTATATCTGGTATTGAACAAGGTTGTCAATTCTTCTTTGGCAAAAGTGTTTCAGACATTTCATTAGCAGAAGCATCCATATTAGCAGGAATGTTCCAAAATACTAGTGTCATAAGCCCTTTTACAAATCCTGAAAGAACTAGAAAACGTCAGAAAACAGTATTAAATTTAATGGTTAATCATGGTTATATTACGGAAGAAGAAAGAGATGCTGTTTTAGAAATACCCATTGAATCTTTAGTAAGAGATAGAAGCAAAGATACAGATACAAGTTCTAATCAAGCCGTTATTGATTATGTAGTAAATCAAGTTACTGAAAAAACAGGAATTAATCCTGCTAAAACAGCTGTTAAAATCTACACTACGATTGATCCAGACGTACAAGAAGTTTTAAATAAACTAGAACGCGGAGAACTATATGATTTTCCAAACGATATGATGCAAGAAGGAATTGCAATTACGAGTACAGAAAATGGTTCAATTGTGGCCTTATCAGGAGGTCGTGGATATAAAGCCAAAGGTACAAATAGATCAAATATTGCTCGTCAACCGGGATCAACAGCAAAAATATTATTTGATTACGGCCCATATTTAGAATACTTTAATGAAGCTTCTCCAGGAACAATGTTCTTAGATGAAGAAACAACCTATTCAAATGGAACGCCTATTCGTAACTCAGACCGACAATATTTAGGATTAATTACCATGCGTACTGCTCTTATGAAATCAAGAAACATTCCTGCTCTACGCGCCTTTAAAAAGTTACAAAGCGAAGATAAAAACTACATATCAGATTTTGTTCACAAGTTAGGAATTAATTATGGCGATTCACTATTCGAATCAGCTGCAATCGGAGGATTTGATCCAGGACTTACACCAATAGAAATGAGTGCTGCTTATGCCGCTTATGGTCGTGAAGGTTATTACATAGAACCATATATTTATACAAAAGTAGAATTAATTGAAACTGGTGAAACCTATGAACATAAATATGAAAAAGAAAAAGTAATGAGTGAAGAAACAGCTTATATGATAACAGATATGTTAATATCAGCTGCTGAAAGCGGCGTTGGAGGGGTAAAGGTAAGTGGCACAGATATTGCAGCCAAATCAGGAACAACAACAATGGATGCTGCTAGTGCAGATAAAATTGGAGTACCAAGAACAACAACCAGAGATGCATGGAATGTTACATACAGTCCAGAATATGCTATTGCTTTATGGATTGGATATGACAAAACTACTCCAGAATACTATTTAACAAGTAAAATTGGGGGATCAACAAGATTAGCAGTTATGAAAGCTATTGGACAAAAGATATATTCTAAAAATAAGAAATTTGATAAACCAAGCAGTGTTATTGCAGTAGAAATTGAAAAAGAAACTTATCCATTACAATTAGCTAGTGAATATACTCCAGCAGATTTAAGAACAACTGAATTATTTAGATCAGGAGCTGAACCAACAGAAGTATCACAAAGATTTGCTAAATTAAAAACACCAACTAATGGAAGTTATACCTTCTCAGGAACAAGTATTAATTTAAGTTGGCAAGGAGAAAGTCCAGAAGTAATGAATAATAATTATTTACAAGAATTCTTTAATACATACTTTGAAGACAGAGCTAGTCAACATTATGAAAAAAGATTGGAATACAATTCAGCATATATTGGCAATTTTGGATACAACATCTATCAAAAAGATGTAAGCGGAAACTTAAACTATATTGGTCGAAGCGATACGCCAAATTATACAGTAAATAATATAACAAGTAACACAACTTTTGTTATAAAAAGTGCCTACTCTATTTTTACAGCTAACATGAGTGATGGTATAGAAATCAAAGTTGAAGGCATTGATAACAACGTCGGAGATATGGTAGATCCAAAGCCAAAACCTGAAGATCCAAAACCAGGAGATAACAATACAGAAAACCCAGACAGCAATAATCCTGGCAACGACAATAGCAATAACAACAATAACACTAATGATTTAGACTAAAAAAATGCGTAGATTTATAAATGATGTGAACCCCAAATTGGAGACATCAATAAAAAATGTAATATAAAAATCAAGGGCGAACGAAGTGAGTTCATCTAGACCCTTGATTTTTATTATGTAATTATAATATTGCTTCAAATAAAGCTTGTCTTTATTTGTTATCAATTAATAAATTAATCATATAGAGAACATCTTCTGCATATTCGACAATATTTGAATCTGATTTCCCCATGCCTGGACATAATTATTGTATACTTCATGATTATATCCGCCATTATTTTTTAGGTATTCAATTACTATCTCTAGTTTATATATTAATTCATCTTTATTTATCATTCTTTTTGTATCCTTTTTTTATTAACTTTCTTTCCTTTAATTCTGGTTGTATTATAAAATTCAATCCATTCTTCAACTAAAGTT
>CAOOMX010000027.1 GCA_948497845.1 uncultured Bacilli bacterium | reverse complement strand
AACAGTAACAAATACGAAAACATATAATTCAATTAGTTTAACAACAACAGCAGCTGGAGGAACAAATAGTGTAGCAAAATACTATTATAAAGTTGGAAATGGATCTTGGAGCGCAGCACAAACAACGAACACATACACTATAACAGGATTAAGTGAAAATACAACTTATAATATTAAAGTAAAAGTAGAAGACACAAATGGTAGAGTATCTAATGAATATACATTAGATGTAACGACCAATACCTATAGAGTACCAAATGTAACAGCTACAACAACAAAAACAAGTAATAGCATTACCGTAAATGCAACAGCAACTAAAGGTGATGGAAACATAGCAAAATATATGTATAGTAAAGATGGAGGAAGTAATTGGACAACAGTAAATAGTACATCAACAACAAATAGCTATACATTTAGTGGATTAACAGCAGCAGCTTCTTATCAAATTCGAGTAAAAGTAGTAGATAGTAATAATAGAGAATCGAATATTTATCAAGGGACTGTATCAATTGATGGAGTATTTACAAATAGTACATCAAATGTGTCAGCAACTTATGATGGAACATCAAAAAGTGTAACAGTTAATGTTAGTCCAACGCCAACCAGTATTTATTATTCAACAAGTACACAATTAACGGCAAGTAACTATGCTACTAGTGGAAGTACGACTAAGCCAACAAAAACATCGGCAGGAACAGCTACGATATATTGGTGTGCAGTAAAAAGTGGATATTCTCCATATTGTAGTAGTAATACAATAACAATAAGTAAAGCAAGTCCAGTATTTACGATAGAAAGCACAGCAGCAACAGTTAATTCAACAGCCACAATAACTTATACATATACAGGAGATGGAATAGTAAGTTGTACACCAAAATCACCATCTACGGAAACTTATGCAAGTTGCAGTGTAGATACCTTAAGTAAAACGATAACATTTGCCAGAATTACAACAGGAACACAATCGTTTACAATTAGTGCAGCAGCAGGAACGAACTATTTAGCAAGCACAAGTAAAACAGTGACCGTAACCGTTACACAATCATTAGCAGAGGTATGTAAAGGTCAAAATATAGCAACTTGCTTTAAGAATAACTATACTAAAGATTCTAATCTTTATTATCACAGTTCGTCATTAGCTAATAGTGCAGGGGATAACTCATATAGATATGCAGGAGCAAATCCAAATAACTATGTATGCTTTGGGTCAACAGCAAGTACATGCCCAAGTGATAATTTATATAGAATCATAGGAATATTTGGAAACCAAGTAAAATTAATCAAGAGTACATCATTGGGAGATAATATTTGGAGTGGATCAGCAAGTAATGAATCAAATACATGGAGTAGTAGTACATTTAACACAAATACATTAAACGGAACGTATTTAAATGGGTTAGGTACAACATGGAGTAATAAGATAGCAACAACATCTTGGAAAGTAGGAGGAATGACTTATTCTTCCACAGGTACTGCAAAGCAATATTACAATATAGAAGTCGGAACAAATAGTTCAAACACAACATACTCAGCCAAAATAGGCTTAATGTATGTAAGTGATTACGGATTTGCAGCACTACCCGATGCATGGACGAAAGGGCTACCTTATTATGATGGATCTACAATAAAAAATAATAATTGGTTATTTGTACGTAATAATGAATGGACGCTATCACCCGATACGCGCTACACATATATTGCCTATATTATCAAAAATACTGGGAGTGTAAGTAGCAACGTTATGTTGGGCCGGGTGACTCGAACTTATAGTACGCGTCCAGTCTTTTACCTAAACTCTAACATTACAATTTCTAGTGGATCAGGCACCAGCGCTAATCCAATTAGAATAAACTGATTGACGAATGTATATGAAAAATCGCCGATGAAATCGAAGAAAAAGGACAATACAGTTCGCCCAAAGGAGAACCGCTTTCCGTTTTTTCGTGTTTGTAACCTTAACGGGTGGAACAGGAACAGCAAAAAATCCATTAAGAATATCTTAATAATAAAAATGTTGATAAATATCTTGTTATCAACATTTTTCTATGGTATTGTTTTTATAGAAAAGAGTTGAAATAAATGACAATTAATGACATAAAAAATATGAAATGTGCTGTAACGCATTCAATGAAATTTCATACAGATGACGTATTTAGTGCAGCATTTTTAAGAATAATAAATCCAGATATAATCATCGAAAGAGTTAATAAAGTGCCAGAAAATTTTGATGGAATTATATTTGATATAGGCATGGGTGAATTTGATCATCATCAAAGTGATAATGAAAAAAGAGAAAATGGCATACCGTATGCTTCCTTTGGGAAGCTGTGGAGAGCGTTTGCACCTGCACTTTATGGCGATTATGTTTATAAAAAAATAGATAAAATATTTATTGAAGATTTAGACTTAACCGATAATACAGGAGCGAAAAATAGTCTGGCAACAGCTATTGATGCGATGAATCCGCTTAATGTTTCAAATGGTAATGAAGAATTTTTTGAAGCTGTAAACTTTGCTAAGATAATACTAGAAAAATTAATAGCAAAGATGAAAAAATATGAAGTAGAAACAGAGTTAGTAAAAAAGTATTATGAAGAAAGTGATGATAAGAGATTAATTATCTTAAAAGAACATTTACATTTTCAAGATTTTTTACCAGAAACGGAAGCAATATACGTTATTTATCCGAATAATCGCGGTGGTTATGCAGCACAAGGCGTACCCAAAAGTGCGGACACAGTAGAATTAAAGAAACCCTTCCCTAAAGAATGGAAAGAAAAGCTACCTGATGGTTTAAGATTTTGTCATAACAGTTTATTTTTAATAGCAGCAGATACTTATGAAGGGGTATTAGAAGCATGCAAGGAGGCTTTAAAATGATTAATAATGACTGGGATAACTTACTAAATGTAATATGGAATAGTCCTGGATTTAATAAATTTTATACAAGTATAATGAGAGAATATAAAGAAAAAACTATATATCCACCAAAAGATTATATCTTTAATGCCTTAAAATTAACAAGCTTTAAAAATACAAAAGTAGTTATTGTAGGACAAGATCCATATCATGGCGTAAATCAAGCACATGGACTTTCTTTTTCTGTACAAAAAGGCGTTGCAGTACCTCCATCACTTCAAAACATATATAAAGAATTAGAAAGTGATTTAGGAATACCCCCGAAAAATCATGGGGATCTAACGGGTTGGGCAAAACAAGGAGTTCTTTTATTAAATGCAGTATTAACAGTAGAAAAGGATAAGGCTGCCAGTCACAGAAATAAGGGATGGGAACCTTTAACTGACTACATAATTAAATGTTTGAATCAAAAAGAAGAGCCAGTAGTATTTATATTATGGGGGAATTTTGCAAAGGAAAAAGCAAAGTTAATAACAAATCCAAAGCATTATATTATAACAAGTCCACATCCATCACCATTTTCAGCTTATTCAGGCTTTTTTGGCAGTAAACCATTTTCTAAAACAAATGAATATTTAGAAAAAAATAAAATGACCAAAATAGATTGGTCACTATAGTTTAAAATCGTCAATTACAGCATCTTGCATATTTTTACCATCGAAAAAGGGTTTAATTTTAAAACGATGAATTTTAGCAATAATATTGGTTGGAAATTTACGAATAACGGTATTTAACATAGAAGTATTTCTATTATAATAATTTTTACTTGAGATTAAGTCTTCATTAATACGCTTAATCTCTTTTATTTCTTTATTAAAATCTTTAGTATCAAGTTCAGGAAAATCACCTTTTACTTCCATAATTAAATTTTCAGCTTCTGTTAGTTTACGATCCATATCATAATTGGTAATACGTTTATCTTTCAAGGCAACATATTCTTTTAAATAATCCTTTTTGGTAACAACTTTTTTAATCATACCATTTAGTTTTACAATAGTATCGTATTTTTTTCTTAAAGCTTCATCTATAATTCCTTCAGCTTTCTCAATCTTTAATTTAAAATTCATCAAATTATTATATGTAATAATATAAAAGATAGCTCCTACACCTAAGAGAATAATTAAGATTAAAACAATACTTGATAAATTCATTCTTACTTCACCACTTTCATTATAACAAATCTTTTTTCATTAGAAAATATCAATCTACTTAAATTGACATTTAGTAGTAATTATGTTTTTTTGGATGAATAAGACAATTACTTGTAAAGCCCAAGGGTTTATGTTAAAATTTTTACAGTAAGGTATGGTGATTCTATGCGTTTTATAGAAAATGTAGAAAAAGAAGAATATAAGAGTTTTGTTGATAATCACGAAAAGTCCCACTTTCTACAAAGTTATGAATGGGGCGTTTTTTGCCAAAAAGCTAAGGGGCAAATTCCGCATTATGTGGGGATGCATGATGATAAAGAAACGCTTGTTGCTACTGCATTATTATTAGAAAAAAAGACCCCTTTAGGATATAGTTATGTCTATTGTCCAAGAGGGTATTTAATTGATTATAAGAATAAAGCTCATGTAAAGTTATTTACTAACTATTTAAAAGAGTATATGAAAAAAGAAAAAATTATTTATATTAAAATAGACCCTGATATTAAATATCAAGATATAAATGAAGATGCTTGTAAAATAGAAGGTGGAGAAAACAACTATGAGATATTTGAATATTTAAAAAGTATTGGGTACAAGCATAAAGGTTTTACAAAATTATATGAAGGAAATCAGCCAAGATATACTTTTAGGAATAATTTACAAAGGCCATGGGAAGAAGTAACAAGTGTTTTTAACAAGTCTTTTACGAAATCTATTAAGCGAAGTGAACAATACGACTTAAAGATAGACGAAGAAATTAGATTACATGATTTTTATACATTAATGGAATATAATAGTAAAAAAGATGGTTTTAATGCTAGGAGTGAAGAATATTATCAATCGTTTATAGATGCAATGGATAAAGAAAAAGGTGTAAAGTTTTTTAATGCAAGCATAAGACCTAAAGAATTATTAACAAAGATAGAAGTAGAAATTAAAAAATTAGAAAATGATTTGCAAAATAACGCCAAACGAAGTGAGGATATAAAAAATCAAATCAATCGATTAAAGAAAGACCAAGAAGAATTTAAAAAAATAGAAGAAGACGAAGTTGTGATTTGTTCATTAATATGCACATATACTATGAATCGGGCTTGGAGTTTATTTATTGGAAGCAACGAACTTGCAAACCTTACTTTCGCGGTATCAAGGGTTTATTATGAAGCGATAAAAGATGCATATCACAACGGTTACGAATTTTTTGATTTATTTGGTACAACAGGAGACCCTAAAACCACATATAAAAACTTAGCTCATTTACATGATTTCAAGCGTAAGTTTGGAGGAGAATATATAGAATTTATTGGGGAATTTGATCTTATATCAAAACCATTTTTGTACAAAATTTTACCAATACTATTAAAAATATATAGAAAAATAAGAGGATAAAAATGATACTAAAAAAGATTGAAGAGAAAGAGTATAAAGAATATGCATTAAAAAACGAATATATATCTATATATCAATTACCTGAGTGGGGGAAATTAAAAGAAAAAACAGGGTGGATTTCCCACACATTAGGATTATTTGATGAAAAAAAGCTAATGGGAGTAACGCTTTTACTTGAAAAAAAGACCCCTATTCGTATGAGTTTATTTTATGCTCCAAGAGGCTTTTTATTAGATATTGATAATTATGATTTACTAAAAGAATTTACGAAATTAATAAGTGAATATGTGAAAAAAAATCATGGATTTATGTTAAAAGTAGATCCCAATAAAATATATGCGCTTTATGATAAGGAAGGCGAAAACAAAAAGGTAATAGCATATGAAACATTCCAACATTTTTGTAAGCTTAAATACAAACATTTAGGGTTTACAAAGAATTTTGAAAGCTTGCAACCTAGGTTTTTATGTCGTATTCCTCTAGAAGACACATTTGAAAAAACATTATCCACATTCCAAAAAAGTACTAGAAAGAATATTGAAAAAACAAATAAAATGGGAGTAAGAGTAAGAAAGATAGATGAAACAGAGATAGATTTATTTGTAAGTTTATTAGAGCAAACAGGTCATTTAAAAAATTTTATAGTACGTCCTGCCAGTTATTATAAAAGAATGTATGAACTAATGAAAGAAAATATAACATTATACATTACATACATAGATACTAATTTATATTATACACATATCAATAATGAAATAAAAAGATTAGAGAAAGAAAAAGAAGAAATTGATAAAAAGAGCAAAGCATTTCATGTTGGGAATAAATTATTAACAGCAAAGAAGCAAAATGAAGAACAAAGAATTCGTTTAGAAAAAGAATTAATTACAGCCCAAAAGATGCGTAGTAGTAATGAGAAAATAAACATTGGTGCATTAATGAGTATATTTATTGGAGAAGAAGGAATAACATTTATGAGTGGGACAACGAACCAATATAAGTCATTTAACCCTAAGTATGCCTTTTATAGCGAACATATAAAAGAATGCATAAAAGAAGGAAAAAGATATTGTAATTTTTATGGAATATCTGGAGACATAAACCCTAATAATCCGTATTATTCGATATATGAAATAAAAAAAGGATTTAATCCTGAAATAGTAGAATTAATGGGAGAATTTGATCTTATTACAAATAGAATAGGCTATTATTTATATCATATAGCCTTAAAGGGATATAAAATTATAAAGAAAATAAGAAAGTAGCAAAACTTGTATAGTAGTCCATAATTTGGTAAAATAAAAATAGATGGAAGGGCAAATATGAAAAAGAGTACTTTTGTAGAAGGCACAATAATAGCAACACTTGCGATTGTATTTACTAAAGTTCTAGGAATGCTTTATGTCATTCCTTTTTATGCTATTATTGGGGCTAGTGGCAGTGCACTTTATAGTTATGCATATAATATATATGTTATATTCTTAAATATATCCTCTGCTGGTATTCCTGTGGCAATGAGTAAATTAGTAAGTGAGTATGACACTAAAGGCATGAAGGAAGCTAAAGTAAGGTCATTAAAATTAGGCATATTAATCATATCTATAATATCCATTCTTTGTTTTTTATTAATGATGTTTTTTGCCGAAGAAATAGCTCAAATCATTATTGGGGATTTAAGTGGTGGAAATACGATTAAAGACATAGCTTTAGTATTGCGAGCAGTATCATTTGCTGTTTTAATCATTCCTTTTTTAAGTGTTGCAAGGGGTTACTTACAAGGGCACAAATTTATAGCAATATCATCTTTCAGTCAAATGCTAGAGCAAGTAATGCGTATTATCGTAATATTGGCAGGAAGTTTTATCACAATCAAATTACTTAAAAAAAGTGTTTCTTTAGGAGTAGCAGTAGCAATATCAGGCGCTTTTATCGGAGGTCTTATAGCGATATTTTATATCTTTAAAAAGATTTTTGATAATAAAAAAGAATTAGATTTAGGTATAACTTTAAAAAAAGATAGTATAAGTAATAAAGCGATATTAAAGAAAATATTAACATATGCAGTACCATTTATTATCATTAATGTAACAGTAAATTTTTTCAATATCATAGATATGACCTTTATTGTTAGAACCTTAGGTAAATTAGGCTTTACAGGAAGAGAAGCAGAATTTGTATCAAGTGCTATGACGACTTGGGGATACAAACTAAATATGATCGTAAATGCGATAGCTACAGGATTGACAGTAAGTTTAATACCCAATATAGTTTCAGCATATACATTAAAGAAAAATGCGGAAGTAAACAAAATACTTAACAAAGCCTTTCAAATCGTTTTATTTATTTCTATGCCAGCAGCAATAGGTTTATCTTTTTTAGCTGAACCAGTTTGGACACTATTTTATGGCCCAAGCACTTTAGGTCCTGTTATCTTTAAATTAAGTATTTTAACATCGATATTATGTAATGTATATTTAATAGCAATACAGTCTGCTCAAAGTATAAATGAATATAAAACAGTATATAAAGCGGTCATTTTTGGCTTTTCAATGAATGCTATATTTGATGTACCATTTATGTATTTATGCCATAAAGTAGGATTACCAGCCTTTTATGGTGCAACATTTGCTACTATTTTAGGATATATTGTAGCCATAGCCATAGTTATAAGAAAGTTAAAGAAAATGAAAGAAATACGTTTTAAACAAACCCTAAGAAGAAGTATAAAATTAATTTTATGTGTTATTATAATGGTACTAAGTTTATCTTTATTAAAAATGATATTTCCTTATAACGGATCAGCATCAAGAGTATGGGCAACTATATATATAGGGATATATGCTTTAGTTGGAGGATTAATATATTTCTTCTTAACATATAGATTGAATTTAATTAAGACTATTTTTGGGCCTAAAATGATAAATAAATTATTAAACAAAATAACATTTGGAAAAGTAAAAATAAAAGGTGATACGAGTGAAAGTTAAAAAGATAAATGAAAAAGATTTTGAACAATTTGTAAGTATGCATGAGTATGCTAGTATGTACCAAAGTAAGGAATGGAAAAATGTAAAAGAGCGTGAGAAAAAGAAATGTGAACTAATAGGTTTATATGAAAAAAATCAGTTAGTAGGAGTATCGTTAATAATCTATCTGCCGATATTAAAAAGATTTACTTTTGCATATGCATCGCGTGGAATAATTTATGATTATAATGAAATAAAAGAATTTACGAAGGCATTAAAAGCATATTTCAAAGAAAAAAAAGTAGTTTTCGTACGTATTGATCCTCCAGTAATATTAAATGAATATGATAATAAATTAAATAAGACTAGTAAAGAAAAGCTAACACTTATAGAAGAATTAAAGAAAAATGGTTTTATTCATTTTGGTTTTAATATGGCAGCAGAGGCTTTTCAATTTCGTTTTGTTCATCGTATTACATTAGAAAGTACTTATGAAAAAACATATGAATTAATGAGTAAGAGTACTAAAAAGAATATGCAAACAGCTATAGAAAAAGGCGTAAAAATAAAAGAAGTACAAAAAGATGAATTAGAAGAAGTATTAAGATTATTTCAATATACGATTGATAGAAAAAAGATAAAAGGGTTTCCTAAGCATTTTTATTATGATTTATTAGAAGAATTTAAAGAAGCAGTAAGAATATATATTGTATATATAGATAAAGAAGAATATATAAAGAAATTAAAAGAAAAGATACAAGTATTAGAAGAATCTTTAAATGCACTAGAAGAACAGATGAAAAAAATCCATGTTGGAGGAAAGCTAACTACTAAAAAAGAGCAATTAGAAAATACGATACAAAAAGCAAAAAAAGAATTAACAGAAGCATCTAATTTAGAGAAGATAACAAATATTGCGGCGATGCTTACGATTACAAAATATAATGAAGTAGTATCATTAACAAGTGGTATGGATAATACGTATAGGGCCTTTTGTCCTAAATATGTAATGTATCCAGAAATGATAAAAGATGCATATAAAGATAAAGTAAAGTATGTGAATTTTTTAGGAGTAAAAAACATATTTGATGAGAATGACAAAGATCATGGCGTTTATGAAGTAAAAAGAGGGTTTGGTGGTAAAACAATAGAATATATTGGGGAATTTGATTTACCAATAAGACCAATTCTTTACAAAATATATAAAATAAAGAATAAAAAGAGATAAAGAGGTGCACAAAAGCATCTTTTTTATAAAAGTAAAACGATAATGTAAAGGAAAAAGTTGCTATTTATAAAAAGGGATTATAATGCTATAATTATTATAGTATGGAGGTAGTATGAAACTCATAGAATTTAAAAAAGTAAACAAAGTATACAAAAATGGTGTTACGGCATTAGCAGATGTATCAGTTTCAATTGATAAAGGCGAGTTTGTTTTTGTTATAGGTCTTACTGCAAGCGGAAAATCCACATTTATAAAAATGTTATATAGAGAAGAAAAGCCAACAAGTGGAAATGTATTAGTTGGAGGATTAAATGTTGGTAAGATAAGGAATGGAAAAGTATTTAAATTAAGAAGAAGATTAGGAATAGTATTCCAAGATTTCAAATTATTACCTAGACTAACAGTATATGAAAATGTGGCATTTGCATTAGAATGTGTTGGATTAACGGATAAAGAAATAAGGCCTAAAGTAATGGAAGCATTAGATAGAGTTGGATTAAAAGCAAAAGTAAGGGCATTTCCTGGTGAATTATCAGGAGGAGAACAACAAAGAGTATGTATTGCAAGAGCAATTGTAAATGATCCACGAATCCTCATATGTGATGAACCGACTGGAAATCTAGATCCTGAAACGAGCGAAGAAATTATGAAGGTAATAGAAAGTATTAACAAGGATTTAGGCACAACGATTATAATGGCAACGCATGATAAGGACATTGTTAATCGCATGAAGAAAAGAGTGTTGCTTATTGAGCAAGGAGTACTAGCAGGAGATTATCAGGAAGGAAGTTATAAGGCCCATGAAAGCAATTAGAATAATAGGTAGAAGTTTTAGAGATGCTTTCAAAAGTGTTATAAGAAACTTCAGTTTAAGTTTTGCATCTATTATGTGTACAACAATTACATTAATATTAGTAGCAGTAGCAATTATATGTGGAGCTAATGTAAGCAATGCTACAAAACATATGGAAAGTGAACTAACGATAATTGTTTATTTAGGAAAGGATACAACGGATGAAGCTGCAGCTAATATTAAGGCAGATATAGAAACGCAAGAAAATGTAGAAGAAGTCATATATAAGAGTAAGGATGAAGCAAAGTTAGAATTAGAAGAAAAATCAGATTCATTTAAAACAGTCGTCAATTATTTAGAAGAAAATCCGTGCTTTAACTCATATATAGTAAAAGTAAAAGAAGTAAGATATTTAAATACGACAGCAGAGTATATTAAAGGAATAAGTGGAGTAGAGACAGTAAAATATGGAGAGAATGCTGTTGATACAATAGTATCGATATTTGATGTTATTCAAAAGATAGTGGTTGTAATAGTAATTGCTTTAGTAATAGTAACAGCGTTCTTAATAAGTAATACTATTAAGTTAACAATATTTAGTAGAAGAAGTGAAATTGAAATCATGCGTTTAGTAGGAGCAAGTAATATAACTATAAAGTTACCATTTTTAATTGAAGGATTCATTATTGGTGTAGTAGGAGCTATTATCCCAGTATGTGTAACGATATATGGATATGTTATATTACATTCGATTTTAGGAGGAAAAGTATTTACGAATATGTTAATCTTAATAGAACCGTTTAATTTTGTGTTTATAGTTTCTCTAGTTCTAGTATCAATTGGAGCTTTAGTAGGAATGTATGGAAGCTTAAAAGCAGTAAGGAAGTATTTGAAAATATGATAAAGAAAATAATGAATTATTGGTTAAGATGGACATTAGCGGTACTAATGATATCATGTATCATTTTAGAACCGATGGCAGCTACTGCAGCATCAAAAGCAGAGGATGCTAAGACATTAGCGGAATTGCGTAAGATGTTAAAAGAGCAACAAGCGAAGAAAAATAAGGCTGAAAGTGATAAAAAACAAACCGAAGCACAAATAAATAGTAGTAAAAATGAAATAAATAATTCGCATAATCAGATTGAAGAGTCAGAAGCAAAAATAGCTGATGCTAAAGATAATATAACAGCGACACAAGAAAAAATAAAAGAATTAGAAAAACAAACAGAAGAAGTAATACAATATTATCAATTAATGAATGGAGAAAACATTTATTTAGAGTTTATATCAAGTGCTCAAAGTATGACAGAATTAATAATGAATATGGATGCAATTGAGCAAATAGCAAAGACAAATCAAGAACAGCTGACAAGTTTAGAGACATTAATAAAAAGTCTAGAGCAAAAACAAGTAGATTTAAAGAATTATGAAAAAGAACTTGAACAAAACATAAAAGATCTAGAAAATAAAATAGATAAGTATAATAGCAGTATTCAAATCTTTGATGATGATAGAGCGAGTGCTGAAGAAGAAATTGAAAACATAAAAAATGCTATTACAGCAGCAGAACAGATGGGTTGTAAAGAAAATGAATTGCTTTCACAATGTATGGTTGGAGCAAATAATAAAACCTTTTTAAAACCGGTAGCAAAAGGAAGAATTACAAGTGATTTTGGTTACCGAGTAATAAATGGTAAACCTAGTAACCATAGTGGGATAGATATTGGTTTAGCAGAAGGTACATCTGTATATTCAATGGTAAATGGTACAGTAGCAACAATTACCAAAAAAGCATCATGTGGAGGAAACAAAGTTTATGTAAATGCAGTAGTAAATGGAAAAGAATATGTTGTTGTATATCTTCATTTATTAAGAATAGATGTTCAAGTAGGCCAACAAGTTACAACACAAACGATATTAGGAAAATCGGGAGGAGGATCGACCGCAAAGAAAAACGGTGGTTATGACGAATGTACAACAGGAGCTCATCTACATGTATCTGTATCTAAAGGTTTTTATACGTCAGATGCTAAATATAGAGCAAATCTAATGAGACCTCCGGGATTCCCTAAAAAAGGCGGATGGTTCTATTCAAGAACACAATGGTTTGATTAACAAAGAGAATGCAGAAAAAGCATTCTTTTTTAATCGACAAAAAAATAATATTTCTTATGTTAAAGTTAGATTATTATAAAAGTGATTTTTTTATAGATAAGAGTATATTTACATGGCATTTATTTTGAATTTTTATAATTATAAATACTAGACATACAGCGTCATGTTTGCGGAGGAATTATGGAAAAGAATGCCAAAATAGGATTACCATATATGAGTGAATATATGTATGCAGCGACGCCAACATACTGGACATACCCAGGCTATGATACTACAGGAAATGGAAATGATTATAGCCAATCAACAGGAAATAACTGGATGTATCTACCTAATGAATGGTATTGGACGCTAAGTCCCATATCAGACTATTCGAAGGATTCAGTATTCTTGATCCATCGCGATGGGAGAATAAACGTCAACTTGGTGTGCGGCAGCAGTCGCGTACGGCCATCCTTCAGCCTTGCATTAAATGTTAATTTGTCAGGTGGTTCAGGAACAGAATCTGATCCGTATAGAATAGAAGTTTAAAAATGGTTTAATAAAAAAGAAGAGAAAATATCTGTTTAATGGCAGACTTTTCTCTTTTTTATTACAACGAAAAAGACTATTAGTAAGTCTTTTCTGAATAGGCATGAGAATAAATAATAGGTTCCATGAATTCTACATAGTTTAGATAAATAATACGTATTAAATACCAAGTACCACTTACATTATCTTTAATGATTAAGTGATCTCTACCAGCTTCTTCGATGATTCCTTCATAAACTTTATTTTGCCAAGCTGAGCTATCAGGATAAGATACATAAGCCTTAACTTTTTTTCCTTTATTAAGTCTTAAAATATTTTCAATATAACTCTGTTCCATAGGCATACTAACTTCACTTACACTCATATTTCCTGGTGGCGTTTGATAGTTATTTGTTGGAAATGTAGGATTTTGATAATAATTACCATTCATAAAATTTTCACCTCTATCAAAGTATATGAAATATATTTTTAGAATTGTCAAAAAATGTGATTTGCTATATAATTTATAGTAGGGTGAGTCTAGTGGAGGCAAAAGAAGCAAAGAATAAAAGCATAAAAGAAATATTAATTATAGGAGTATCTTTTGTTTTAGGAGTATTTCTCCTTGCTTTAAGCTATAATATGTTTTTACTACCTAATAATTTTGTAGTAGCAGGCATGAGTGGAATAGGCATAGCTTTAGAGAAACTTTTTGGAATAAACGCAACAGCATTTATCTATATATCAACAATCATTTTATTAATTGTAAGTTTTATATTTTTAGGTAAAGAAAAGACAAAAAATACTTTAATGGGTTCTATATTATATCCTGTTATGATAACGCTTACATCCCCAATAGCAAATTACTTAAATACGAACTATCCAATAGATGATTTATTAATCACAATACTTTTTGCTATAGTGACCTATGGTGTTGGAAATGGTCTTATATACAAATATGGATATACAACTGGAGGAAATGACGTACTAATGCAATTATTAAATAAATATTTACGTATTCCTGAGAGCAAAGGCTTGATGGCTGTAAACATTATAGTAATTCTTTTTGGAGCAGCTATATTTGGTTATATGAAAGCCATTTATGCTACAATAATCCTTATATTATCAACATTATTTATAGATAAAATAATGTTTGGAATAGCAGACAGTAAACTATTTTATATTTTTACTAGAGAGGAAGAAAAAGTAAAAAAAGCTATTTTAGAAGAAATAGAATCAGGATTTACAATCTTGCCAACAAAGGGAGGATATTCACATTCAAAAGGAAGTTTAATAATGTGTGTTGTTCCCAATAGAGATTACTATTTATTTAAAGAGAGGATTTTAGAGATTGATCCAAAGGCCTTTTTTATAATAGATAGTTGTTATGAAGTCAATGGAGGAGTAAAAAGATCAAATTTACCATTTTTAGAAAAGTAAGAGAATTAACCAAAATGTTATGAAAATATTCTCTTTTTTTAGTTATTGTGATAAACTTTAGTAGTGATGAAAAAATGAAAAAAATAGTTATATTTGGTGGTGGTAGTGGTTTATCACAGTTACTAAAAGGAATAAAATTATTCCCTCTAGACATTACAGCAGTAGTAACTGTAGCAGATAATGGGGGAAGCACAGGCCGCTTAAGAAAAGAATTAAATATCCCCGCAGTAGGAGACATAACCAAAGTTATGTTATCCATGTCAGATATGGACAAAGAAATAATAGATTTATTAAATTATAGATTTACCAAATCAAAGACATTAGGAAACCATTCATTGAAAAATTTATTATTAAATGCTTTATTAGATTTACAAGGCAGTTTTGATGAAGCAATTCCAATACTTTCAAAGTTGTTGAATATTAAAGGAACTGTATTACCTTTAACCGAAGACAATGTTGATTTGATTGGAATAACAACAGATGATAAAAGAGTATATGGAGAAGAAATGGTAACCAAAAGTGCTAGTAAAATAAAGCATTTAGAGTACAGTGAAGAAATTCATGTAAATCCCAAAGTATTCAAAGCTGTTAGTGAAGCTGATTTGATAATCTTTTCATCAGGAAGTCTTTTAACAAGTATTACTCCTCATTTGATTGATAAAAAATTAGTAAAGGCAATCAATGAAGCAAGAGCAGATAAAATGTACATATGTAATTTATTTACGCAACCTGGAGAAACAGATGATTATACCGTTAAAGACCACATAGATGTATTAGAAACCTATTTAGGAGAAAATGCCATTGATGTAGTAATAGCAAATGACCGCGTAATGAGTAGTAAACTAGCAGCAAAATATGCTGATGAAGAACAAAAAGATCCAGTATTATTAGATGAAAATGAATTTAAAGACAATATAAAGATTATAAAAGATAAATTATTTACTATTGAAGACAATGTATATAGACATGATTCGTTAAAAACAGCCTATTTAATTTTCTCTTATTTAATGGATGAAGAACAATGACTTTTACGACGAGTTTGAAAGAAGAAATAGCAAGATTAGAAATAAACCCTATCGAAGATAGATTTGAACTTATAGCTTTTTTAAATCGTGTAGCCAAAGTAAAGAATGATGAAATATTACTTACTTTAGAAAACGCATCTGTTACCAGAAGGATATACAAAGAATTAAAAGAGATATATGGTGTAAATCCAAGTATCACGGTTAGAATTCAAAAGAGATTTAAAGTAAAACAAATTTATATTTTAAGTATTAAAGAAAGAATAGATCGTATAAAAGAAACGATGAATTTAGGTCCCACTATAGAAGTAAAATCGTTAGTTTCAGATGAAGAAAAAATAGCTTTTTTAAAAGGAGCATTTTTAGCTATAGGAAATGTATCGAATCCTCAGACAAGTGGATATCATTTAGAATTTATTGCTTCAAAAGAGCGTCTTGCTAAGCAAATACATGCATTATTACAATGCTTTAAATTAAGTGCTAAGTTAACGAAAAGGGGATATAAAACAATAGTATATATTAAAGCCAGTGAGGATATTAGTGATTTAATTAAAAGGTTTAAAGCTACATCATCATTATTCTATTTTGAAGATGTAAGAATATATAGGGATCATAAAAATATGGTAAATCGACTAAACAATTGTGAGATAGCGAATCAAGAAAAAACATTTAAAACGGGATTAAAGCAAAAAGAAGCAATAGAATATTTAAAAGAAAAGGAATTATTTACGTTATTAGATGAAAAGACACAAGTAGTAGCTGAATACCGTTATAAATATCCAGAACTTTCCTATCAAGAATTAGCAACGGTTATAACCACAGAAACAAATTATAAAATAGGAAAATCTGGAATAAATCATCATTTTATTAAAATAAATGAATTAATAAATAGATACCAAAATAGCAAGGAGTAGAAAAAATGAAAGTAAGATTAGCAGCAGAATTGCAAAGTGATAGTATAGTAGATGGTGAAGGATTAAGAACCGTTATATGGCTTCAAGGGTGTACACATAATTGCCCAGGATGTCATAATCCCGAAACACATGATTTAAACGGTGGATTTGAAGTTGAAATAGAAGAAATTTATGAGAAACTAGACAATTTAAAGTTTCAAAAAGGAATAACTTTATCGGGAGGAGATCCTTTTATGCAGCCAGAAGCAGCAACCGAAATCGCAAAATATGCAAAAAAAATAGGTTTAAATGTTTGGTGTTACACAGGATTTACTTATGAAGCAATTGTAAAAAATGCTAAATTGAAAGATTTATTAGAAAATATAGATGTATTAATAGATGGACCATTTATTTTAAGTGAAAAGAGTTTAAGTTGCAAATTTAGAGGAAGTAAAAATCAAAGAATAATAGATGTTAAAAAGTCTTTAGAAGAAAACAGAGTGGTAGATTATTATGAAACAATTAAATGAATTTCTAAATTATGCAATAATAAGTACATCTATAGATAATGAATTATTAGAAAAAGTAAGTGAATATCCTTTTTTTAATGATGACCTAACATTTAAAGAGTTAGAAGAGAAAATAGAGAAGGACCCTAATAAAAGAATAGTATTTAATGATTGCTTAAGAAGATATACCAAAATAGAAAAAGAAAAAATATTACAAATATTAAGAGAAAGAAATATGCATTTTATTAATATAACAAGTTTTATAGAAGAAATATTATATGCTGATTATTTATATGTTTATGATGAAAGTAATTTAGTGATTGAAGGAAAAACGATGGAAGTCTTAAAAGAAGAAAAAATATTAAAAAGATTAGGTTTTTCTCTTCCCTTTGTAGTGGATTTATCAACACAACTAAAATATTATGGAATCACAAATAAAATATATGATGACATAGAAAAGCTGGTGAATGACTTATGGAGTTAGAAGGAAGAATTATTGGAATAATAAGCAATAAAAAAGAAGAAGTTGATGAAGAAAAAAGTGTAGAAGAGTTAGTAACATATCGAACAGATGATTCGTTAAAAATGGTAAATTTAAGTACAGAGATAAAGAATAAAAAATATAAAGATTTATCTAGTAAAGATAAAAATAAAGTTTTATTAGCAAGTAAATTACAAGATAAAGAAATAAAATTATATGATTTTTCAAAAGGAATGACTAAAAAAGAATTAGATTTCTTTAAAAGATTATTTAAACGAATAACGTCATATAACAAACAAATTTTTTTATACAGTAAGGATGCGGAAATTTTTTTAAACTGTGTAGATCATATTTATTTAACGAATGGAGAAAATGTAATGTATACCTCTACAAGTATGTTTGATCCAACTATTTACATGGAAATGGATCCGCCAGAAATAATAGATTTTATTTTAAGATGTGAAGATTTAGGAGTAAGATTAGATGAATATACAGATATTAATGATTTAATAAAGGCTATATATAGGATTAAGTCATGAAATATTTAATAACATTTAGTTACGATGGTTCATTATTTCATGGATTAGAACGTCAGAAAAATGCTAAAAGTATTCAAGGGACATTAGAAAATGTATTAAGTAATCTTTTAGAGCAAGAAGTATTCATTAAAGCTAGTGGTAGAACGGATAAAGGTGTACATGCTTTAAATCAAAAAGCACACTTTGTAATAGATAAAAAGATACCTATGGGATTTAAAAAAAAGGTAAACGATTTGTTACAAGATGAGATACATATAAAAAGAATAAAAAAAGTATCTAAGAATTTTCATGCAAGATTTGATGTTAAGAAGAAAAAGTATAGATATATTATTAATTTAGATAAAAAGAATAGAAATGATGCTTATATGTTTACTTGTTTTTATAAATTAGATGTTAAGAAGATGAAGAAAGCAAGTAAAGTATTTGTTGGAACACATGATTTTAAAAATTTTACTAGTGGATATAGAGAAGATTATAAAACACATATTTATAATATTCATGTAAAAAAAAGAAAGGGAAAAATAATTATTGATTTTTTAGGAACTGGCTTTTTTAGATATATGGTAAGACATCTAGTAGGGGCTCTTTATGATGTAGGAAGAGGCAAAATAGAAAAAGAAGATATACTTAAGATGCTAAATGAACCAAATAAGGAAAGACAATTAACAGTAATGCCTGCAAATGGATTATATTTAGTATATGTGAAGTATTAAAATAGCAAAAAGAAAACATACTATAATTGGTGAGTATAAATGGTAGATATAAACGAATTAAAAATGATTATAGTAAGAAGTATAATTGCTATTTTTATTTTATTTGTAACAACAAAAATATTAGGTAAAAAGCAATTATCACAATTAACGATATATGATTATGTAGTAGGTATAACGATTGGAAGTATAGCAGCAGATGCCATTATTAGTTTGAATGAACATTTTATTAATGGAATTGTAGCTATCCTTACCTTCGGGTTAATTGCTTATATTTTATCAATGCTAGCGCTAAAAAGTCCACTTATCAACAAAGCATTAAATGGAACTCCTGTATTTTTAATGGAGAGTGGAGAATTTAATTATGAAGCACTAAAGACAAGTAAAGTAACTATTGTAAAATTAATAGAAAGTGCTAGATTAAAGGGATATTATGATATAAGTCAAATCAATTATGCGATATTAGAAACAAATGGAGAAATAAGTTTTTTACCAAAAGAAGAATATCAAAATAGTAATCCTAAAGATTTTAAGCTAAACATCAAAGCAAAGTTAGCAAAACAAACATATTGCACGCCACTAATTATTGATGGCGATATACAAGAAAAAAACTTAAAAGATTTAGGGAAAGATGAAGAATGGTTAAAAAAAGAACTAAAAAAACTAAATATTCATGATGAAGAAAAGATAGTTTTGGCTAGCATGAATGAAGCAGGAAAAATAAAAGTATACAAAGAACTAAAATGAACCCTTTGTCAAGGACTAAGTAAAAAAAGAGAGTCTAAGCAGTA
>CAOOMX010000026.1:8172-20103 GCA_948497845.1 uncultured Bacilli bacterium | reverse complement strand
TACAATTATTAATAAAATAATCAATAGAATTTTCTTTAATTTTCCTTTCTTCCTTTTCTCCTTTTTTAAATCATTTTTTTCTTTCATAAAATGCACCTCTTTTTCATTAATATTATACACTAAAAAAACGTTTTTGTATAGTGCCATTCACCCCAATACTTTACTTTGTAAAAATGGGAAAATATTTACAGAGAGGTGGGGCTTATGACACGATTAAAATCTAGCATGCACTACTACGATATATGTAGAAAAAACATACGGAAATATAGACTTGAGAAAAATTTAACACAGCAACAATTAGCAGATCTAAGCGAACTTTCAATGCATTTTATTTCAGAAATTGAGAGTACTGTTAAAGATAAAACATTTTCAATAGAAACAGTAGGTAAGATAGCAGATGCATTACAAATTCCAATCTACCTATTATTTAAAGAAAATTAAAAGATATAGATTTTCACATTTCTATATCTTTTCTTTTATAGGAAATATAAGATAAAATGGAGTATATAAAACATCTCTAATTTCATTTGAAAGTGTATTTCCGATAACTACTTTGCCATTAGCACCATACAAACTTAGTTGAATATATGTCATATAACAACATAGTTCAGAAACATCTTGTGCCTCAACGTACACCTTTTTACTATAATCGATATTGTTTAAATACATCTCTTTTAAATATGAATATAACAATCTGCCAGATCCACAAGCAGGATCGCTTACACTAGTATAGCCTTTATTTTTTATTTGTTCTTTCACATCTTTATCAAGTGTAATTTTAGCCATTAAATCACATAAATGAGGTGGAGTAAAGAACTGTCCTTTAAACTTATTAGATAAATTTAATTCCTCATATACTTTGCCTAAAACATCATTAAATTGTACGTTATCTAAACCATTAATTAAGCTAGCAAACATTTTAATAAATATTTGTTGTTCTTCTTCGGTGTACTGATTAATAATTTTTAAATATTGTTGTTCTTTTTCTCCGCTGTAATTTAACCGATTATTAATAGTGATTGCTACCATTGTTACGAAATCAGTAAATATTTTATAGGTATCATATTTATGACCTAAACTAATCATACTTTTTAAAATATATTTCTCATCAAGTTCTAATTTTTCCATAACTTATAACCATTTCCAAAATTTCATTTCTAAAGGCTTATCGTTAGTAATTTCAAGATTATATTTTATTTTTAGTATTTCTTCTACACGATCCCTTATTTCTTCAAAATCAAAACCAACATTAAAAGCATCTCCAATACTTCCAACATACTGTGTTAGAGTCTCATTTGCAACTAACAAACCTCTATAAAAGTAGCTTGCTAACTGTCTAGCGTATACTTCAGGAACAACATAGGCTTTCATATACGTATCGTAGTTCTCGTAATATTCACCGAATTTCTTATCCAAGTAACTTTCTTGTTCTGTTTCTTGATCCATAATAAAACCTCTCTTTCGATTAATACTATCCTATAGAAAGAGAAAAAATAGCACATCGCTATTCTAATTTTTATCAATATTTTCTAGTGGCGTAGTATTTCACTATACCCATTATTTTTTAAGTTGTTTTATCTTCTTCTCACATATTGATTTTATTCTATTAGTTACTATCTCCAAATTTTTGTCATGGTTACTAAAATACTCAGAAAAATCAGCAGAAAGATATATAATAAATGCTCTTGCACTTGTTGTATCAGTATCATATATTCCAAATGAATTTGCTATAATAACTCTATCAATTGATGTTAACTCAATTGATAAATATATAGCCATTTGTCTAGCATTTGTAACGTTTTTCTTTCTTTCATCTCTTGTAATACGCCTATTAAGATATTCAATAGGTATATGATAATAAGTTGCTACCTCATTTTTAATTATATCTAAAATTTTTTTATCGTAATTCAAGTTTGTTCCTTTTCTTATACTTTTGAAATAGGACATTTAGATCCTTTGCTATTTCTTCATATAAAGTATTTGATTGATTAATTAACTTCAAAACACTTAAAGCGTGCTTACAAGCACTACCATTCAAGGAAACATTATTTTTCTTAGGTTCTCTTGTTTCTTTTCTTAAACCATAATCATTTTTAAATGCCTTATAAGCAAAACCCCAATATAGATGCGATTCACAATTACAGTCAATATAGACATCTCCAGTTAGTATATTGATTACATCTCCTTCTGTAATTTCTTCGTTCTCATCAACCTTATCAAGTAGATTAAAGAAACCCTCATAAAATATTCTTTGCTTATGAACTATACCACTTCTAGTTTGACTATCACTTTCAAATAACAAAGTTCCGTCCGAGTCAACACCTTTATAAACACTATAAATCGTGTTAGATAGTTCAATTCTTTTAGGGTCCGTACTCTTACTATCATCAACTAAATCTTTTATATTAGCCTCATTTAACTTGTTTTCACTATTAACAAAATGTTTTAACTTTTGACATCTATTTCTTCTTTCTTCACTTAATTGATTTAGGTTATCACTATACAAATTAAGAACATCTTCAAATAACTTTACCATTTTAAATTCCTTTTTCATTAAATAGAGTTCCCATAAACAATAGAATATTGTAACCACTATCTAATTCATATATTAATGAGTTCCAACTAACATTAATAGTCATTAAATCTTCATTCACATAGTGTATTGAAACCTTACTAATTTTATCACTTTCCGAATCATTGTTGAAATTACCAAATAATTCGTCGTAAGCATTATTGCAATTACTTTTTTGAAAATAGATATATCCTAATATAACATCGTTAACATTGAATATTTTAAGTGATTTATCTGGTAGATCATATAAATCAACGCATAAACGTTTTTTTCTACTAAAAATCTGTATACAGTCTACTGTGATTTCCTCGTTAGGATCCTCAACAGTATAACTATCCAATTTATCTAATTTTTCAAATAATCTGTTACTTTTCATTATAGTTCCTTTGCTTCTATCATTTATTATCATAACATTTCCTTTTACCTTTACCATTAGGAGTACCATATCTTAACAAATTAGTTCTTCTTATCTTCATTTTAATAATAGGACTCTTTTGAGGGTGTGATACACGATACTTCATAATACTAGTTTGTTTTGTCTTTCTTCTTACTTCTAGTTTTTGAAAGTTGGTATTAATATCATACTTCTCACGGAATTCCTTATTACCTAGAATTGAATTAGACCCATACTTCTTTTGATTAGTTTCGTTTATCTTATCTCTTACTTGTTTTAATTGTAGGACATATTCAACACCGTATTTCTTTAACATACTAATTCTTCTATTATAAAAACATTTAATTCTAGAATGAATAGTGCTATTCTTACTTAATCTTTTATCTTCCGTAATAGATAGTATATAATCTCTTTCTTGTTCTAACTTTCTAATTTTATCTTCCATTTGACTCCCTAGTAATACATCTTTCATATTAATATATAAAAATCTTTTAATTATCACTTACACATTTGAAAAATGTGTAAGAATAATCACACTTTTAAAATACTTCTTTAAACGTATCAAATTAGCAAATTTGATACTTTCTACATCAATTACACTTAAATGATAATTAGAGCGTATTAAAACTAAAAATAAACGCTAAATATTCAATGATATTATTTAATCATTTAAAAAGAGCATAACTTTAAATTGTTACACTCCCAAATCGTATATATTAATATAGGACAAACAATTAGAAATTAAGCTCGTCTGTTGTAAAATTTTTCATTTCTTTTTCTTGTTGTTGTTTGATGTAGTTAATTGCTTTCAAATCTCTTGCGTTAGGTTTTAAAGTAGTGCCTATGCTAAGGTTGTACTCCTCGGTTTTAATTGTATTACTCCAACCATTTTCATTATCTATAATCTGGAGTGTACTACTAGAAGTTGGAATTCGATACCCAACTTCTTTTCTTAATTCATGATATTTTTTTCTTTCCTTTCTAGGTGTATCAAGTTTTTCTGACTTACGAAGTATTTTAAAATTTGGTGGATAATACTTTGTTCTAGCACCTTTTACTATAAGAAGAGGCTTATCTAACTTTTCTCCAGTTTGATAATTGATCCAAACCTTTTTAATATCTTTTTCATCATAGGGAATACCTGCTTTTATTACTTCTTCTAGTGGCATATCTCTTAAATGACCTATAAAATACGCAGCAAGATTTTTGATTTTATCGTAGAGCTTGTATTGACTATTAGTGATACCATGACCCCATAGATCCTGTATATCTCTATTATCAATAAATGGTGCTTTTTTCGGAAAAATAAATATAGTGTGAATATGCCACGCCCATGCATCTTTTCTTTTTATCTGTGGTGCTAGCAACATAATGAATTGTATATCTTGACCGTAATGATATCTAAACTTTCTAACAAATATTTTTAGATCCTTTTGAAGTATTTTTGTATCTTGCATAGCTTCTTTATAAGTTAATGTTACAAACATACATCTCTTCATATTTTCATTACTACAATTAGTATTTATAACTCTTCCTATATCTCTTCTAGTTCTTCTTAAGGAGATATCTCCTTGACTACGATTTTCTATTTGCTTCTTACAATCTTTTATTTCTCCAGTTGCTTTATCTTTAAACTTATTATCTTTTAACTTTAATATTCGACATTCTGTATTAATATTTTTTATATTTTTTGCTTCAACTATATTTCCCATATACGTTACATTTACCATATCGAATGGATCGATATAACAATATTTCTTATACTTAAATTCAAGACTCATAGTTAAAGCCTTTATCATCTGCTTTAACTAAATTTTTTATTATAAATTTCATACTACTTTCCTTTTACCCCTAATTCCTTTTTATTATTTTGGGGTTCTGATATATATTCATAAATTAAAGTAATAGACACATATCATGGTGGGAAAGATAACTCATACTTTTTCAAAAAGTAACTCCTTTTTTGCTACACAACTCATTAAGTTGATAAATAATAATACGAGTAAAATTTTATAAAAATAAAATATAATATATGTAGAGGGAAAAAGGGAAAAAGGGGAAAAAATTTCACCCATCAAAAAATAAATAAGTTATATTTTTAGATGTAACAGAAAGCAAAAAATCATAATAAAAAATCGTGTACCAAACGTGTACCAATTTTACAAATTTAGATTAATAATTCTTAATATTTGATACTATTTATAATAATTAAACTTTACTAAGCATTTTATTGAAGTTTATTGATTTTCCTCGATAAATCAACAGTAAAACTATTTACAACAGTTAAAATATTTAGTAGAATGTAATTATTAGCAAGTGCCTTGCCAAGGTTGAGACGGCAGTTCGATTCTGCTCACTTGCTCCAAAAGTTTTAAACATAGGGGAAAACATGAAAGAAAAGATAAAAAAATTAGTAACAACAATAATTATAATTATTTTTATTAGTTCAATATTTTATCTTTTTATCAAAAAATGTTTTCCACAAGTGTTTAAATAAAGAGATAATATTTTTAAAATTATAGTTCAAGCAAACAAAAATATTAGATCTCATTGAATTAAGAGTACTTGTTACTCTTTTTTCTTGGTTAGAATGCGTATATATATCTAAAGTTGTACTTATTTTACTATGTCCAAGTCTTTTAGATATATCATGTATAGAAATACCACTATTAAGTAATAAAGTAGCATGACTATGTCTGAACTCATGTAATTTAATAGGCCTTATATTAGCCTTTAAACATGCATCCTTTTTGTATCTATTTATAGTAGTTGGAGAAAGTGGCTTATTTCCACCAAATATAAAGTAATCTAATGACTCACTACCATATTTAATGCAATAATATTCATATAATTTTAATAAATCTTTTTTTAATTTTTTATCAATAGCAATCAATCTATTACTAGAAAACGTTTTTGGAGTACCTAACTCACGTTTTCCATGCTCATCAATAGTTTTATTTATAGAAATATAGTCGCCTCTTAAATCGCTAAATTTTAATGCCATAGCCTCCCCTGGGCGAGTACCACAAAAGAACATTAAATTAAAAAATTGCTTATAAACAACATGATCAACACATTTAATAAATTTATTAAATTCTTTCAAATCATAAAAATCATGCTTTACATCTTCAATTTTTGGCTTAAAAGGAACAACTTCTAACATAAAATCAAGATTTAAACTATATTTAAAATGACAAAATTCTAAAAAAGACTTTAACATACTAAATAAATTCTTATTATGATTATTACAAAAATTCTTTTGTAAAATATAATCTTGCCACTCAAATATAGAAGTAGCATTAATACTAAAAATATCATCATCTTTAAAAAAAGATAAAATATTAGCATTAAAATTATAGTTCAAGCATTCAAAACTTTGTTTTTTTTGCCGTTTTGCAGCAAATAGTTTAAACTCATCATAAGCTTCCTGGAAGCTCATTTTCCTCACCTCAGGAGGATATTATAATTATTTTCTATTTTTTGTCAAATCATCTACCTTTCTTAACAATTATAATCTTTTTTTATTATGTTCGTCAAGATAGCGAATAATTAAACTAGAAGAACGTCTTAGAGTATCCCAATAACCCATAGTTGCAATATGCTTAACGAAGACACTATACTTTATTTCATCTTTTATATTATCTATTTCAGCAAATATTTCAAGTACTTTTTCACTTTCCGACTTGCCGTCATTTTTAACAAACTCTTCTAATCGTTTCTTTAAAGGACCAGAAACGTCTTTTACACTATATTGGAACTTATCTTCATCATAGAAGTGTATTAAGTATAACAATGCTCTTTTTAAGCTCCTAGCTTCTTCAAAATAATTATCTGTGATACCAAGTTCTTCAGCAAGCGCAGAACTCCATTTTGCATTTTGAAATCGTAAAACTACATGATAATGTGGCTTTAAAATCTCCCCTGTTATTTCTGATACATCTCGATCATGACAAATAATTGCATAATCATACGATGTTTTTATCTTTTCTATAGCTTTTCTGTGTGTTTCGTCTTCTTCATAAAGAATTAAACAAAAACTTTTAGATCTATATTTTTCCATAATTAACTCCGGTTATCACAAATATTTGGTAGATTATCCAAAAACTCTTCCAAAGGACAATCTAAAATTATAATATTATCCTTTATAAGTTTTTGTAGCAATTTTCTAATATGCATATTAGGGTTAATAATAGTAATAGCACCGAAATGCCAAATTCTAATATTAGAAGAACAATCTTCATTTGAATAAAAAACAGAACCACTATCAGAACTTTCAAATGGATATTTTCGCAAAGTAGCAAAAAATAAATCTTCATTATTTATATATATTTCATTTAATTTCATAAAATACACCTTCCCTTACGACTTTGACACCTGACACCATAATTGCTTTTAGTCGTAGTAAGCAATTATGGGAACCTAATCCCCTTAAAAATTTTTTTATAAATTACGTAATTTAATTTATTCCAATTTCCTTTTTGCAATGGGACCCCATAAAAATGATTTAACGACTTTGCAAAACGGGACTATTCACGAGGAAGGAGAAGCAAGAAGTCTCATAGTCGTTTTGGCTGAAAGCCTATCACTTTTATGCCCATTGCGAAAAGTTTTCTCGGCATAAAAATAAATTACTAGTTACCTAAAAAATGACCAATTACTTTCATTAATGCATCTTTCATAACACGAAAGCCATGCCAAGAAATAACAAGGCTAATTAAGGCAACAATAACGGGTACATAAAAGAAATAACTTAAGAACGAAATTCCACCCTGGATCATAGTAGAAATTGAAGTAAGCACGGACGAAATCGCACCAGGAAAAGACGGAATTAAACCACCTAGAATATTAGCAATAACACCTAGAATAGTCATTATAGCTTTTAATAATAAATATATAATCAAAACTAATCACCCACTTCCGTAGCATAAATAGATGTATCATTACTATCCTTTTTAGATAAAATGCTAAAGAATTGTCTTGAAGCAAAATTCAAGAATAAACAAACTAACGCAATACTAGTAACAGTACGAATAGTATTGATATTAGCACTCAAAATAGCGTTATCAGCTAGACAAACATTCTGTGCATTCCAAAAAGTAAAACTATCAAATAACGTAGTAGCACCAATAGTAAATTCTGGTAATTCAATACAACCATTTGCATTTACAATACCAAGCAGGGCAGTAAATATATTTATAAAGAATGCAACAGACTCTCCAACAAAACCAAAGTTTTCGGATAAATTGCTAGCGTCCTGAATAATCTCATATAATTGCTCATCGGTAGGTACAAATAAACCTTTAATGCCCTCAATTAAGAAGTTACCTAGTGTTTCAAGAGCCGTCTTAATCAAATTACCTACTGCAGTTAATCCACTCGTAATAGCCTCGAATCCACCTTTAATAGCATTCCAAATAAGACTAGGCAAATCAGCTATCTTACTAAAAACGCTTTGAAGAGTACCAAGAATACCTTTTCTCGTCTTTTCAGCTTCATCTAATTTTTGATTGGTATCTTCAATTGCGTTTTCCACACCTTGATTAATGGTTAATGTAGCCAAATAATCATCAGTGCTTAAATAAACATTATTAAAATCATATCGGACTGGATAAGAATAAGGATTTGTCATATGTAAACGTGAAGCAACAACAACACCTAAGCCATCTTGTATAGACCATTTTCCAATATGAAATTGGGCATACATCAAAGTACCAGTACCATCATTTCCCATTTTACATCTTTTCTTTGTATCGTAAACGTCAAAAAACTCATCAAACCAAGAAGAATTTTTGCTCGTATTTGTTAAGGACCAATTATCCATTGGAGCACCAGAACAAATCGAAAGAACTACATATTGGGGATTAATAGCAGAAAATTGCTCAGGATCTTCAAACATAAAACGAAAACTTACACTTGTAGTTGAATTCCCAGCTATTCCATAATAAGTTGGAATTGTATATCCATCCAAAGTCACAGCCATAGTTTCGTTACCAATAAGCTCAGCTTTAGATACAATTCCAAAACTAAATAAACATATCAATAAAAATACTATCTTCTTCATAATTACACTCCAAATAACTTAAATAGGACAATAATTAAGAAAATACAAAATATACCAATATTAATAGCTAAAAGATAAGCCTTTAAGGGTAAACCTTTAGTTTCTACTGAATTAGCATAGTATATTGAATTATTAACCTTTAACTCATTATCATTTACTTTTTCTATAATATAATCATTACTTGTATTACGATAATAACGATACATTTCATCACAATTTAAAGTAGTAGATAAAACATTGGAAGTATCTATCTGTTCATTACTTAAGCAATAATAGTAATAAGTATAACTACTATAACCACTTGTAGTTACTTCTGTAGCTAAGAGATAGGAAGTATAATTAGATCTAAGAAATATATTCTCGAAGAAATCTAATCTGGAACTATCTAAATATGTGAAATTATTCGAAATTGTTTTTGCGTGGGCCACCTCCGTGGCACTCACGCAAAAAACAATTGCAACTAGGCAAAAACTAATTCTCTTCAATATATTTTTCATATTGTTGATAATATCCATCTTTTATATCCTCCTTTATATTCGTCCAAAACGGACTATCTTTACTAAAATCTATAACTTGATATGTGTTATACATATCGTAATGTATCTTTTTATGAGTATAAAATGCTCCAAACTCTTTCTTTCCTACGAGCTCATCTTTTTGTTTTTCAAAATCATGATAAACAACACAATGTGTAAGAAAATTAAGATATGTTTTACAATCTACTATTGTATTTATTTGCTCACGCATAACGAGCTGTAATCTACTAAATACTTGACTAGTAAGAATAAAAATTCTTTGACGTTTTCTATTTTGCGATATAACTTGAAACATATTTACATCTGCGTTTTTTGACTCTAAACTATTAAATAAAATGTGAGCTTCATCTATAAAGAAAATAACAGGCTTATTATAATTAAAAAATAATTGATAATAACGTGTAAATTTTATTATATTTTCTTTACGTATGTGAGTTAGTATATCTGTATTTATATCAACATTTGTAACTAAATATGTATCTGGATAATCAAGCAATATATTGCTTATCATTCTAACACCCGTTAAAGTTTTACCACTTCCTTGTTTTCCACAAAAGCTATACACTCCGTGATAAGGAAATTTACCTTTGTTTAACTCTTTTAATAATTTTCTATGTTTTAGATATCCGAGTAAATTTACTTCGCCTTTAATGTCCTTGCGTCTCAATTTCTAAAGCCTCCAATTTTTCGGTATATTTACTACATTTATCTAACACATAACCATTATCTTTATAAAAGGATACGCAAATTTCTTCACGTTTTGTAAAGTAATCTTCTAAAAGTGGTGCAGTAGCAAAAGAAAAAAATAATAAAAATAAACTAAGCATAATAATAAGTACCAGTAATACTTCTTTAGCATTATCGCTCATTTTTGCACCTCATCAATACGAAAATGACGTTTTAATTTCTTAAATTGTTTTAATAAACCATTTTCTACTTTTTTATCATATGTGATAAAACTCAAAACCAATTGTCCATTTTTAACTAAACTTACATTATATTTCTTCATCATCTAATACCTCATCAAACAAAAATGTTAATCTTAAATAATTTAATATTTGTACTAATTCATACTTAGTAAAATTATTAAAATCTATATTATTTCGTAAACTCATTGCTTTTAATAACCATTTTTTATCTAACCAAATCACTTTTATAATACTCCTTCATAGTTTCGTAAAATTCTTCTTTAGCTTTATTTAATTTCATTAAACTCTCATGCTCTTCTAAAGCCGATTTCCAAAAACGAAAAAGACCATATAATAAGAATAAAATAACAATAATCTTAACTATAACCACTATCTAACACCTCCAATTCTAAAACCATTACCACAAAAAGCATTTATTAACATATTAACTAACATCACAATCATAGCTAAAGTTAATGAAACCATACCGCTTATAATAAGCACAGGTCTAATAAACGTCATCATCTCAAAATAAACTTCTGTTAAATCCATCAACCATCACTCCTCTTAAATAACTTTTTAAAAAAATTTGCTATTTTATACCATGCGACATTTAAAAACTTAAATATTACAAATGATAAAATAAAACTTAATATAAATTCCATAAAACCTTCCTTTCGTTTTTATAAAATATAAGAGGCTATTTCTAGCCCCTTATTAGACTCTAAAGCCATGACCAGAGAATGCTGATTGTAACATTGCAATACCCTTTCGAGCACCCCAGTAAAATAAATACAAGGTTAAGCAAGCTACAACTACAATTCCCAAAACTGAAGCAATGTTCGCTACAGTCAAGTTAGCAGTGAAAACGCCTAAAACGCTCTCAATACCACTTTTAACGGCAGAAAAGTCAAATGCATTCGTATTTGTTGTTGTATCTCCCAAGTTGTTTTTCTCCTTTCATACGAATTTTAAGATCAAGCACAAACATCTTAATGGCTATCGCGTTTTACTAAAGCGGAGGTGAATTTACTTTAGTTGCTAACAAAACTTATTTACTTGCTTTTTCTTGTTCAAGCTTATATAACTGATATTCAGCTTGTGTTAAGAAGCAAAGCTTTTTATAATCTTTTGTTAGAAAGACTTCTACGGCAACATATGGACTACCTTTTTTCGAAATTCTTTCTACCACATAAGCATCTACTTTCATTTTTTTAATACTCCTCTCTATGTTTTAAGAATAACATACAAAAAAATGAGGTACGACACCTCATCTATATTTATAAATATTTAATATTTTTGGTATTTGAATTTGAAAAGTGTTTTTCTTTTTAAATCTATACCTAAGTTCGCGAACAGGTCTATTAACAAATAAACTTAATTCAATTAAATTTTCGCATAAAGCAACAATATTATCATTAATACCGTAAATTACGAAAAATTCTTCCATTTTTTCCTTT
>CAOOMX010000026.1:0-8162 GCA_948497845.1 uncultured Bacilli bacterium | reverse complement strand
GATATATAGAAATCAATCGAAAGATTGGTTTTTTTGTTGTTACAAAGAAATCATCCTAAAGGAAGGATGGTGTTTATGATTAACATTATTAAGCAAGAAATTGAAATTGAAAAAGGTTTAAAACAAAGGTTAGAATTTATTTGTAATTTTTGTAAGACTACTCCTACTTTTATTAATGGTAGTATTCGTAAAATTGATAAATCTAATTTGCAATATGTAGAACCTCATAGAATTATCATAAAAGATATAACATTCTTTGCATTTAATTATTCTAATGATATTTATATTAAGAATTTATCAAACAAGATAAAATTAACAGAATTAGAAAATTATCTCAATAATATCAAGTAATACCAAGCTTATCAGGTGATGGACATTTTAAGCCAAAAGTTGTATAATTAATATAGATGGTAACCTAGTTACTAAGAGTCTTACAATGTAGTTTAGAGAAGTGAAAGTATTATTTTGAGTATTACCTTTACTTCTCTTTTTTGAATTTAAAATAAGAAAGGGAGATGAAATTAGAATTGAATGAAAAAGGAGAAAAAGTAGTATGTGGTTTGTATTTAAGGGTTAGTACAGAAGATCAGGTTCGTGATGGTTTTGGATTACCTGAACAAAAAGAAAGATTAGAGTTTTATTGTAAATGTAATGATTATGAAATTATAGATTACTATACTGATGCAGGTATTAGTGCTAAAACAGGTAATCATAGACCAGAGTTTGAAAGAATGTTAGAAGATGGTAAAAATGGCAAAATAAACATGATTATTGCCTATAAAATGGATAGACTTACTAGAAGCATGAAAGATTGGGAAGCTCTTATGGATTATTCTAAGAAATACAATGTTGACCTTGCTTTCGTTAATGAAAAGATTGATACAGCTAACGCTAACGGAAGAATGGTTTCAAGAATAATGATGAGTGTATTTCAAAATGAAATTGAAAGAACATCAGAAAGAACGAAAGATGGACTTGCTGGAGCAATAAAAGAAGGTCATATTCCCCATCGGGCTTGTTTAGGTTATAAACATGAGAATAAAAAGCTAGTAATCGACCATACAACAAAAGATATAATAGTTAGAATCTTTGACTTATATCACAGTGGTTATTCCTATCAAAAGATAAATAATTTATTCAATGAAGAACAAGTGTTAGGCAAAACAAATTGGCGAGATTCTACAATCGTTAATATTCTTCAAAATGAAGTTTACAAAGGAGACTTTGTTCATGGTAAAAGAACAAGTCATCCTACTTATTATGAAAATGTTGTTGAGCCTATTGTATCTAAAGAATTATGGGAAGAATGCCAACATCAAAAGAAAAATAACTCGAGAGCCTATAAAAGAAATCTAACTTATATATACTTACAAAAATTAAAATGCCCTAAATGTAATCGTATTTTAGGTGGTAAAGCAACGAAAAAGAAAAATGGTAATGTCTATTACTACTATTATTGTTCAGAGTGTAAATGCACAATTAAAGAAGAAATTATAGAAGAATTTATGAATGACTTCATAGATGAAATTGTAGAATATGATTCAGTAGTTAATCAATTCTTCTTACCTATGATAAAACAAAAAATTGAAAATCCTAAAGAACAATTGGAAAAAGAACTTAAAGAACAAAAAGAAAAATTTGAAAGAATTAAACAGGCATATATCAATAAAGTATTTACTTTAGAAGAATGCAACAAAGAAATTAAAATTATACAACAAAATATAGAAGATTTGGAAATTAAACTATCTGAAACAGAAGTCTGTGATGAATTAAGATTTACTCCAGAAGATATTCTAGTTAAGAGAGATATAGATTTTATTAATAAAGTTAAATACCCAGATAAATATAAAGAAGTAAATAAGTGTTGGAAAGACTTCACTCGTGAAGAAAAAGCCGACTTCGTTATGAGATATGTTGATGAAATCACTTTAAAGAAATTACACAAACTATATTTAGTTGAATTTGTTAAATTTAGAGAAACAATCTATAAGCCAATGAATGAATTATATGATAATGGATATTTAGAAGTGAATACACCTGTTCTGTTTGGAAATGTTGTTGGAACACTAAGAGTTAGCACTTATTTACCTGATGATAAAGTATGTGAGCATATTATGAGATTAAAACAATTCTATGATGTTGGCTATATAGAAGTTGCTTACAATGTTCAAAACCAAGTTTTCTATTTTAATTTTCTTGAAGATAATAAGGCGATTATTAGAATATTCCCTTTAGAAGATTATAGACATCTTGATCCTAACTTTGAAATGAAAGAATATAACTTCGGTGTCTTATATGTTAAAGGAGAAAATGAAATATATAAAGTAGATGAAGAAAATGCCTTCAAGTATATTCCAGATAAAGCTGATGCAGTAGTATTTAGTAAAGAGCCTACTCCTATTGCAGTGAAACCTGCTAATGAAAAAGTACTAAATGAATTATATGAATATGATGAAGAAATTAGCTATGCTTAATTTCTTCTACTTATAAAATTAACGACAGTTAATTTCGGATTCTAAGGCGAGCCTTAGCCCCCGTATTTTGTTAGTATGACAAAATTCCTAGGGGGTTAAACATTTTGACGAAGCCAAAATAAGTTTAAAATAAGGAGTGTGATTTTATATATGGACTTTGAATATAAACGAGAATTTTATAATTTAAAATATGGTAAATGCTATCTAATTGATGAGAAAGAAAACTTGTATTTAATCTATGCTGATAAGTGTTTTAATCACTATATTGTTTGTACCTACATTGAGCCAAACTCTAATGCAATGATGAATCAAGAGTTCTTCCCTACTTTAGAAGATGCAAGAAAATATTTTAATGATAAATAAGGGGTTGATATTTTATGAACGAATTGTCTTACTCACTACATTTAAGTAGTGATAAAAATAGAAAACCATCATCAAAAAATATGGCAAAGAACAATGCTTCTGGTTCTACTTCTCTATCAAATAATGCTATCCAAAATGCAAAACAATTATCAAGAGTTGATAAACATAACTATCGTAAGTATGACAATAATAGTGAACTTATAGAAATAATAAAAGGCACTACTTCACTTTATGAAGATGTTAAAAATCTCTATTTAGAAGAATTTGAAGAAGCAAGACTTGAGTATAACAAAGAGCAAGAAAACAAAGGTAGAAATGATAGAAAGATTACTGATTACTTTAAAAAGATAAGTGATAATACTAAAAACGATCTTGCTTGTGAGATTATTATAGAACTTGGAGATAAGAAATACTGGGATACAAAAGATGATAAATTTAAACATAAAATGACTAATGTATTTAAAGAACAACTTAACGATTTACAAGAGTTAGTACCTGATTTCAAAATAGCGAGTGCTATTATTCATTATGATGAAACAAGTCCACATCTTCATATTGTAGGTGTTCCTATAAAATATAAAAACAAAAACGGTATGTCTAAACAGGTTGGTAAAGGTGATGTTTTTACTAGAGATAGTTTACGTACTATTCAAGATAAAATGAGAACTTTATGTATTGCTAGTTTTAATAAAGAATATGGTCTTAATAATATCTTAAAGAAAAAAGAAAAAGGTAGAAATAAGGACATAAATGTTAAAGATATGACTAATTATCAAGCAATGAAAGAAGAACTTAATAAAAATAAGAAAGCATTAGAAATTGCTAGTAAAAAATCTAGTGAACTTGATAAAACTACTGATGATATTAAAGATACTATCAATAATCTAAAAAAAGCACCAATAGTTAAAAATACCTACACTATTTCAGAAAGTGATAGAAATAAAATCATTGAATATGTTGATAAGGTACAAGATACTAACAAAGATTTTAAAAAGACTGAAATGTTATCAGTAACTTTAAATAATGTTGATACTGAATTACAAGAAAATAGAGAAAAGATTAAAATACTGACTGAAAAACAATAAAGCATTAACTCTTAAAGTTGATACTCTATCTAAAAATATTAATAATAAAAACAAAGAGATTAAAGAGTTAAAAAATGATAATAAACACCTACAAGAAATGGTCGATTACTTCAAAAATCTATTTAGTAGATTAGTAAAATTCATCAAAAATAAGATGTTCGGCAAAGATAAAGAACGAGAAGATTATTGGAAAGTTTCAAAAGATATGTACGAACATGGAATATTTAGTGATGACACCATTGAATCAATCAAAGATGATTATGTTTGGAATAAAGAAAATGATAAACATAAAGATAAAGGTCGAGATGACTTTGAATTATAGTTTTTCAGTCAGTTTTGCAAGTGATGAATTACTTGATAAGTAGTTCTCTTTTTTTACTTTAAACACTATTAAAACTCATTAAAAAGTAGTATAATTAGATTATCAAAGTGATGTACAAATAGTAGTAAGGAGAAATCATTATGAGTCAAGAAGATGAAAAATTACAACTTTTAGCAGAGCATTCGATGGAAAGTTTAGAAGTACAAATAATAGGTATTTTAGATAGGCATTATGGTAGACCATACACTTTGGATAGAAGAGTTAAAAGTGTAGATAAATTAAAACTTAAGCAAAGATTATTTTCTAATATAAAAGGTTATCAAGTGTCTTTAGAAGAGTTACCAGATATTATAGGTTTTAGAATCTCTGTAGAAAATGAAGAAGATGTAGAAATTGTAAGTAAAATAATAGAAGAGTTGATGTTTCCAACTAGAGTAATAGATTATTTTAATAAACCTAAAGATACTGGTTTTAAGGCTTACCTATACTATTTTGATAATTTTGAAGTAAACACTGAAATTCAAATTATGACAGAAAAGATGAAAGAATGGACAAACGCTACACATGAAGAACATAATAATCGAAAATATTTTTCCAAATAGTAAAAAAATATTTCAAATGAATCAATACAATAAAAGTAGATAGAAAAATTACAAGTATACTTTAAGATGTAAATAATTTAATATTTATATCACGGGTTGTGCTAGTTAAATTATAAAAATAGAAAAATCATTCAAAAAATGGTACTTTATATTTGAACAATAATATAAAGGAAGTACCATTTTTTGAATGATTTAGTAGATAATAACACAAAACCGAAAAATATAGAAGAACTTTATAAAAGAATTTTAAATATTGTAGAAAAACTATATGAAGAGAGCATTCCTAATGAAGTAAAGAATAGAAAAAATAAAGAAAAAGCAAAAATGACAGATGCAGAAATAATATCTATTCAATTGTTAATAGAATGTATAAATAAACCTCAAAATTCAGGATATTTATTTTTAAAATCAAATCATCCTACACTTGTAAATTATGTAGAGAGATCAAGGACATTGATATTAAATATATAAAATTTACTGATGAATTTATTAAATACTTATACATTGTTCTTAAAAATGATACTGTTGGTATTAAATATCTAAATGGAATAACTGAAGAAGAATTAGAAATCAAGAAAAAAGATTATGACGTTTTATCCATTCTAAAAATGACAAGCAATGAATATTCAAGTGAATTTGTAGATGATTTTTTCGCTAAAGCACATAGTCATTTCTATGTAGATGGTATAATTGGCAGTCCCTATTTTGAGGGCAATGTTTCTAAAGATTTTCCATTATTAGTGCCTAAAAAAGAAGTAGTCAAAACAAATTAAAAATGAAAGGAGTTATCAATGAAACAATTAACGAAAGAAAATATTTTAAAGAATCAAGTAGATACCATAGAACAATTTAAAGTTCTTGATTATCTAAAAAAGCAATTATTTATTAGTGATTTTGTTGTAATTTTAATTGATAGATTTACTATTAAAGTTGTAGATAAAAACAATGAACAAGGATATTTTAAATACAATAGCAAAACAAAATCAGTAGATTTTTACGAAGAAAATATTAAGAATAAAGAAATGGAGAGATAAAAAAATGGAATTAAACTATACAAAAGTTGGTGATTATTTATTACCGAATTTAACAATAGAAAAACAAAATAATGAAAAAATAAACAAGTATGGCTATTTAAGGTTACACTATCTGAAAGAAAATAATAAGCCACTTTATACAACTCTTTTAATGAAAAATGAACTAACAAATCATCTTGTTTCAGTTAGTATTGAAGCAGAAAATAGATTAAATTCTTTAATGGAACAATACAAAAATTCTGATAAATTACTATCTGAAAAAAATAAAATAAATAACCAAATTGAATGGGTAAAACGAATGAATAATTATAAAAATATGGCAGAAGAAGTGATTTTAAAGGAACTAATTTATACTGAAAATGTGTGAGGACAAATTAAGATTTATGTCCTAGCCAGCACTGAAAACCTACTCCCGCACGTTTTCTATTTATGGGAAATCCCATACCCTTAAAATTAGAAAGGAATTTTTAAAAATGAGAACAAGACATATAAAAATCAATGTTTATCTAAATGAAAACGAAAAGAAAATGCTAGAAGAAAAATCTTATAAATCAAAACTGTCGCAATCTGAGTTTTTCAGAATGTTGATTCAGGACTATTCTACTAATAAAATTTTGAATAAAGATTTAGAAGAATTATATATAACTCTTAATATAGTTTCTAGCAATCTATCAAAATTATCAAATGAACTTAATAGATTGTGTTATTATGATTTTACAGAGTTTTTAAATGAGCAGATTTCTAGCATTCAAAAATCTATCAATATAATTCAAAAGTAGAAAAACTTTAAAAGGCAATACTAGTTTTAGCATTGCCTTTATTTTGATAACTTATCTTATATTTATCCAATATCTTCTTGTTAAAAACGTTCCATCCTCATCTGTATTTTCAACTTTATTCTCTAAAATGCCACCGTTTTTTTCTATAATTTTGTATGATCCAATGTTGTCATCATCGCAAGTAATTAATACTTTATTTTGTGATACTAATTCTTTGGATTTTTCTAAACCAAGTTTTAAAATAATTGTTCCATATCCCATCTTCCAATATTTTGGATTAATTCCATAACCAATATTTCCACCATAATTTAATAAAGTTGGTGCTAACTCAATTCTAATGCTTATTCTTCCGATAAATTTATCATCATCAACAAGGAAGTAATCATAAGAAGGAACGTAATTAGGTTTTAACTTGTTCCTATCTCTACTATCTTTAAATTTTTGTATAATATCAATCTCATCAGGATTATCGAACGATAAATTACGCTTTTTAATAGTTCCTTTTTCTAATTCCTGTAAAGATAAGATGTACGCTTCTTTATATCCTGTTAGGTATTTTTCTTCTGCATCAATAAGTTTAAGCATTCTATCAACTCCTCATATAATATACAATTCTTATAATTTGATTATTTCTTTTATATTTTCATCAGCAGTTCCCACTAATTTAACTACTTTAGATAATTCATAAAAAGCAACAGTATTTTCAAAGCTAAATTCTTCTTTAGCAGCAGAACATAAAAATACTTTCTTATTTAATGCCATTGCCATTCCTAACTCAATATGAGCTCCTCTTCCTGCTGGTAAAAGTATAACAACAACATCTGAATCAACAATACCTTGTGATTCCAGTGTAGCGTATTTTATCATATCATTAACAGACACATCATCACTAATATTTTTTACCCAGTCATAGGTTTGTTCCCAACCATTTTCTTTTAATACTTTTGCATAGTAATTAACTAATTCACTATTTTTCATTCCTGAACCTACATAAAACTTCATTTTAACTCCTCCATCTATCTTTTAATTATGGCGAATTCGCCATAATTGTATTTATTCATTTAACTCAAAATTTTTCTTTTCTTCCTCAACAGCAGTAATTAATTCTTGTTCTGTTGGCATATGTAGTTTATATTCTGATGAAAATATCGTTTTATTATCCTCTGGTAGGGTATATTTTACGATAGTTTCATTTTTATTTGTTGATAATAATATTCCTACAGTTCTATTTTCATCATCTTGCTTTATTTCTCTATCATAATAATTAACATACATTTGCATTTGACCTATATCTTGGTGTGTCACTTTTCCTATTTTTAAATCTATTATGACAAAACACTTTAAAAGTCTGTTATAGAAAACTAAATCAGGATAGAAATGTTCTTCCTCCAAAGTTAATCTTACTTGATTCCCAACATAACTAAAACCTTTCCCAAGTTCCAATAAAAACTCTTTTAAATGTTCTATAATATTTTTTTCTAAATCAGATTCTAGATAATTTGT
>CAOOMX010000025.1 GCA_948497845.1 uncultured Bacilli bacterium | reverse complement strand
TGACCTTTTTTATTTGGATGAAAGTCTATATTATTAAAATCCTCTGCTGATAAATTATGATTATTTATTAAAATTACGTTATCATTTTTTTCAGATATTTTCTTAAAAGAATTATTAACATTAAAAATAAACTCTTTTAAACTTTTCCTTATATACGAGATTTTTGTGGGAATAAATAATCCAATAATAAAGATTTTAATGTTAGGATTCGTAGTTATTAGTTTCTCAATATTTTTTTCTAAATCATGAAGAACACTGTCTATGTTTACTTTTCTTAATTCTTTTTCTATTTTCCCAGGTCTTAATAATTTAAAAAGACTCAAATTTTTAGATTTTAATAAATCATTTACAAAAGCGGAATAAATAAAAATAGTATCATTATTTTTAATATAATTTTTAACTATAATTTTCTCATCTGCATCATTTGTTTTATAATGATTTAAAAAGTGTTTGGGTAACTCTAAATAAGGATAAATACCTGAATATTTACATTTTTTTAGCATTTGGTTTTGGGAATTTTTGATATCTAACAAAGATATATCATTAGAAATTAAACTATCAATATATCTATTATCATTGTTAGTAGACATATGAAAACAATTAATTGAAATAACATTATATTTTTTTAATAATTCTTTCTCAATCATTTCAAAAAAACCTTTATGATCATAATTATCTTTCGTATAAGGAACTCCAATCGAGTCAGAGGCACCTATTAATACTAAATTCTTTTTCATATAGTTCACCTTTCACGATGCATTTCCAAAAATATTATATCAAAATTTAAAACATATTAAAACTCGAACTCCTATAGTTTACTTAAAGTTCGAGTTATCCTTAAATCTGGTGCCGCAACAGTGAATTGAACACTGATTTAATCCTTACCATGGATTTGTAATACCATTATACTATAGCGGCATAAATAAAAGATGTGGCAGAGCTTAAATGACTAAATTAAATATATAATTCTTATATCCTTTTCATATGATAAATCACTTAAGGCTTATATGCCACTTCTTTATAACAAAAATATAACATTTTAATATATAGGTGTCAATTCTTTTGCTTTGTTTTTACCAAAACTTTTAGTAGGAAATTTACTTTCAAAAATAAGATAGGGCTTTATAAGTTCATAAAAAGTAGTATTATTAGAATTGTACTTTTTATATAAAGAATTAGATAGAATATCTGCCCATTGAATCAAATAACAACTTTCAGATTCCATATAATTCGTAACAAACTCGATAGCTTTAACAGTTTCATCAGTCTCTAGTTTTTCTAAAACGAGTTTATTATACAAATAAGGTTTTAAAGAGAGTCTATTTCCAATTTTAACACTTCTATTATCTAAAAAAAGATTAACTTTTTCTAAAGTAGGGTAGTCAACGATTAATTGTTTTACAATTAATTGAATTAAATAATTATAACAAGCATTTTTATCATCAGCTTTCTTTAGTAACATAGTAGTATTTTTTAAATCTAAAACAATATAACGTATTTTAGCTTCGCGATAAAGAATACTATGAAGAAGTTCCGTTCTTTGCTCTAATTTAAGCAAACTTCCTTTTATTTCTTTTTTCTTAGGTATGTTATATTTGGCTTTAAAGCGATTTATAATTCTTCCAGCCCTTTTAGTCATCCCTTTAGCATGCTTTTGATCTATTTCAAGAGCACAAATTAAAAAATAGCGTCCCATTCCAGGCCCAAGATTACCAGATTCATCAATATATAAATTAATTTCTTTCATAAAAATACCTTTCTTATGTATAAAACATAAATAATAATACATAATAATAGTGTAGTAATGATGATATTACTACATATAAGGTACCAAGCTTATAACTTGGTGCCTTTTTAATAAATAAAAAAGGGAAGAAAAAATAATTTCCTTCCATCTACAAATAAAGAATAACATAAGAATAATATAATTGTAAAGTATATGTAGTAATATCTTACTAAATTAAATGATTTCTAAGAATTTAGTTAAAATATGATATGTCACTATGTTTGTTTTAATCATATTCAGTTCCTGAAAATATATCATATTTTCAACCATGAACTTATAAAAGTAACTTCATCTATAGTATGATATTTTTTTATAATGCATCCAATAGAAATAATATCTAATCCATCTATTCGATCCTTTATAGAAGAACACTCAATCCCGCCATGAAATACTCCTTCTAAAGGATATTCGGAGTACTCCTTAAAATACAATTCTTTGTATTGTTTTAATAACTCTGAATGATAATTAACCTTCCAGATTGAATCTCTATAAATTTCATTTATCGTAAATTGATTATTTAGTTTTTTACTTTCATTGTTAATTTGTTCTAACACTTTTTCGTCCATACTTCTAAAAACATAATAAATAGAAACTTTATTCCCAGAAGTTTTAATATATCCTAAATTAGCTGATGCTGCATTATTAGAAATAAATCCACATTTTAAATCTAATATTTCATTTAATATATTTTGGGTATCTTCTTTAGAAAAAGCTTTTTTATTATCGATTTTTTTAATACTAGCTTTCAATCCTTTAAAAATAGTCGTCACATTACTATTTGTACTAATGACAACTTCACAAAATGTAGCTAAATCGTTTTCACTAGTTCCTCCATTTATACTTTTTAAAAAGATGTCTTGATGCTTTAATAACCTAGCCATAGTAGTAATAGCATTGTTAGTGGATAAAGCTACTTCTTCAGTAGAGTTTCCACCAGGAAAGCCTTCGATTAAAATTTGATAACTAGGTAAATCATTTTCTATGAGATCTCCGTGATAAACGAATTCATTACAAATATCTCCGTCAGATCCAATAAATATACTATCATCTGTTGCGCTATCAAGATTGATTAATCTTTTACTTGTAAGTTTAGAATAAGGAAAATGTACAGCTCCATTAAAAGTAGTTTCTTCTTCCGTAGTAAAAAGGAATTCTAAATCAGGATGTAATAAACTTTTATCCTCCATAAGAGTTAACATAATAGAAAGTCCAACCCCTTGATCTGCTCCTAAAGAAGTATCTTTGGCAGTTACTTTGTCTTTATCGATAACTACTTCAATTCCATCTTTTCTAAAATCGTGGTCGCTATCTTTGCTTTTAACGCATACCATATCCAAATGCGCTTGTAGTGCTATGGGCTTAGAAGGTCTAGTACCTTTTTTCTTAATTAATACATTATTATATTCATCTTTAAAATAATATAAATTGTTTTCTTTAGCAACGTCAATAAAAAAATCAGCTATTTTTTCTTCATGTCCAGATTCTCTAGGAATTTTAGAAATTCTTAAAAAATTATTAATTAAAGTTTCTCTCATATGTAACTACCTTCTTTCTTTTCTAAGTTATTTCCGTTAACTATTACAACCTATAGACCTATAATGATTATGTCATAATACTAGTATATTTATAAAGTGACAGAATTAATTTTACTTTTATAAATATTCTATCATAGATTTATGCATAAACAAACACGAACTCCTATTCTAAGTCTTAAAAGTTCAACTTTGATATCAATCATTCTTTTTATTTAAATAATCATATAAATTTGGATCGTATTCTTTTAAATCTAGGCTCAGAAGTCCTGAACCATCACTAGAAAATTTAGCCCCCAATTCAAGTGCATACGCAAGTGAGGCAAAGATAAAACGAACCATAGGGGCGAGTATATATTTTGTGGTACCTGAAAAAAGAGGTACATAACGCCTTTCGAACAAAAGAAATAGTTAGTAATAAACTTAACTAACTATAATATAACATAAATATTGTAATTAATTAATACTTAAAACATAGTTTTTTCAATAACATAATAGGGAATATCATCAATATTCAAAATGATTTGCTCCATTGTATCTCTATCTCTAATAGTAACTTTATTGTTTTCTAATGTGGTATCATCAATGGTAATACAAAAAGGAGTACCAATCGCATCTTGCCTTCTATATCTTTTACCAATAGAGGATGAATCATCCATTGTACACATAAAATAATTATTCAATTTGTTGTAAACTTCTTTGGCTTTCTCTGAATGAACCTTTTTAATTAATGGTAATATAGCAACTTTATATGGTGCTAATGCTGGATGAAGCTTTAATACATCTCTAATGCTTCCATCTTCTAAAGTTTCTTTTTTTAAAGCATCGCATAAGAATACAAGCATCATTCTTCCTACACCCGCAGCAGTTTCTAAAATATATGGTATATATTTTTCATTGGTTTCAGAATCTAGATAACTTAAATCTTTACCTGAAAATTTAGAATGTTGTGTTAAATCATAATTCGTTCTATTGTGTATTCCCCAAAGTTCATCCCATCCTGTTGGAAAGTTATATTGGATATCTGTTGCAGCACTTGCATAGAAAACTAATTTATCATGGTCTTTAAATCTTAGATTTTCAGGATTTACTCCTAAATCAGTTAAGAATTTCATTGATTGTTTCTTATTAAAATTAAATATTGCTTCATCTTCTCCAGGTTTACAAAAAATTTGCAATTCCATTTGTTCAAATTCAATAGTTCTAAATAAGAAATTACCAGGAGTTACTTCGTTTCTAAAACTTTTACCAACTTGTGCAATAGTAAAGGGAAGTTTTTCTCTAGCTGTTCTTAAAACATTTTGAAAATTAATATATTCTCCTTGACAAGTTTCAGGCCTTAAATATATTTCTGTTTTTTGATCGCTAATTGTACCTCTATATGTTTTAAACATTAAGTCAAATTCTCTTAAATCAGTAAAATTACTTTTCCCACAACTAGGACACTTAATATTTTCTTTAATATATTTATTCATTTCTTCATAAGTCATTAAATCTGGATTAACATCGGGAGAAACGGATGAGATAAGGTTGTCAGCCCTATATCTTTTTTTACATTCTTTACAATCAACTTGTGGATCATTAAATGATTTAGCATGACCTGAAGCTTCCCAAACTTTAGGATTCATTATAATACCGCAATCTATTTCGTAAGAATTATCTCTTTGCCCTACAAATCTTTTTCTCCAACAATCCTTAATATTGTTAATCATTCTACTTCCTAAAGGCCCAAAATCCCATGTGTTAGCAAAACCACCATAAATCTCACTTCCTGGATAAATAAAGCCATATTGCTTGCAATAATTAGAAATTTGTTCCATTGTTAATTTTTCCATCTTAATCATCTCCTTATAAAAGCAAAAAGAGAACAAATTTGTATGGGCGTATTATAACGCTGTTCCACCATACTTTGTTCTCTTTGGTTTGTATATAGCTGTTAGGTTGCCAAGCCTGTCATTGCTTTTAAAAAATTAACTACTTACATTATACTCATATAATAGGTTATTATCAAGTATTATAAATCATGATTTCTATATCAAGGGTACACACAATGATTATGTCATTATGCAAGTGTGTTTACTAAATTGACAAAACTTAAATTAATTTCTATAAACATTATACACTAATTTTTGGCATATTAAAACTCAAACCATAAAAGTTCGAGTTTCCTATCAATCTGGTGCCCAAGGCCGGACTTGAACCGGCACGAGTTATTACACTCGCAGGATTTTAAGTCCTGTGCGTCTACCTATTCCGCCACTTGGGCAAGGCACTGTCTTAAATGTTTAAGACCATTTCATTATAATATGATTTTTTCATAATTTCAAGTACTTTTTTGAATGTTTTTAGTAAAATTTTTGTTGACATAAAAATAAAGAGTATGCTATAATCAAAATGCAGTGGAAAAAACATGGAGGAATACCCAAGTCTGGTTGAAGGGATCGGTCTTGAAAACCGACAGGTCGGGAAACCGGCGCAGGGGTTCGAATCCCTTTTCCTCCGCCATTAAAATATTATCGCGGGATGGTAGCAGTCTGGTAGCTCGTCGGGCTCATAACCCGAAGGTCGTAGGTTCAAATCCTACTCCCGCAACCAAAGATGGTTCGTTAGTGTAGTGGTCTATCACGCTTGCCTGTCACGCAGGAGATCACGGGCAGAGGACTGAAAATCCTTGTGTCGCTGGTTCAATTCCCGCTGGAGCCACCATAGAACTAATGATACTCCTCAAAAAGGAGTTTTTTTAATAAAAAAATATTATAAAGATAAAGAAGGATTAATAATGGCAGGATTTCACATTCATTTAGCAGTAGAAGCCTTTATTGAACGAGTATCAAATATAAATTTAAGTGATTATAGTAAAAATATGGCACTTTTTAGGTAAGCTTTTATAAGTTCTTAAATGTCTTTATAACCTTTATTTATAAGCGTTTATGATATTTTTATTTTTAGAAGATAATCACATATATTGTTATAATTTCTTATATTTTCACTTTCAAAAGTAGTAAATTAGTAGTAAATTTTATAGTATTGATTTTTTGTATGATTTAAATGTTTAAAAAAACTACTATGCAATGACATAATAGTTAAAAATATTATAAGCGAGACTAGTGGCGTAGCCACTAAAGTCCTCGCCATAATAAGGCATAGTATTACCCTTATTATGAAGCATGTAGCATGTAGCAGAATTTAAAATTTAAAGAATAATATTAAAACCCAATTATAAATTATTTGCTCAAATAGTTCTAAGCAAAATCAACTATATTTCCATTAAGTTGAAAAATACAATTACAACCAAAATAGTTGCTAGCTTTAATAGGAATTGTTATTCCTTTTTTCCATTCTTCTGATAATATTTCTCTAGAAAATTTATCATTTACAATATAATTTATTATTATATTTTTATCTTCAACTGTTAAAATAGTTTCTTCAATATTTAACAAGTTGCTATGCCATCGATCTTGTTTTCCTAGTTCTAAAACTCTATTTTTTGAAATATCAATTTTATCTGCAAGTAGAAGGGCTGCCCCAACTGGACTATTTATTTCATTCCCATTTGAATGGTCTTCAATTGCATGAATTATTGTATCTTTGTTCTCCTGTGATAGGTTTGTTTTATCTAAAAAGTGTATGCACATTTCACTACTTCGATATGCGTGTCCCTTTTTACCTTCTATTGTACCTATATCGTGTAATAGACCAGCAATTTTTCCTAATTCTATGATATCTTCCTCGAAATTAAGTATTGATAGTAATTTCTCAATAGTGTTTATTACAAATGTAGTATGATATCTTCCATGACAGGCTAGTAAATTATTTTCATTAACTTTATTTATTGAATCAATAATATTATTTAATTCTTTATCATTTTTAAGTAAATTATAATTATTCATATTCTATTCCTCCAATTACTAATATTTTACCATATTTAGTAACATCTTGAAAGATGGCATATTTTTTGTTTAAAATCTATCTTGTATTTAAAAGTAGTAAATCGGTAGTAAAAGTGGCTTAAAATCTGGTATATATCCCTTATATATAAAGTTATTTTAGTAAAATTCACATTTTTTCATATAAAAAGTTATGAAAAGTAAAGACAATGTATTACCTTAAAAAATGTTTTTACTAAATACGTATACTTTTTGTTTGTGAAAAAGCTAAAAAGGGTATATACTAAAGGTAGAAAAGAGGTAGCTTATGAATAAAAAACAAATTGTAGATTTAATAACTGCAACAATATTAATTATTTGTGGAAGTATATTATTAGTTTTTCCATTGTTTAAAATTGTAAATGTGAAAATTATATTTATGTCAATTCTAGGGCTATATGCGTTGATGAACTTAATTCAATTTCTGTTGACCAAAAAAGACAAAGATTATGAAGGCTTATTTACTACCATAGCTAGTTTAATAACACTTCTTATATCTTGGCAATTAAAAATCAACGAAACGCCTTGGTACTTAGCTTTAACCTTATTTATATGGATTATTTGTATGAGTTTGATTAAATTAAAAAAAGCAGATTATTATCATGACCGAAAAAATAGCATTTGGATACTAAAGATAATAACATTAATTTTATTTATTTTAACGGGACTGCTTACAACCATTAACTTATATTATACAAGTGATGTACAAGTACTAGTATTAGGTTTTTTCTATTTAGTACATGGCATATTAGAATTATTAGATCCATTAACTTTATATTTAATAGAAAAATAATTATCATAAAAGAATAGGCATTAAAAAGCCTGTTTTTTCATATACTTTCTTAGAAAGAGGGTATAATAATGGAAATTCTAAAAGTTTCATCAAAATCAAATCCAAGTAAAGTAGCAGGAGCGATAGCTAATATTTATCGCGAAAAAGGTTGCGTAGAAATACAAACAGTTGGAGCAGGATCCTTAAATCAAGCGATTAAAGCGATTGCAATATGTCGAGGTTTTGTTGCTCCGACGGGAGATAATTTAGTGATTATTCCTGCCTTTAATGACATTGTAATAAATGGTGAACAAAAAACAGCTTTAAAGTTAATTGTAAAGAATAAGTAAAATGCAAGTAAAGCTTGCTTTTTTTGTAAATATTTTTCTTTTCCATTAAAATGACTTGCAATTTTTATTTAGATGAAATAAAATTAAGTAGTAATTAAAGAATTACAAAAAAAGAAGGAGATGTAACAAAATGAAATTAGAGGGAAGTAAAACAGAAAAGAATTTACTAGCAGCATTTGCAGGTGAAAGTCAAGCTCATACAAAATATTTATATTTTGCATCACAAGCAAGAAAAGATGGCTATGAACAAATGGCTGCTATTTTTGAAGAAACTGCACGTAATGAAAAAGAACATGCTAAACTTTGGTTTAAAGAACTAAATGGTGGTAAAATTCCATCAACATTAGATAATTTACATGCAGCAGCTGATGGAGAAAATTATGAATGGACAGATATGTATGCTGAATTTGCTCAAACAGCTGAAGAAGAAGGCTTTACGAAAATTGCTAATTTATTCAAAGCAGTTGGAGAAATAGAAAAAGCGCATGAAGAAAGATATCGTAAACTAATATCAAATATTGATGAAAAGGTTGTCTTTTCAAAAGATGGAGATGCAGTTTGGATTTGTCGTAATTGTGGTCATATCGTTGTTGGCAAGAATGCTCCAGCAGTATGTCCAGTATGTGCACATGCACAAAGTTTCTTTGAATTAAAACCTGAAAATTATTAATAAACAAAGAAAGTCTCATAAAATGATTAGGAAGCCCTAGTCATTTTTTTATTCTTGCAATTAGATAAGTATTGTGCTAAGATAAATCGAAAAAGAAAGAGGCTGTATATGAAAGTTCAAATGGGTAAAGCAGTAGCATCTTTTTTTAACGGAAGGATTCCTTTTGCGTTAGAAGAAAGTGAGCTAAATTTATTAGGAGAAAAAATAACTTGTCTTCCGGTAACAACGCAGTTACCTAATGGCAGTTTAAGAGTTAAAACAAGGATAAATGGTAATGATTTTTATATTGATTTTAATAAGTCAATAGGGGAATATGATTCTTGGATAGGATCACAGTGGCAAGAAAAAATTGTGATTCATGCAAGTGATGAAGATTATAAAAAAACAGCTATTGAAGGAATTTGTGCAGGACGTGCTTTCTTTGCTGATTCGATTCACGCAGATGAGGTACATATCTATGGGGTTATTGAAAATGAGGGTATAATTTTGGTTCATGCAGATTATAGAAGAAATGTAGATAATTATTGTGATATTTATGTTGACTATTATGATGATGCTGTACTAGCCTTTTTGGAAGAAAGTGGCATAAGAAGACAAGGCGGAAATTGTGGCTTAAGTAAAGACTTTTATGCTATTGCAGCTTTTTTAAAACAAAATGGGATAACTCCAGATAAGACTGTTGAAAAAAGTTTTGGTACAACAAAAGATTTTAAAGATATTTTAAACGAAATGAATTATGGATATCGTATCCTTGAGATATTAATAGATTTATTAAATCAAGAAGTAAAAGCAGTTTCGCATGAAGATAGAAAAAAGGCAATTTGCCCATCAAAAAGTTCTACTAACCTTCATAGAGAATTACAAAAAAATTTAGGGAACCGTTTTTGTCAAACATTTACTGAAGATGCATTAAAAGAATTAGGGGACGTTGGTTCTGTAGAGTTGGGAACGGAAAATATTTTAGGCGTAAATAAAAGGGATGAAAAAATTTGTTATATACCTGAAATAGGCTTTTCTCTTGATAATAATGCTAACTCATATATTAAAGCAAAGGGGTTAAGAAAAAAAACAGCAAACTTTACACTTGACTTTTACACAAACGATACGGGGTTAACTTGTCCAAACCGTAAGTGGAAATATAATAAAGCAGAAGATGGAATTGTTATTTATGATGATACCAACAATCCTAAAACATTTTTAAAAATAATAATGTCTAGTGATGAAAAAATGCATTTTAATACGGTTGCAAATGGTATTGTTTTATCGGATGATGGAAAGATGTATTTAATTACAACGACAGGATTTTATAACGAAAATAAAGAAGCGTATAATATCTATCCAACTGGTGACATTGTTTTACAACAATTTGATGCCAATATAGTGTCGTTTTTACAAGAACAAGGAATAATAATGCCGCAAATTAAAAGAAGAAGTATGATTAATTTAGTAGATGGATATGTAATAGAAGAAGAAACGGATGTTAAAGATATGGATTTTTCAAAGCTAACAGCTGCTATTAAAGAATATGGATTAGTGCCTGAAAGTGAATGCAGATGGAGTAACACCGATAGTAGTACAGCTAGATCTACAATTGTAAGTATTTTTTCAAATATTATTAGAGATGGACAAAGCTATTGTGCTAAAAAATGTAATAATAGTACTCTTGCTAGAAAAAATCCAAATGAAGCATAAGAGATAGGAAGGGAATTTTTCTTTGAGAAAATGCGCTAGTGAATATAGCGTTTTTTCTTGACATAAAAGCATATTTGTATTATTATCAATTAAGTGCGAAAAGGGTGAGTTTTATGGATAAAATAATTAATATAGCAGTAGTTGCACACGTTGATGCTGGAAAATCAACATTAGTAGATGGACTATTACGTCAAAGTGGAGTTTTTCGTGAAAATGAAGAACTTGTAGATTGTGTAATGGATAGTGGTGATATTGAAAAAGAAAGAGGTATTACCATTACTGCTAAAAACTGTGCGATTAAGTATAAGGACTACAAAATAAATATTGTGGATACGCCAGGTCATGCCGACTTTTCTAGTGAAATAGAACGTGTTATCAAAACTGTTGATACTGTTATATTGTTGGTAGATTCAGCAGAAGGGCCAATGCCTCAAACAAGATTTGTTTTAAAAGAAGCTTTAAAGAATAATTTAAAACCAATACTTTTTATTAATAAAATTGATAAAAAAGATCAAAGAGCAGAAGAAGTTGTGGATATGACTTTTAATCTTTTCATGGAATTAGGAGCAAGTGATGAACAACTTGATTTTAAAATTCTTTATGGAAGTGCTAGAAGTGGTTATGCTATATATAATATGGGCGATGAAGGAAAAGATTTAACGCCATTGTTTGAAACCATTGTAGAAAATGTAGATCCATTTAATGGAGATGAAAATGATCCTCTTCAAATGCAAGTCAGTCAATTAGACTATGATGATTATATTGGCCGATTAGGTATTGGAAGAATTAACAAAGGAAAGATTAAGGTAGGGCAAACAATAGCTCTAGCTACAAATGATGGTAAAACAGAAAGTTTTAGAGTAGCCAAATTATTTATAAATGAAGGTATTAGAAGAGTTGAAGTAAATACAGCATATTATGGAGATATTGCTACTGTTGCAGGATGTTCACATGTTTCTATTGGTGATACACTTTGTGAACAAGGCCATATTGATCCATTACCAAAAATAGAGATAGAACAACCAACTTTATCAATGAACTTTTTAGTAAACAACTCTCCATTTGCTGGAGAAAGTGGTAAATTTTTAACATCACGTCATTTAAAGGACAGATTAGATAAAGAATTAGAAACGAATGTAGGATTACAAGTTGAAATGCTACCAGATGGAGAAGGTTTTAGAGTAAGTGGTAGAGGAGAGCTTCATTTATCCATTTTACTTGAAAATATGCGTAGAGAAGGTTATGAATTATCCGTTTCGAAACCAGAAGTTATTTTTAAAGAAGAAGATGGTAAGAAATTAGAACCGTATGAAAAAGTAAATCTTAATGTTCCAAATGATTTTTCAGGAACAGTAATTAACTCTCTTAACGAAAGAAAAGGGACTTTACAAAGTATTACGCCAGGAGAAGAAGGATATACTAAAATAGAATATTTAGTGCCAACAAGAGGTTTAATTGGATATCGTGGAAACTTTATTACAGAAACAAAGGGAGAAGGAATCATGGTTCGTTCTTTCGATTCGTATGGCACCTATTCTGGAACAATTACAGGACGTAAAAATGGCGTTATGATATCTATGGTCGATGGAACAACTTTCGGATATTCACTCTTTAATTTAACGGATCGCGGAACAATGATAGTTGATCCATCGACAGATGTATACATTGGAATGATTGTAGGTATTTGTAATAAAGAAGGGGATTTAAATGTCAATCCATGTAAGAATAAAGAATTAACAAATACAAGAAGCTCTCATGCTGATGAAGCAATAGCTTTAAATAAAGCAAAAGAGTTTACGTTAGAAGAAGCATTAGAATTTATTGAAAATGATGAATATATAGAAATCACTCCAGAAAAGATAAGATTAAGAAAAAAAATACTAGATCCAAAAGAAAGATATAGACAAAATAGATAAAAGAGAAGTGTAAAAATTTCTCTTTTTCATATGTTGTTAAAATGAAATAAGTATGTTAAAATGTAAAAGAGAATAGGAAGAGTGCTATGAAAAAGAATATTAAAAAGATATTTAGTAACAAAAAACCTATTATTGCCATGTGGGTAGTAGCTCTAACTTTATGTGTCATTGGAGTGTCTTATTCGGCCTTTTTTACGGTAAAAACCAATACAAATAACCAGACTGTATCTACAGGTACCCTGAGTGTGGCATATGGGGGGCAAAGCTCATCTATTACACGTTTTGATATGCAGCCAACATCTGATGAAGAAGGCTTATCTCAAGATGGTTCAAGTATCATACATGTTCAAAATAATGGAACTCTAGATGCCAATTATGTATTAACTATTGGTTATGATATGGAAAACTTCTTAGCGCGTAGTGACTACAATAGTAAAGATAAATTAACGCCAGTTGATTATATAAGATTTGCAGTATATGAATATAGTGCTAATGAAAGTAAATTAATAGCAGGGCCATTGTCAATAGCTGATTTGCCTTTATACAAAGTAGATACAAATGATACAAGAAATAATCGATATGCTATTCTTTTTGGTACCTTAGGAGCTGTTTCAAACGCTACAAAAACATATCAAGTCAAAATTTGGTTATCTGATAAAGCAACAGCTTCAATAAGCAGTAGTTACTTTTATGTAAATAGTGAAATTGTTGCTGAAGCAGAGGATACAAAAATAGCTTACAATCTAATGGGTGTACTAAAAAATGAAAATGGAGAAGCAATTAATGGTGCAACTGTGTCTATACAAAATAATTCTTTAATAGCAACTACAAATGAGACAGGATCTTTTGCATTAAATGGGATTTTACCTGGAACATATAATGTTGATATTACCCATAATAATAAAAAATATAGTGCGAATTTAACAATAAGAGATGGAGAGAAAAAATCTATAGTAAATATTGGAGCAAATTTTACTCCTAGTGAAAATATGAATTTGGCAACTGCTGCATATACTTATGGAACAACAATAAACAAATTGATGGAGTTAAATAAAATAGATTCTAATTCTAGTTCCTTTTCTTTTGAAAATAGTAAAACTTATCTATTAGATGCAAGCTACATTTTAACAACTGATAATAATGCTGATATAAGTAATTTAATAATTACATTAAATGACAATAAAATAACAAACTTTACATTAGAATAAAAAAAAGAAAAAAATAAAGGAAAAAGTATTGCTTTTAAGGAAAAGCTTTGCTATTATTTATAGTAGAGGAGGATAAGAAAGATGGATAGAAAAAATACTTTATTATTAACGGTGATAGCTGTAGCTACATTATTGGTAGCCGTTGTAGGAGCTACATTCGCATATTTCACTGCTCAAACAGGGGCAGGTGCTAGTGCAAATGTAACAGTTACAACATCAACAAGTGATGCGCTAGAATATGGAAGCTTTGGTGCTATCGTAATCAATGCAAATCAACAAAATTTTGCAGAAGGAATGGGTAATCAAACAGGGACTACAACAGGAAATGTAACATTAAAGGCAAATGCAGATAATGAAGCATCTTATTGTTACACAGCAGCAATTAATGTTACTTCAAATGATTTTGTTTATACAACTGAAGCAAGGACACCAGAATTAATATTTACAATATCTAAAAATGGAACAGCTATTTATACTGATCAAGATATTACAGAAATAACTGCTGGAGATAATGCATTAACTATACCAACAACTGCAGGTGGATCTGATTTAATTCACAAAATAACTGCAGCAGCTGGAAACACTGTATCAGATGCATGGTCTGCAACTGTAACATTAGTAAATTTAGATTCTGATCAACAAGAAAATACAAATAAACAATTTGTTGGAACATTAAATTTTGCTACAACAGAATGCCCAACAACACCATAAAAAATAATAAAATTTACAAACAGAAAATGAACTGATTAAAAGTTCATTTTTAAATGCTTAAAAACAAAGGAAGGAAAAAAAGAATAAGCTGTTTATAGAATATTTATGTTATCTTGCAAATCGTATATTTTTTGAAAAATAATGACTTGTATATTGATTTTTAGATATAAATTTGATACTATAATTAATATGATAGGAGGAAGCAAGTATGGATAAGAAAAATGCAATAATATTAACTGTGATAGCTACAGCAACACTTTTAGTCGCAATGATAGGAGCTACATTTGCGTACTTCACAGCGCAAACCGGTGGAGGAGCAAGTGCAAATATCAATGTAACTACATCAACAAGTGATGCATTAGAATATGGTAACTTTGGGGCCATTGTAATTAACGCTAATCAAACGAACTTTGGAAAAGGAATGGGAGATCAAACTGGATCAACAACAGGAAATGTAACATTAAAAGCAAATCAAGAAATTGATGTTTCATATTGTTATACAGCATCAATTAATGTTACATCAAATGATTTTGAATATACGACAACAGAAAGAACTCCAGAACTAAAAATTTCCATAACTAAGAATGGAACAGACATTATTGTAGATGAAGATATTACCACATTGAGTGCTGGTGATAATGTATTGCAAATCCCAACAGCTGTTGGTGGAACGACTATGATACATACTATTTCAGCAAAAGCAGGAAATACTGTATCTGATACATGGTCAGCAACAGTAACTTTAGTTAATTTAGATACAGATCAACAAGCAAATACAAACAAATCATTTGTTGGAACGTTAAAATTTACAACAACTGAGTGTCCAAACACTCCATAAAAGGCTTATAAAGTCTTTTTTTTCTGTGCATTTCATTGTAAAATAAGATAAGAAAGAAGGGATATACATGATTTCGTTATTTCTAACCCTAATTAGTGGCTTATTTTTTCTAGTTGGAATTACTCTATATAAAATAGCTAAAAACAAAGAAAAATTAAATTTAATATCTATAGGGAGTGGAGGAGTTATATTACTTGGGTTAATGGTAACAGATTTAATTCCTGAATTATGGGAAATAGGAAGATGGTGGCTAATCTTATTTATCTTTTTAGGGTTATCCATATTAATGTTATTAGATTTATTTATTCCTCATCATGAACATCATCATAAAGAAAAAAAGGATGATATAAAAGAACACCATGGACACATCATACATATTGGACTTATGACTTTAATGGCATTACTACTACATAATTTTGTTGAGGGAATAGCTTTATATAATATAAGTGAAAATAGCTTAAAAGCTGGAGTTTTAATGACATTAGGAATAGGATTACACAATTTACCTTTTGGCTTACAAATAGCTAGTTATGACAAAAATAACAAGAATATTTTAATTCTTCTATTAGTTTTATCAGGTCTAGCTGGAGGGATTTTAGCTCGATTCTTTGGGGAGCTGAATGAACTTCTATTAGGGGCTGTTATAGCAATTACCTTAGGTATGATCATTCATATTTTCTTCTTTGAATTGTTAAAAGAAGTTATAAATAATAGAAAGAAAAAAGAAACAAAATATGGTATAATAATTGGTATAATTATATTAATTTTGATTTCGTTAATATAAGAAGGGTAGTGAAAAATGAAAAGGATATTAGTTACTGGAGCAGCAGGTACTATAGGTATCCATATTATAAAGTATTTGTTAAGTGAAGGTAAATATGAGATAACAGCATTAGATTTAAAAAATAAAAGAACCCTAAATAGGTTAAAAAGATATCGTCGAAGAATAAATATTATTTATGGAGATGTCTGCAATAGAGTGTTAATGGAAGCATTAGTTAAAGATCATGACATTATCTTTCATTTAGCGGGAAGTAGCCTGCCGCTTGCTGATATGAAAGCGGGATTAGCCGATATAATAGATTTTAGAGGAACAGAAAACATTGTTAGAGCAATTGCATATTATAATGAAAAAAGTCATTTATTTTATGCATCTTCAACAACACTTTATAAAGATGTTGAAAATGCTAGTGTTAAGACGCCGATTAAATTAGATGAATATGACTATTACAATACCGCTAAAAAGAAAGCAGAAGATTTAATTCGTGAAAAATTAAAAAATTATACAATTTATCGTCTTCCATTGGTTTTAAGTCATCTATCTTGCGAACCGTTTATGTATCATGGAAGAAAAAAAGATACGATGGATTACATTACGAAGGAAGATGCAGCATATGCGTTTGTAAAAGGAATAAATTATACGAAAGAATTAAATAAAAAAATATTTAATGTATGTGCAGAAGATTCTTTAGTATATAAAGATTTATTACAAAAAATATTAGAAATACATGGAGTGAGTTTTCGTTATTGTTTTAATCGGATGTTTATTGAAAAGAACTTTTACAGCCCAGTGTGTAAAGATAAAGATGAATTAAATAATATTATAAATTATCGTAATGATACATTAGTAGAATATTACCAACGACTAAGAGGAAGATCTAAAAAAAGAAAAATATATAAGTGGTTAGCTAAGCCTATGTTAGGGAGAAAAAAATGATAGGTTTAGCATTATCAGGGGGAGGGGTAAGAGGATCTTACCAAATTGGTGCCTATCTTGCCTTTAAAAAATGCCATATCAAATTTGATGGTTTTGTTGGAACGAGTATAGGGAGTTTTAATGCTGCTATGTTGGCGGCAGGTAGAGATAAAGAACTGCTACATTTTTGGGAAAATGTAAATGTAGGAAAAATAGCTGGCTTTAGTGAAAAGTATATTGAAAAATTAAGTAAGCAGAAAAAAAGTAACAATGTTTTTTATCATATGATTATGAATGCCAAAGAGCTTATTTTAAATCATGGTTTTAAAACAGATGGTTTAAGAGATATATTAAATACATTAAATATTGAAGAAAGTATTCAAAAGAGTGATAAAGATTTTGGCCTTATTACCGTAAGAGCAAGAGACTTTAAACCAGTATATATTTTTAAAAACGATATCTCTAAGGGAAAGTTTAATGATTATTTAATAGCTAGTTGTTATTTGCCGGTATTTAAGATGCAAAAGATTATAGATGAAAGTTATTATTTGGATGGTGGTTTTTATGATAATTCACCTGCAAATATGCTTCTTGACAAAGGATATAAAAAAGTATACATAGTAGAGTTAGCAGCTGTAGGAATAAAAAGAAAGATTAAAGATAAAAAAAGAGTAGTTATTATTAAACCCAGTCACAATTTAAAAAGTATCTTAAATACAAATATAGAGGATATTAAATATAATATAAAATTAGGTTATTATGATACATTAAAAGTGATAAAAAAGTTAGATGGTTACAAATATATATTTAGTACATATCCATCATGGATGTATAGTTGGATGACAAGAAAAATAAGTAAAAGAATGCGTAAGGAAGCAGAAACGTTTTTTAAAACGGTTGATGATAAAAAGTTAGTATTAAAAGCATTAGAATATATAATAGCCAAAGAGCATTTTCCTTATACAGAAGTTTATCATCCAATACGATTAATTAAAACAGTTAAAATATTAAAAAAAGTTATGAGAGGAAACCATATTGCATATAGGTTTGTAAGAGAACTAAAAATAATATAAGGAGGATTTATGGGAAGAGCATATGAAGTAAGAAAAGCAAGTATTGAAGCAACAGGAGCAGCAAGAGGAAAGATTTATACGACTTTTGCAAAAGAAATATATTTGGTAGCTAAAAAAGGTACACCTGATCCAGAAAGCAATATTGCATTAAAAAGATTAATAGAAAAGGCTAAAAAGCAACAAGTACCTAGTGATATTATAAATAGAGCATTAGATAAGGCTAAAGGAGTAGGAGCAGAAGAATACAATGAAGTTGTATATGAAGGTTTTGGGCCAGGAGCATCAACCTTTATTATTAAATGTTTAACAGATAATGTAAATAGAACAGTAGGAATGGTAAGAGCAGCTTTTAATAAAGTGAATAAGTCTTTAGGAGTAACTAATTCAGTTACTTACAATTATGATCATTTAGGAGTATTAAGTTTTAAAGGAAATAATGAAGAATCCATTTTTGAGGCGCTTTTAAATGCAGGGATAGAACCAATTGATTTTGAAGCAGAAGAAGGAATAATAACTATATCTGTTCATCCAAAAGATATGAATCCAATGAAAGATGTTTTAGAAAAAGTAATACCAAATATTGATTATGAAGTAGATGAAGTTGGAATGTTTGCTAAAGATAAAGTAGTTTTAGAAGGCGAAGATAAAGAAGTATATGATAAATTATACAAATTACTTGATGATATAGATGATGTTACCAGAATATATACAAATGTAGAATAATTATAGATTTATATATAATACTATAGAATATGAAGAAAATGTATTATTTTATAAATCTCTTTTTTATTACCTCAATGTTAGGGTATCTTTTAGAACAAGGAATTATGCTATTAATAGGTAAGACTTATAATAGTAGTTTATTACATGGACCATGGACGATAGTGTATGGAATAGCAAGTTTACTTATTTTACTTTGTGGAGATAAAATAAGTAAAATAAATATAAAAAAATACCTAAGAATAATTCTATTTTTAATAACAACATTTATCATATTAAGTCTTTTAGAATTTATAGCAGGAATATCTATTGAAAAGTTATTAGGGATTGTTTATTGGGATTATACTTCTATGCCTCTACATTTAGGAAAATATGTATGTGTACCAGTATCTTTAATATGGACCATTTATGCATGCCTCCTAAATTATCTTTTTTATCCTAAATTAAAGAAGTTAGCAAAGAAAATACCTTCTATTATAACAATTCTTGTTCTTTTATTATTTATTATAGATATAGCTTATACCATATATGAATATTTTTATTATTTAAGGCAAATACCTATACACAACAAATAAAAAAGGAATAAGATATCTTAGAAAGGATAGAGAATTATGAATTTTGAAAGTTTTAAACAAGAAATGCAATCAGAACAAAAAACGAGTATGAACTATGATCCTAAAGCACAAAATATGAATCAAGCTATGCCAAGTTCAGAAATGTATTGTGGAGGAATGATGGCAGATGGTATGGCACCAAATTGCTGTCCATGTGCTGGAATGGGTGCTCCTTGCATGCCAGTATATGAATGTCCAAGAGAAAATGTATGCCATAGATATATTTGCTACGAAGTACCACATATTATGCCTTGCAATACAAGAATCATAAATCATCATGTATACAGACATACATATAGACCTGAATATACATGCTGCGAAGAAAATGTAGTATCAAATGTATATGATAGACCTTGTTGCTAAAAGAATGTTCTAAGCATTCTTTTTTTTCTTTTTGTTAATAATATAAATATAACACTGGGTTAAGTATATTGAAAAATATATAATTCTAAGTTATAATTAATATGCTATCGTTTGTATGCTAGACGATATTAAAAGGAGTATGAGAATGGTGAGAAATAAAAAAACAAAAATACTAGTTGGAATAGGCATATTTACATTATTACTAACCATTATTGGAGCAGCATATGCCTACTTCACAGCCAATTTAGGTGGAGGGACGGGAGCAAATATCAATGCATCAACAGGAACTACAGATTCCTTGACTTTTGATGCCGGAGATCCAATTAGTATTCATGCCAGTTTAGAAAATTTTGCTGAAGGAATGGAAAGTCTAAAAGGAAGTACTACCGCTACAGCAACATTAAAAGCGAATAATACAACGAATCAAGCAACAAGTAAATATAATATCTTCTTTATCATAGATGATAATGATTTTGTATACTCTACAGTTGATGGCCAAGCAGAATTATTGTTAAAAGTAACAGATCCAAATGGAAAAGAAGTCGAAGATATTACCGGATTAAAGAGAGTAGAAAATGGTTTTGATATCACCACCAGAACTGGAGGATTCTTAATTCGAGCAGATTATGAAATAGAAACAACAAGTACAA
>CAOOMX010000024.1 GCA_948497845.1 uncultured Bacilli bacterium | reverse complement strand
TATATAGAAAGCGATGAAGCAACACATACTTTTGTTAATCTAAAACCAAATACAAGCTATAAAGTCTATAGTTATGCCAAAGATAAGCAAGGAATCAATTCAAATGTATATGAAACAAGTATAACTACTGCAGAATATGAATTACCAAAAGTAACTGGATTAACACATACAAGTGAGCTATATAAAATAACATTAACTGCAATAAGCGAAGGTGGCTCAAACAAAGTAAGCAAATATTACTTTAGTAAGGATAATGGAGCTACATGGAGTGAAGGCCAAGAATCAGCAACATATGTATTTGATAATCTACTAGATACAACAACATATAATATCAAGGTAAAAGTTAGTGATAGTGAAGATAAATACTCAACAGAATACTATAAAACAATAGCAACAAGTACATATATCAATCCAACAGTGAGTATAACATCAACTACTCAAACAGCAAACTCAATCACAGTCAATGCTAGCGGAACCAAAGGAAGCAATAATATAGCTAAATATATGTATAGTATAGATGGGGGAAGCACTTGGGTAACGAATACAAGCTCATCAACAACCAATAGCTATACATTTAATAATTTATTAAGTAAAACAAATTATAATATAAGAGTAAAAGTAATAGACACTAATAATAGAGAATCAACAGTGGTAAGTAAAAGTGTAACAACCAGTGCAAGTACAACAACATTAGCAGCGAAAGTAAAATCAAAATATACAAGCCAAGGATCAAATGGAATCTACTATCACACATCATCCTTAGCAAATGGCGCAGGGGATAACTCATATCGATATGCAGGAGCAAATCCAAATAATTATGTATGCTTTGGGTCAACAGCAAGTATATGTCCAAGTAAGAATTTATATAGAATCATAGGAGTATATGGAGATCAAGTAAAGCTAATACATGCAACATACGCAACAACAGCAGAAATAGGAACAGCAGCCGAATTTTCAAATTATCCTAACTTTTTTTACTGGAGTGGCTCAGAAAGTAATCGATCTAATATATGGAGTAGCAGTACATTAAACACAAGCTCATTAAATGGAACATTCCTAACAAAGCTAGGAACAACATGGGCTAACAAGATAGCAACAACAACATGGAATGTAGGAGGTGGAATACGAGATAATCTAGTATTTTCAAATGCAAAGACTGCATATGACTATGAAGTAGGAGCGAATAAAATAAATACAACATATAATGCAAAAATAGGACTACCATATGTAAACGAGTATTATTATGCAGCAACCCCAACGTACTGGACATATAAAGGTTTGGATACTACAGGAAATAATAATGATTATAGAAAATCCATAGGAAATAACTGGATGAAAAATGATTTCATTTTTTGGACCATAAGCCGCGAGTCACACAATTCGTATGGTGCATTTTTTGTCGTTTCTGGGTTCGCGAACAGCCGCAGTATAAGAGATACTGGTCGCATCCGTCCGTCCTTCAATCTGGTATCAAGCGTGAAGACATCAGGAGGATCAGGTACAGAATCTAATCCATATAGAATTGAAATTTAAAAATTTTACTAGGGATATATTTCTCTAGTTTTAATTTGGTAAATATATGTTCTTCTTTTTGAAGGGAAAAAGTGTTATAATTTTTTTGTGATAGTATGAGTATAATAGAAAGAATAAAAGCTAATGAATGTCTTGTAATAAGTCCTATTGCTTATAAAGATTGTATTATTGAAGAATTGTTAGAAACTTCTATTTTTTATCATGCAAAATTTTTAACTAAAAAGGAATTAAAAGAAAAACTTTTCTGGAGTTATAGCCCAACAGCCCTATATGAATTTTCAAAAGAATACCAGATACCTGTTGAGAATGCTCAAATAATCTTAGAAGCGTTATATGCTAATATAAATGTATTAGAAAAAAAAGAACTTATAGAACAAAAACGTTGGTTGGAGGAGAAAAAACATATCATTTATCATCCTGAATTTTTAGAATACATTAAAGGAAAAGTAGTATACGTTTATGGATATAGTAGATGTGAAATGAAAATGTTTTTATCTAAATTAGAGAAATATTGTACTATTGAGTTTATTGAGGAACAAGGTGAATTTTCTCCATCAATTTATGAATATGAAACAATAGAAGAAGAGGTAGTAGGAGTAGCCAAAAAAATAGTAGAACTTTTAAAAGCTGATGTTCCCGTAAATAAAATATTTATTTGTAATATAAATAACGATTATAAAAGTATAGTTCACAGAATATTTCACTGTTTTCATATACCCTTTGAAAAAAATGAAAAACATCCACTTTTTTTCTATGAATGGACGCAAAAATTTTTAAGCATGTTAACACCAGATATGACGATGTCACAAATAGAAAATTTTTTTAACACTTTAGAAGAGGAATACCCAAGTAATAACGAGTTATATCATGACTTTTATGAAGAAACATATAATATTTTAAATAAATATTACCAGAAAAAAAGAATTGTTAAAGACATTTATGATATATTACTTTATGAATTAAAAAACACCTTTCTACCGAATAAAAAGATGTTAGATGCATGTAAGATAGTAGATTTTTATACATATCCATTTAAACAAGATGACTATATTTTTATAGTAGGAGTAAATCATACAGAATTTCCTAAAATAAAAAAAGATGATGATTTTTATAGTGATAAAGAAAAAGAAAGATTAAATATGCCAACATCAATAGAGCAAAACAAGGATGTGGAAGAAAAAACAACAAAAAAAATAATGTCCTTACCCAATATTACTTTAACGTATAAAAAAAGGAGTCCTTTTAAGGAATATATCCCATCTAACCTATTAAAAAAATGGCCTTTAATACCTAAAAAAGACATATATGATTATAGTAATAAGGTATATAATACTTATTTATTAAATAGTGCCTTAGATGACTATATGAACTATAATATAAAGAAAAAAGAATTAATAGATCTTTTTGGTATAGAAGAAATAAAATATAAAAGTTATGATAATAGTTATAAAAAAATAAAAGAAGAAGTATTTTTTAAGCACATAAAAGAATGTACATTATCTTATACCAGTATGCAAAAATATTTTGAATGTCCATTTAAATACTATATCGAAAATATATTAAATGTTAGAGCCCCTTTTATAGAAACACCTAGTATTTTAGTGGGCAATCTTTTTCATTCTATCTTAGAAAAATATTTTAAAGAAAAAGAAAGATTAGACGAAATTATCAAAGAAGAATTAGAGAAACTAGAGATATGGCCGTTAGAGAAAAAGGAATTATTAAATACTATATATGAAAATGAAATTAGAAGACTTATTTTATTATTAGAAGAGCAAAACAAAAGAAGTATGTTTACACCTACATTTTTTGAACACGAAATTCTTTTTAGTGATGAAAGAAAAATAAAATTTAATTTATATGGTATAGTTGATAAAATACTAACATGTGAAGATAAAGATTATGCATATATTATTGTTATTGATTATAAGACCAGTACAACAACAGCAGATGTATCTAATTTACCATATGGGTTAAACATGCAACTTTTTTATTATCTTTACTTAATAAAAGAACATGAAATGTTTAAAAACTATACAATAGCAGGTACATATATTTCTCCAATATTAGAAAAAATGCCTACCTATAAAGAAGGGGCTACAATAGATAAGTTATATCAAGAACAAGCCAAACTAAATGGCTTTACAATCAAACGAAGTGACATCATTGAAAGGTTAGATAAAGAGTATAAAGTTGGAAGTTACATAAAAGGGTTAGCAGTAAAAAGTGACGGAGAATTTAGAAAAAACAATAATTTAATTTCAACACCGATTATGGACAAACTCCTTCAAATAGTAGAACAAAAAGTAGAAGACATTAAAAAGGGGATAGAACAAAGAGATTTTAACATAGAAGCCAAACGCTTTACTGGCGAATCTACTTGTTTTAGTTGCGAATATTGTAAATATAAGGATATTTGTTACAAAAAGGCCAAAGATATTAAAACGATGAAAAAATATAAAGGATTAGAATTCTTAGAGGAGGTGCAAAATGATACCAACGAAACCGATGACATCCACATGGACTGATGAACAATGGCAAGCGATTCACCAAACAGGCACCAATATAATTGTAAGTGCAGGAGCAGGAAGTGGGAAAACAGCCGTTTTAACAGAGCGTATTGTTGAAAAGTTAAAAAAAGGTACATCAATTACGTCTTTGGTAGTATTAACATTTACTAATGCCGCTGCATTTGAGATGAAAACAAGAGTAAGAGAAAAGCTAGAAAAAGAAATCGAAAATGGCAATACTATGCTTCAAGAATCTTTAGAATTATTAGACCAAGCCTACATTACAACATTCGATAGTTTTAGTCTTTCTCTTGTAAAAAAATACCATTATCTTTTAAAGTTACCTAAAAACATTAAAATTATTGACAATGTAGTATTAACGAGACTTAAGCAAGAGAAAATAGAGGAGGCCTTTGCCTTTTTCTATCAAAAAAAAGATAAAAACTTTCTTCAATTATTAAAAACATTTGTAGTAAAAGATGATGATAAATTAAAAGATATTTGTATAAAATTAAATGATAGTTTAGAATCTATTGCCCATAAAAAAGAATATTTAGAAAATTATAAAAATATCTTTTTTAAAAAAGAATTTATAGAAGAAAAAATAAAAGAATATACGCAAATCATTGCTAATTATAAAGATGAAGCAATAGCTCTTTATGAAGAATTAGAAAACATTGCTTTACATGAAGTATCTAAAGAATTTATTAGTAGTGTTAAATGCAATATAAGTCCTTTAATAGAAGCAAAAACTTATGATGATTATTGTTTATTTGCTAAAGGATATAAAGCTATTAGTTTTACCAGAAGCAAAAAGCCTGATGCATTAGAACTAGAAAAATTAAAAGAGGCCTACGCTAGTTTAAAAGACATGATTGATAAAATACTAGATTTATGTACCTATGAAAGTTCTGAAGAGCTTTATAATTCGGTAGAAAAAACAAAGCCTTTTGTAGAAGCATTGATAAATATTATTCTTAAGTTAGACGATTTATTATTAGAAGAAAAAAGGAAATTAAAAGCCTTTACCTTTTCAGATATTACAAGATTAGCCATTCATTTATTAGAAAACAATGAAGAAATAAAAGAAAATATAAAAGCAAACATTGAAGAAATAATGATCGATGAATATCAAGACACAAATGATATTGGGGACTATTTTATAGCTTTAATTAGCCATAAAAATGTATATATGGTTGGAGATGTAAAACAATCCATCTATCGATTTAGAAATGCAAACCCTAGTATTTTCAAAGAAAAATACAACACATACAATAATAAAAGTGTAGGTATAAAAATAGATTTAAATAAGAATTTTCGTTCTCGAAGGGAAGTTTTAGATGATATTAACTTTCTTTTTTCGCAAATTATGGATGAAGAAATAGGAGGGGCCAATTATAATGAAGGACATGCCTTTATTTTTGGCAATAAAGTTTATGAAGAAAAAGGTGCCAACCAAAACAATAATCATTTAGAAATTCTAGATTACGCATATAAAGAAAGTAGTATAAAAAAAGAATATAAAACAGAAGAGATCGAAGCGTTTATAATAGCTAATGATATCAAAAATAAAATATCGAACAATTATGAAGTATATGATAAAGGATTAAAAGAAAATCGAAGGGCAAAATATCAAGACTTTTCCATAATTATAGATAGAAAAACATCCTTTGATTTATATAAAAAGATTTTTACCTATTTAGAAATACCTTTAAATGTCTTTAAAGAAGAGCCTTTTAGTTGTAGTGAAGAAATATATGTCATTACAAACATTTTAAAATGGATTTATTCCCTAAAGGACTTTTCATATGCTAAAAAGCATTTAAAATATGCTATATTAAGTGTAACAAGATCCTTTATCTTTCAACTAGATGATGAAGAAATATTTAATCTTTTTAAAGATCATGAACAAGATTTATTTAAATATATAGATGATGCATCTTGCCCTATAAAAGATATACAACAAAAAATGATAGACTTAAAAGTTTATACGGCCAACCACACTTTAAGTGAAATCTTAGATAAAGTTTATGAAACATTTGATATTTATAATAAAATCTTATCGTTACAAAACATAGAATTCATAAAAATAAAACTAGATTATCTATTAGATGTAGCTAGAAACTTAGAAGAAATGGGATATTCTATTTATACATTTATAGAATATTTAGAAAAAACACAAGAAAAAGATATTGATATAGCCTTTAAAATAAATAGCAAAGATAATGCAAATGCCGTATCTATTATGAGCATTCATAACTCCAAGGGCCTAGAGTTCCCCATTTGTTATTTTTCTGGATTACAAAAGGAATTTTCCAAAGAAGACTTAAAAGACAATTTCCTTTTTTCTTCAAAGTTAGGTATTATTTGTCCTATATTTGATGAAGGAAAAAGAGAAACATTCTATAAAGAGTTATTAAAAATAGATTATAATAAAGAGGATATAAGTGAACGATTAAGAGTTTTTTATGTTGCCTTAACAAGAGCAAAAGAAAAGATGATTTTTGTAACAAATTTAAGTGATTATGAAAAACGAAGTAAAAAAAATGCTAATGGTTTAATAGATAAAAGTGCTCGTTTAAAATATAAAAGCTTTTTAGATGTATTATTATCTATGAAAAAAGGTCTTACCCCCTATAGTAGAAAACTAGAACTAGAAAAAATAGGTCTTACAAAAGCTTATGAACAAATCAAAGATACAAATTATAAAGATACATTAAAAGAATCTACATTAAAGATAAAATATAAAGATATTGCTATAAAAGGCCAAATAGAAGAAAAAAAACACTTTTCTAAAAGTCTTCATACTTTTGATGAAACCGAAGCAAATCTTTTACATTTTGGTATTCGCATGCATACATTTTTAGAATATATAAACTTTGGAGAAGAAAAAGCTCTCGATGTTTTAGAAGCGAGTAACTATGAGAAAGAAAAAATAAGAGCCTTTTTGCATCAACCATTCATGTCCAATTTAAAAAATGCCCAATATTATCCAGAGTATGAAATTTTTTACAAAGAAGACAATATAGATTATAAAGGAATTATAGATCTTTTAATTATTTTAGAAAATGAAATACTTATTATTGATTACAAACTTAAAAACATTGATAAGTCCTCTTATGAAGAGCAAGTCTTAGGATATAAAAAGATAATTGAAAAAAAGAGTGATAAAAAAATAACCTGTATTTTATATTCCATATTAGATGAAACTTATAAAATAGTTGCATAATTATTGACACCTTAATAATTATCATCTAAACTAATTATTACAGAAAGAAGGTAAAAAAATGTATATAACAAAAGATGGACAAGATTATCAAGTAAATATAGATGCTGGAGGGTTGTTAGGAATAAGACAAGAATTAATAAATAACTGTAGTACTATCATAAATGGAACTACAGTAACTGTCTTTTTGACTGATCCTCAAGAAAGTTCTTTAAATTTACCAAAAGAACGAGGTGAAGTATTAAGTGTCACTTATCACTTATTAGCGCCATCTCATATTAGGCAAAATGGAGAAGCTGCACCATGTTATTACTGCGATTGGGAATATCAAGTACATACACCCGCTGCCAATTTAATTGAAGATGCTATAATGAAGTTGGATGAAGAAGCTTTAATAAAGCTTATAGAATTAACAAAAGTTAATCCAGATGATAAAAGACTCAAAACACCAGAAGAAGAATCCTTTTACTATGAAGATATAAGAAGTTTTGTTTCATTAAGTCCAGTATCTAAAGAAACACAATCTAATAGACAACCAATTTATATTAGAAGCAGAATACATAGAAATGATACAGAAGCCGGAAGAAAATAGATGCTATTTTCTTCTTTTTATGATAAAATAAATATAATCACAAAAAGAAATGGAGGATAAAATGATAACAAAACCAAAAGGAACATATGACTTATTAGATATAGACGCAAGAATATATACCTATATAAGTAATCTAGCAGAGGAGTTTATGCATAATTACAACATTGATTATATAAGAACCCCTATATTTGAAGCAAGTGAACTCTTTCATAGAGGCATTGGTGGCACTACGGATATTGTTACAAAAGAAACCTATGATTTTAAAGATCGAGGAGATAGACAAATTACCCTTAGACCAGAAGGCACAGCTGGCGTAGTAAGATCAGTCATTGAAAACAAACTATATGGAAATAGAAATGATGTTTTAAAATACTATTATATGGGAACAATGTACCGCTATGAAAGACCACAAAAAGGAAGATTTAGAGAATTAACACAAATAGGAGTAGAAGCTTTTAATTCAAACGAACCAATGATAGATGCTGAAATCATTAGTTTAGGTTACTATTTTATAAAAAGTTTAGGTATAGAAGATTTTACAGTTCAAATCAACACTTTAGGGGATGAAACATCAAGAACAGATTACACAAAAGCATTAAAAGATTATTTAAAACCACATTTAGAAGGTTTATGCGAAGATTGCAAAAGTAGATTTCAAACAAATCCTTTAAGAATACTAGATTGTAAAGTAGATAAAGATAATGAAATATTAAAAAAAGCTCCTCGTATAAGTGCTTTTTTAACAAAAGATGCAAAAGAACGTTTCGATAAGGTAAAGGAATATTTAAATATATTAGATATTGACTATAGTGTAAATGAAAATATTGTACGAGGATTAGATTATTATGATCATAATGTTTGGGAATATGTAACAGATACAGAAAAAGTAGCCATAGGTGGCGGTGGAAGATATAATTCTTTAGTTGAAAATCTAGGGGGACCATCACTACCAGCTGTAGGCTTTGGTTTAGGAGTAGACAGATTAATTCTAGAAATCAAGAAAATTCTACCAGAAAAAGCATTAACCAAACAAATAGATGCCTATGTTATGTGTGTAAACGAAGAAGAAAAAATGCATGCTGTAAGTTTAGTGCAAGATTTACGTCTTAACAATATTCAAGCAGAAATAAATAGTAACAATTTAAGTTTAAAAAGCCAATTTAAGACCGCCGATACCTTAGGGGCAAAATATTTAATTATTTTAAATAGTGATGATTTACAAAAAGGAATTATTACTGTAAAAGAAAATAGTACTAAAGAAGAATTTAAATTAGATGAATCAGAAGTAGTAGATTGGTTAATAGGAAATCTTTAAAAAAATTTAACAGAAGTAATAGAAAGGAAAAGAACAATGGAAATAAAAACAATCAAAGAAGAGTATAAAAAATTACTAGGATCAACATTAGAAGTACAAGGATGGATTAGACTTCATCGTAAACAAAAGGAATTTGGATTTATTAATTTATCTGATGGAACTGCATTTAAACCAATCCAAATTGTATATGATAACACTTTAGAAAACTTTGAAGAAATTACTAGGTTTTTAGTAGGAAGTGCAATTGCTGTAAAAGGAGAACTTACTGAATCAGTTGGCAATGAGCAATATGAAATTAAAGCCAAAGAAATAAAACTTTTAGGAGCATGTCCAGATGATTATCCCATCCAACCTAAAAGACATACCAAAGAATTTTTACGAGAAGTAGCTTACCTACGCCCAAGAACAAATCTCTTCCAAGCTGTATTTAGAATAAGATCTCTAGCTTCAATGGCAATACACGAATATTTTCAAACAAATGGATATGTATATGTTCATACGCCTATCATAACAGCAAGTGATTGTGAAGGGGCAGGAGAAATGTTCCAAGTAACGACATTGGATTTAGAACGAATTGCCAAAACGGGTCAAGTAGATTATAGCAAGGACTTCTTTGGCAAAAAAACAGGGCTTACTGTCTCTGGCCAATTAGAAGGAGAAACATACGCAACAGCATTCAATCGTATATATACATTTGGTCCTACTTTTAGAGCGGAAAATTCAAACACCAAAATACATATTTCTGAATTTTGGATGATGGAACCTGAAATAAGTTTTTGTGATCTAGAAGGATTAATGGATATTGAAGAAGAGATGTTAAAATATATTATAAATTACTGTTTAGAAAAAGCTCCCGATGAATTTTCATTTTTAAACCAATTTGTAGAAAATGGTCTTATTGAAAAATTAAAGAAATTAGTAAATAGTGAATTTACTAGAATCAGCCATGAAGAAGTAATAACAATATTAAAAAAGGCTGACATGAAATGGGAATTTGAACCAACATATGGAGAAGATATAGCTAAAGAACACGAAAAGTACATTACTGAATATTTTGATGGTCCAGTATTCATTACAAACTGGCCAAAAGATATTAAAGCATTCTACATGAAGCAAAATAGTGACGGTAAAACCGTAGCGGCTGTTGACTTAGAAGTACCAGGCGTTGGAGAATTAATGGGTGGAAGTCAAAGAGAAGAAGATTATGATAAATTAGTTACTCGCATGAAAGAATTAGATATGAATCCAGAAGATTTATACTGGTATGTAAACTTAAGAAAATATGGAACATGTGTCCATTCTGGGTTTGGGTTAGGATTTGAAAGACTGTTAATGTATTTAACAGGTGTAGAAAACATACGTGATGTATCAAGTTATCCTAGAACACCAGGAAACTGTGAATTTTAATGAAAAAAAGGATAATATTTATCCTTTGTTTTCTAGTTATTGGAATCCTTTGTATTGAAATATATATAAGAACACACCAAAAAGTTAACTATCAAGAGCTAAGTTATAAAATTATTTATGAAGAAAAAGAAGAAAATAGTAAAGAAGAATTAGAAAAAAGAAAGTATTATACTTATTATTTTGTCCACTTTGATCCAAAAGGTAAAGTACAATTTGAAAACAAGGATACATTCTTAATAAAGGAAGCTTATGAAAAAGGGTATATCTTTTTAGGAGATTTATTAAAACAAATAAACATAGATAAAGAATATACCTTTACATTAAAAGCACATGTAAATGAAGAACAAGAATTAGCTAGGAAAATAGTTATAGATGATTATCATATTTACTATTATAAAATAAATGATATTCAAATAAATGCAAACGCTACAGAAAATTTATTAGAGGTTCTAAAAAGAAGAGATTTAAAAATAAATGATTTACTTACGTATATGGAACGAAATTTTACAAAGGAAAAGATAAAAAAAGAGGATATATACCAAATGAATGAATTATTCGTTTATATAAACGAACATAACATATATTTTGGAAACGAAGATTTAAAAAAAGAAGTAGGAGAAACAAAATGGAAATAAATTTTAATGATTACGTAGATGACTTTATAAGGTTATATTGCGCCAATAGAGACAATGGAACAAAAAAAGAATACGAACAAATGGCATTATATATTGCACATGTTATTGAGCATTTCACAAGAGAAATTGATCACGGGCCACAAGAAGAAACAGGAGCTATGAAAAAATGTGATACGCCTTTAAGGTTTCCAGCACCGCCAGCATGGCCTAATCGTGTTTATATCACCAAAGATGCTGACTATGTTGCCTTAAACCCGCAAGGATATGTAATAGAAGATCTATGTACATGGCCTAAAAAGGATTTATTAGGCAAACATGTGACAGAAATCAAAGAACTGGTACGAGCTTATTATTTATCAGAATATCAAGAAGAAATTCCAAAGGATAATGGATTAGATGAAGCCATCCTTATCCATAATGCCCAAATGGAAGAATATAATTGCTTTTTAAATGCTATTATGTTTCGATTAATGGAAAGAAATATAAATAATCAAGGAGCCAATTTAGCACTTCAATTTGCAATAGAAATGGGGGCAGATATATCAATTCCAATGCGATTTGGTTTAGATCAAGAAAATGAAAATATAATTGATTTATACCGCACATACCAAAAAGCAGGCGGAGAAATGGATATAGAATGTTTTGTCAATTATCATAGCAATAACAAAAGAGTCATTCCTATTTCCTTAAAAAGAGTAAAGAAATTATATTATAGATACATTGTTGAACTTTATGATGACATGCGTGCTAAACAAACATCCTCACCCATTCCTTATCATATATTAATGCAAAAGGCTTTAGCAAAAGGACTACATGGCAAAAAAGGATTAAAACTTAAAAGAGAGAAGAGTGAATAAAATGAAAAAATTTACTAAAGAATTAGTTAATGAATATGCCGACAAATTATTAATTGGCTTAACCGATGAAGAAAATGAACTTGTTTTAAAAGAATTTGATATCATTGAAGAAAGTATGGAATTAATAGCTAATATTAAAGACATAGAACAAGTAGAAGTAATGACGCATGCTTTAGATAATTTTACTTACACTTTAAAAGAAGATATAAAAGAAGAATCTTTAGGCATCGAAGATATATTAAAAAATTGCAAAAAGTATGAAGATAGAGAAATCGTTGTTCCGCGAATTATAGGAGATGATAATAATGAATAAAACAATCGAAGAATTACATGAGCTATTAAAGGATGGAAAAATTACTAGCCAAGAATTAATACAAGAATCATTAGAAAAATCTCATAGATTACAAGAAAAATGCAATGCTTTTGTTACCATCTTAGATGATGCAAAAGAAACAGAAATAACGGATGATTTATTATCTGGAATTCCATATGGCATCAAAGATAATTATTCAACAAAAGGCATTCTTACAACTGGATCATCTAACACACTAAAGGATTACATTCCTGTTTTTGATGCTACGGCTGTTAAAAATTTAAAAACACATGGAGCAGTTGCAGTAAATAAAACAGCTTTAGATGAATTTGGAATGGGTTGTACTGGTACTACTGCTCATACAGGAGCCATTAAAAATCCCTGGGATACAACACGCATATGTGCTGGATCATCAAGCGGAAGTGCTGCTGCAGTAGCTGCTGGTGTTTACCCATATGCCCTCGGAAGTGACACTGGAGATTCTATTAGAAAACCGGCGGCATTTTGTGGCATAGTAGGATATAAACCAACTTATGGAATGATTTCTAGATATGGATTATTTCCATTCGCTTCAAGCCTTGATCATTGTGGAGTCCTAACACGTTCAGTTAAAGACGCAGCTATTGTAGTAGATGCTATGAAAGGCTTAGATGAACACGATTTAACAACTTGGGATTCAAGCAATATCCATTTATATGACAAAATAGATGGCAAAGTAAGTGGAAAAAAATTATTTTACATCAAAGAAATAGTGGATGTTACCAATTATCCTAACGCCACAAATGAATTAAAAAGACATTTAGAGATATTCCACGAAACAATCGGGAAGTTTAAAGATATAGGAGTTACCATCTCAGAAGTTTCTATGGATAAAGATTTACTAAGAACTATACCAAGTGTATATACATGCATATCAAATGCTGAGGCAACAAGTAATATGAGTAACTTAACTGGTATTATTTTTGGAGATCGCAAAGACGACAAAAATGTATTTGAAATGATGAAGAAACATCGTACAGAAGGCTTTTCTCCTTTAATAAAAAGAAGATTTGTAATAGGATCTTATGTTTTACAAAAAGAAAACCAAGAAAGATACTTTCTTAACGCTGGACGAGCAAGAAGGTTAATTGTAGATAAAATAAAGGAATTTTTCCAAGAATATGATGCCTTAATTTTACCAGTTGCTAGTGGCGTAGCTCCTTATTTAGATGGTAGCAAAGATGAATTAGCAACAAACGACTTAACCATTCTTGAAGAACACTTACAAATAGGCAATTTTGGAGGCTTTCCATCCATTACTATACCAGATGGTTTTATAAATGGCCTTCCAGTTGGTATAAATATTACTGGCAACTGTTATGATGATGAAAACGTTTTAAATATCGCCTATGCCTTAGAAAGTGTTATGCCTTATAAAAATCAAATCGTAGGAGGAGACAAACATGAGTAAATATAAAGCAGTAATTGGTTTAGAAATGCACTGTGAGATGAAAAGTAATGCTAAAGTATTTTCAAAAGCAGAAAATGGATATAGTGACACTCCCAATTCAAATGTAAGCCCTGTCGATTTAGCTTTTCCAGGAACACTTCCTATAATAAATAAAGAATGTGTAAGAAAAGCCTTACTTATGTCAATGGTACTAAATTGTAAACAACCAGAATACCTATACTTTGATAGAAAAAATTATTATTATCCTGATATGCCAAGAGGATATCAAATAACGCAAATGCATGCCCCTATTGGAGTAGACGGACACATTAAAATTGATGTAAATGGCTATGAAAAAGAAGTATTAATTCATGATATTCACCTAGAAGATGATACAGCAAGTTTAGACCATTACTCAGATGCATCTTTAATCGACTATAACCGTGCAGGAGTACCATTGCTGGAGTTAGTTACTGAGCCATGCCTACATTCTATAGAAAACATCCGTAAAATCTATCAATACTGTGATATCAGTGATGCTGATACACAAAAAGGGCAAATCAGATGTGACGTAAACGTTTCGATTATGGATGAAGGAGCAACAGAACTGGGTACCAAAGTAGAAATGAAAGGTGTCGATTATACAAATATTTACGAAACAATTAATTATGAGATTAAAAGACAAACGGAATTAAAAGATGCTGGAAAATATGACGAAGTAATTCAAGAAACAAGAAGATTTGATGAAAATACAGGAACAACAATAAGAATGCGAAATAAAGCAGATGCCATTGATTATAAATATTTTGTTGAGCCTAATATTCCTAAATTTAAAATTGATGCAAAATGGCTAGAAGAAATAAGAGCATCCATACCAACTTTGCCAAACGAAAGAAAGCAAAAATACATGAAAGAATATCAATTAAGTGAATATGATTCAAATATTATCATTAAAGATAAAAAAACAGCAGATTACTTTGAAGAATGTATTAAGTTAGGAATGAATGCGAAAACAGCAGCCAATTGGTTAACTGTACAAATATTAGCTTATTTGAAAGCAGAAGACATTGATATAAGGGACTTTTACTTAAAACCTGCATATCTATATCAAATAACAGCAGAAATAGAAAAAGGAACTATTTCAAGCAAACAAGCAAAAGACATATTTGCTCAAGCTATAAAAGAGGAAAAAGAACCTAAAAACTATATCAATCAAGAAAACGCACAAATAAATGATGAAGAAGAATTAAAAAATTTGATTACTGACATTTTAGAAAAGAATCAAGCTCAAATTGAAGCTTATAGAAATGGACGCACAAATCTTTTTGATTACTTTGTCGGCCAAGTTATGAAAGAAACAAAAGGCAAAGCAAATCCAGTACTTACCAAACAAATTTTAAAAGAAAAATTAGATGCATAATTTTTCTTTTTTATAATTTAATATAGATTATAGAAATCATTTGCGTTATAATTGTTATAATAGGTGAGATAAGATGAGTAGAAAAAATAAAATATTTAATTTAATTGGAACAATATTTATTGCACTTTTCATAGGGAGAAATGTCCAAGCAGTAACCTATGAAACAAAGCTAGACTGCGGTAATGATATAGTAGAGTCTCCAACTAAAGTATCAAAAACGTGTGGTTTGTCCTTGAAAGTTAGTAACGGAACATCCACAAATAATAGCCTAGATGTTGAATTTATATTGAATAATATGATAATAGATTCTATAACTTACGAAGATGGATGGTATAACAGCATAATAAATAACAATATATATGGTATAACTTCTACTAAAACTTCTTTTCCAGAAGGTACATATAAAATTGCTACTATAAAATTATATAAAATAGAAGTAAAAGAAAATTGTTCCTTTTATGCAAAAATTAACCGTATTTATGAAGAAAAAAGAATTTGTCGTATTTTTGAAGGCGTATATTATGATAAAAAAGGGGAAATTACTGATGCTAAAACCTATGACCTAGAATGTAATAAGCATACTTGCGAAATTATAGATGATATACACTTTGGAATTACAGGAAATAGGGTAGATGCTACAACTTATGATAAAGAGTGTAATCCGCATTATTGTGAAGTCATAGATGGAACATATTTTGATAAAAAAGGAAATGTAACCAATGAATTAAATTATCAGAAAGAATGTCTAAAAAATGTTTGTAAAATATTATCTGATGGAACGATTTATGGCAAAAATGGTACTGTAGTCACTCAAGATCAATATGACTTAGAGTGTAATGAAAAGCATTACTGTGAAATAAACGATAATAAATACTATGATAAAAATGGAAAAATAACGGATGAATTAACCTACCAAAAAGAGTGTTTAGAAAATATATGTAAAGTTCTAAGTGATGGTACCTATTTTGGAAAAGAAGGAAATATAGTTATAAAAGAACAATATGAACTTGATTGTGTTCCCAAAATATGCAAAGAAGAACCAAAAGGAACATTCTATGGTCCCGATGGCAAGATTACCACAGAGATTAACTTCCAAAAAGAATGTAAAAACAACTACTGTACTATTTTAGAAGATGGAACAGTTTATGGAAAAGATGGAAAGGTAACTACAAAAGAAAAATATGAAGATGAGTGTTTTGCTAAAAAAACATGCATAATTATGAACGATACCTATTATGGACCAGATGGAAAAGAAATTTCAAAAGGAAAATATGAGGAATTATGTCTAAGCAAAAAACCAGATAATCCTAAAACTGGAGCTATTATGCCTATTATTAGTTTAACCATTTTAGCAATAGCAGGAATTAGTTTAATCTATATAGGCAAAAAGAAAAGCCCATTTATGGATTAGATTCCACGAATTTCTAGGAAAAGTATTTTCCTTTTCTTTTTGTTATGTTATACTTAATTTAAGATAGAAAAGAGGTTATTAAAATGTCAGAGAACATAGAGCAAAAAAAAGCAGATGTTATCTTAGTATTAGCTATAATGACTATGTTATTTACCGTATGTATTGTTTTATATTCAGGTGTTTTTGACAGAGATCCTAAAATTGATGTTAATACCAATTTGCAATTTGAAGGTGGAGATGATTATTTATCTAAAAAGTTACATAATATAATACCATATTTAGAAACAGCTGATTTAAAATATAAAACAGCCTATCAAAAAGCTACAACAACCATAAAAGAAATAGATAATGATTTACTACTTACTTTAGCATATAAAAACAGCGGCAGTAAAACAACTTATAATACAACCGAGTTATTACGCAATATTAACAAATTTTATGGTGACACAATCTTTTTAATCAATAGATCATTTAATATAAATAATATAGATATTTGTGAATTCAACAAAGATTCAAATGAATATAATTGTGAAAAACAAAATAGAAATGGTATATTATATCAAACTAGAAGAAATATAAAAAAAGTAAATATTAATAGCGATATATACACTTTAACAGAAGATGTTCTTTTTTATACCACAGAGAAAAAGGAAAATCTAATATACTATAAAGTCTACACAAATGAAAGTTATGAAAAGCAGATAGCTTCATTTACAAGCAGTGATATTTCAAGAAGTAATAAACCAATAAATGATTATTTAAATAAATATAGTGAATATAGTAATGAGTATCAAAGTACTTTTGCGAAAAATGGAGATGAATACACATGGAAAGAAACGAAGAAAATAGAAAAACAAACAAATTAATAACGGTTATTGCTACAATTTTGGTGATTTTAATCGCGGGTTTTGCTGGTTGGTATTTTGCCAGTAGAAAGTTTAATCAAAAAATAATAGCTAATGGGATTGTCGTTGATATTAATAAGAATGCCAACTACATGTCAAAAATGCTAACTTCTTACGATGAATACAAAAGCGTTATCAATGAAAATGGATTAGATTTATCTAAAAACGAAATATTAAAAGAAGCAGATTTTGAAAAAAGAGACTATATTATCGATTACATCCCTTACGATAAAGATTTAGAAGTCATAGATATAGAAGTAGAAGTATTAGATGGTGGAGTAGTGCTTCATTATCAAGTATCACATGAAATAAAAGATAATACACAAATGCTTTTATATTTCATAGCAATAGATAAAGATAGAATTCATAATTATTCATTAGCAAACAGAACATTTAGTTATAAAAATAAATAAAGAGGTGAAAAAGATGTTTGGAAAAATAGTTTATATTGGAGATAGCATAGCTCATGTTGAAAATGCGCAACAAGAAGCAAGTGCTTCAGATTTAATGAATATGCATGTCATATTTGAAGAAGGGCAACAACGTATTTTAGGAGAAGTAAATGAACTTAATAAAGACATTATAAAAATTCGCTTCTTAGGAGAGTACATTAACGGCAAATATATCAATGGGGTTTTAAGAAAGCCTATGCTTACATCAAAAATAAGAATTATCAATAGTGAAGAATTAACAGAATTAATGGGATCATATGGTCCAACAACATTTATTTTAGGAGAAAGCGCTATATACAAAGGGTTTAAATTATGTCCTAATGTAAATAGTTTATTCTCTAATCACTTAGCTATTTTTGGAAATTCTGGTTCAGGAAAATCATGTGGAGTAGCAAGAATAGTACAAAACATATTTAATAATGAACATGCAGTTCAATATAACGCGAATCTTTTTATATTTGATGCATATGGAGAATATAAAAATGCTTTTGGTTCATTAAATCAAATACATCCTAGTTACAACTACAAATTTATTACTACTAATCCATCGGATACAAGTGATGTACCTCTTTTAATACCCGTAAATCTATTAACACTTGATGATTTTGCATTATTATTACAAGCTAGCAACCATGCACAATTACCAATTATTGAGCATACCATTAAATTAGCCAAGATTTTTTCTGTAGAGAGTGAAGAAACAACAAGATACAAAAATCACTTAATAGCTAAAGCTTTATTAGCAGTACTATTTTCTAGTGAAACAGTAGCCAATAAAAAAAATGAGATATTTACTATTATAGAAGTATGTAATACCAAAGAATTCAATTTTGATTCTGTTATACCAGGGCTAGGGTATACAAGAACATTTAGTGAATGCTTTGAAATAGATTCTAATGGTTATTTTGGAGAATCTGTACTAATTACCAATTATATTTTAAAAATGATAGATGATAATTTAGACAGTATTAAAGAGCCGGAAGAGACAAGTTACTCATTATGGGATTTTTCTAAAGCATTAGAGTTTACTTTAATTTCACAAGGATTCCAACATAATCAAAATTTGCATGATGATGCCACCATATTAAAAGTAAGATTGAATGCTATTATTAATAGCAATTTAAACAATTATTTCAGCAAAAACTATATGAGTGTTAAAGACTACATATCATCATTAGTAGCCATAGGAAATAAAAAAGCTCAAATAATAAATATTAATTTAGAAGATGTAGATGATATATATGCTAAAGTTATCGTAAAAATATTCTCAAGATTAATATTTAACTTTGCTAAATCAAGTACTAAAAGGGCATCAATCCCATTCCATTTATTCTTAGAAGAAGCACATAGATACATTCAAAAAGACAATGATACTTTCTTAATCGGATATAATATATTTGACCGTATAGCTAAAGAAGGACGTAAGTATGGAGTGTTATTAGACATAATTAGTCAAAGACCTGTAGAAATATCAGACACGGTTATCGCTCAATGTAACAATTTCCTAATTTTTAAAATGACCCACCCATTAGATATTAAATATATTAGTGAAATGTTACCAAATATATCAGCAGATATTTTAGATAAGCAAAAGGTTTTACAACCAGGTACATGTGTTTGCTTTGGTGGAGCATTTAAAATTCCAATGATTATAAAGTTAGATTTACCCAATCCACTTCCATTTAGTTCAAACTGTGATGTATCTGCATGTTGGAAAACGAATACAGCAACACCAACAACAAACGAAATGCCAGTTACTAGTACCAATACAGTACCTATGACAAATATGCCACAAGAAAGCCTATAAAAGGCTTTTTTATATGTTTAAAGTCAACAAAAAAAGCAAAGAATTATCTTTACTTTAATCGAGCTCTTGTAGCACTTGGATTCGCAGTTAAATCATTTGATGTTTTTGGAGAAAAGGCATCCGCATCATAACAGTCTTTACGGCCATCTGCATAACTAATTTCAATTGTATCTGTAGTAGAAGTTATTTTATCAAATTGAACAGCTAAAACTTTAGAAAAATCATTTGCATCAACACAATAAGGAACACCATTTTTATAAAAAATAAAGGCCATTCCTGAATATTCTCCTGCCTTATCATTACCATTATGACCGGCATCATAAGCTGGAAAATGCATAACTTTACGCTCAAACCAATTTCTAAGTGAACTTCTTGAAGCATAATTTTCAGAATAAGAATTATACTGGCAATCTGAAAGATCAATAGGATCAACTGCATATAAAAGTATCTCAAAAGTATTCAAATCTGCTAAATAAAGGCGGCCTAATGCATCATAATAAGGCAAAACGTAACCAGGATACTTACCTGATGAACCTAAGCCACCATTAGCAGGATCATGATATTTCAAATAAAATGGACTCTCTAGTTTATCAAACCCAGATAAATAAACTTTAGTGTAATCATTTGCATCGACTAAGAACTTTACACCATCTTTAGTAATTATTTTATAAGAACCATCCACATTCATATCAGTATATCCAAAAAGATCTGGAAAATAAGAATATCCTACAAAATATCCTGCAGAATAATGCATATCTTTTGCCTCAGTTTTAAACTGAAAAGCTTCACTAATACTATCAACTTCTAATTTTCCCCCATTAAAGAATAAAGAAATTGAATATTTCAAATCCAGATTATTATCCACTGGATTTGGCGTTTTCATTCTATCTACAGCTGTTTGCAATTGTTCATTTTCTTCTTCTAATTGTTCTAATCGCTCTTGAAGTTCTACTGCTTCTTGAGTTAATTTATCAACCACTGATGCAGTATTTTTTAAGGCTTCATCTAATGCTAAGTTCTCCTTTTCCAACATTTCAATTTGGCTTTGCAAATTTTCATTTTCTTGCTCTATACTTGAATTATTACATCCAGATACAGAAATAAGCGTCATAAAAGCTCCCCAAATAGGAACAATTTTGGTAAATAATATTTTTTTAATTTCTTTTAAATTCATAAAAACAACTCCTTTTCAATCAAGAAGTATTCTATCACACAAATTTATACATAGCAATAGTAAATGCACAATAAGAAAGCAGAATTCAAATGAAAAAGTAAATTTCATTAAAAACTTTAAAAATGAAATTAAGTTTTACAACAAAAAAAATAATAAAATGTTGTCAAGGACGAACGTAGTGAGCACGTCTAGATCCTTGACAACACAAAACCATTATAATCGTTTAGGGTTA
>CAOOMX010000023.1 GCA_948497845.1 uncultured Bacilli bacterium | reverse complement strand
AACTTGATATTCATCTTCTTTACTATTACCATCTGTATTATATTTAAACTACTTATATACCTTTCACTTCTTTTTACACTTGATGCTAATCGATAAGCATAACAGCTTGCTTTATCATATCTTTCTTTATCAAATTTAGTAAAACATTCCAAATTTATCATATACTGTTCAAAATAGATTAATATATCTCCTCTCATTTGTTTATCACTATAATTTAACTTTCTACTTGTAACTTTTCATACAAACTTCCTTTTTTCTCGCCCAAGCATTGTTTCCAAAAAATCTTCTAATATCCTTCTATTTCTTGGATCTGTAAAGCTTTCTTTAAAAAGCAAGTCATCATATAAGGGTCTTTCTATCTCTTTCATATTTTCTCCTTTCTACTTATATATAACTCGCTTACCCCTCGATTTCTTTTTTTATTAAAATTTTTTTCAAAAAAACAATTAGTTTCCACTAATTGCTCTTTTTCATAATAACATTATTTTTTACAACGTCTTGATTTGTACGTATAACTTCTTTTTCATAATCTACAACTCTTCTAGCATTCGATCCCAAATTATATCCAAAAGGATTAGATAATTCAAAACGTAATTTTTCTAATCGATTATTATTTGTAACATCATAACCTTTATAATAATAATCATTAAACCTACTCATATTCTTCACCAATAATAGTATGAGTAAATTCTCTTTAATTATACGAATTCTTCTATAAATATCTACTTTTTACTATAATAAATCATCATAAGAATTATCATTATAATCTTTTTCAAGCTTAATAACTTCATGTTTTGATATAGCTTTGTAAATTAATTCTTCCCATGGAATCAACGCTTCAAATTCTATACATTTTTGACTAACTGGATTAATAACTGGATGTGTTGGAACAAAAACAGTGCAACAATCCTCATAAGGCAAAATACTAATATCGTAAGTATCTATTTTTCTAGCTACTTCCATTATTTCACTTTTATCAAAACAAGCAAGTGGTCTAATTACTGGTAGCTTAACAACTTCATTAATTACTTTCATACTCGTCAAAGTCTGACTAGCAACCTGACCAATAGATTCTCCATTAATTAACACATTAGCTCGACTTCTAGAAGCCACAATAGCACTAATACGATACATCATTCTTCTCATAATGGTAATTAAATAATCCTTTGGAATATTTTTTAAAATAGTTTCTTGTATTTCTGTAAAATTAATAACATGTAACTTAACTGTCGTATTATACTCTGCTAATTTTCTAGCTAAAGCCATTACCTTATTCTTTGCTTGTTCGCTTGTATGAGGAGGACTTTCAAAATAAATAGCTTCGATCTTAATTCCCTTTTTTATAGCCATATATCCTGCTACTGGAGAATCAATCCCTCCACTTAACATTAATAATCCCTTTCCTAAAGTACCAACAGGATAACCTCCTAAAGCTTTTATTCCATCAAAGTAAAATAAAACCTCTTCATTTCTAATTTCTATATAAATAGTAAGATTGGGTGTATGAATATCAACATGTATTCCTGGTATTTTTTTTAATATTTCTCCAGCAACTATTCTATTTACTTCCATACTCGTAATAGGATAAGTTTTATCGCTTCTTTTTGTAGATACTCTAAAAGAATTAAATTCCTTTTCTTCCACCAAATTCAAAATAATTCTCTTTATATTTTCTATATCCCTATCTTCTGCTTTATAACCAATAATAATTTCATATATACCAAAAACTTTTTTCAATAAAAGAACTGTCTTTTCTAAATCATTTTCATCTACATAAATAAACATTCGGCCAAAATCATAATAAACTTCATGATTTATATCTTTTAACATATGTATAACATTATCTCTTAATGATTTGAGAAAAAAATTTTTATTTTTCTTCTTCAAAGTAAGTTCTCCATATTTAATAATGATAACTTTTTCCATAAATTTAAACTCCTTTTGTAACTAGAATACCACCAATCTATCTCTTTTATCAAGAAAAAAATGCCCAAAGCATTTAGTTCATTAATCCTCTTAATTTCTGATATTCTTGATCAAACAACATCAAAAATTTATTTATTTCATCTGTCGTAGTCATATAAGACAAACTAATTCGTATCGTATGTTTAGCTCTTAAAGTATCGTTATAAACAGCTACCACTGCATTAGACATGTCTGTGCTTGAACAAGCTGTATTTGTACTAAAATAAACCTCATGTTTTTCCATAGCATGAACAAATGCCTCAGGCATTACTTTCATTAAACTAATGTTTAATATATGAGGAATAGAATATTTTGTTTTATTAATTTTTATATCTTCATATTTTTGCAAATGGGTAACAATTTTTTCATTTAACAAAGCCAAAAAACGCTCTCTTTTTTCCAAATCAGCATTAGCTAAACGGCAAGCTTTAGATAACGATGCAATCAAAGGAAGTGGAGGTGTTCCTGGATTTAAATCATTAGATTTCCCTGATCCATATAATAAAGGCGTAAGTCTAATTAAAGAACTTTTATATAAAAAGCCAATACCTTTAGGACAATACAATTTATGCCCACTCATCGACGCCAAATCTACGTCATGAAAATTAACTGGTATTTTTCCGATAGCTTGCGTCATATCAGAATGAAAAATAGTATTTCCATTCTCTTTTTTTATAATCTGACGAATCATTTTTAAAGGCTGTCTTATCCCTAATTCTGAATTGACAGCACAAATACTTACTAAAATAGTATCATCCCGAACCAAGCTTTTTAAATCATCAAAATCAATTAAACCTTCACTATCATTTTTTACATAACTTATTTCAAATCCAATACTTTTTAAATAATCACAAATTGCATAAACAGAAGGATGTTCTAAATTAGAAGTAATAATATGTTTCCCCCTTTTATGATTAGATAAAGCAGATCCAATAATAGCCATATTATTTGCAGCTGTTGCTCCACTAGTGTATACAATTTCATTCGGAGCAACTCCAAAAAGTTCTCCAATTTGCTTAGTAGCACTTTCTAATAAATTATTAGATTTTACCCCTAAAGAATGAATAGAGTTTGCATTCCCCACAAACTCTTTTGTTACCTTATTATATGTATCTAAAACTTCATAAGACACTGGAGTTGTGGCACTATAATCAAGATAAATCATGAATTTCCTCCTTTTCTTGAAGCATTAGATTGTTCTTTATATGCTTTACATGCATCTCCAGTAGGTCTTAACAAACAAGTTTGACACGCTTCTGCTGCTTCTAAAAAAGATACTGCATCTTTTAACATTGTAAACATAAACGAAACCAAAGTAGGAACAAAGAAAATGGCAATACCCATTATTAATCGTTGAACCACTGACATTGTTGCTTTATTAATAGCTTTTTCATCATTAGATGTTACGACTTTAAATAAATCAATAATGCCTAAAACAATAATGATAACAGGAATTAAGATTTTTAAAATAAAGAAGATATAACCTACAAACTGCCATATTGGTGAGGTATCTACACAAAACTCAGTAGGATCTGTATTTCCTATTGGAACATCTAATTCTGTACCAGGATGTAAATTTCCAGGTTCATCTGGAGGAGTTTCAGATGGAGTTTCAGGAGTAACATCAATGTCATTATCCCCATAATCAGATGTAACACCTTTTCTTGTTATAAAATAGCCATTGGCTCCTGATTTGTTTGAAAAAGATATATTAATATCTCCATAAGGGCGATCAAAAACACGCATATCCTCTATAGTATAAGAATCTCCGTTGATGCTAATAATAGAATACGAATTTGCAGCTTTTGTAACTGTACTATAATTATCATAAGTAAGTAAGAAATAATGATCTGTTTTATTATTCTTTTTTATTTCTCCTATTTCTAGGCCCACATTATTTCCAGCATTATCTTTATAACTATATCTTCTACAATCCACAGCCTCTTTTTCATAACAATTCTTATTTGAACTACCACTATTATCATCCTTATCAGCAGTTTCTTTGCTACGATATATAAAGTATTTATAATTTACATAATCTGTAGTTACTGGCTTTACATATATAGTATCAGGAAAAGCATTGGCATTAATAATGTAAGTGTCCATTAATTGAAAAACATTCCCGTTTTTAAGAGTTCCTGTATACCCATCTTTCTGACGAATAATATGAGCATCTCTAAACGTACTATTATAAGCTACTGCATAATACTTACTCCCATTTTTTTCTACACCAAGCTCAATAAAAAGTGACTTATTTTCTGCATCTTTAAGAGTATATCTTTTACAAGTAGCATTAGCAACCGAACAAGTACTATTCTTATCAATATCTTTAATATTTGAAGACGTATTCTTAAAAGAAAAACAAGTACTATTGCTATCAATACTATTTAACATCTTATAGTTTTTTCCATCTTGACAAACAAAAACATTAGCAGGACAAGCATTATTATTTTTAATATAATTTAAATAAGTATTCATATTAAAATTTTCATAATTTAATGCTTTTTCATAATAATCATTTTCTGTTGTTATATAAAAAGAATGTTTCATACGAGTGTTTTTTGCAACATCAACTAAAACTTGTCGTTCATTTTTACCATCATATCTTATATATATTCCAGATGACTCCACTTCAAATGCCAGGGATTGAAAACCCATTTCATCTTTGTTACTGCTTGAACCAGAATAACCACAAATAGGATTTAAATCTAAAACTTCTGTATTATGACTTACATCCGCCCATTTCCAGCCACTTAGTAAAGGAACAAGCAAGACTAACAATATTCCTTGTATTATTTTTTTCAATTTCATCACCAACTTTGCTCTTTATTATACCACATTTACTTATACTCATCCAAAAGTCTTTTATGAATCCCAGGCTCTACTATATTTATAGCATTAATTGCATTTTCTAAACTGTTTTTAAAATTTCCTTTATAAAACAAATTCTCTGCTTTTATAAGGCCAAACTCCACTTCTTTATTCATAATTTTATATCTATTACCATACACAATCGCTGTTTCTGCCATACGAGCCGTTTTAATAGTTTCATTAATCGTATTATACACCTTCAATACTAAATCTCTAGCTGTATCTACACGCATATTAAGCGTTTTAATAGAAATCGGTCTTTTGTCTAATTCTCGAATCATTTCATTAATAGCTTCCATAGCTTCTGCTAATTCCACATAATAATTTTTAGGAACAACTGGTAATTTATAAGTTCTAATCTTTTCTTTAGACTGTGACAATATCTTCTTTATCTCATCTAATTGTTCACGAGCTCTTAATTCATCTTCTTTTAAACTTCCCAATGTTCTTAATGCTGCATTTAATTTTTCCTCTGTTTTTTGTAATTTGGAACTAACAACTTCCATTTCACGAGCTAATTTAGAATAAGCTAAAACATGACTTCTAGAAACATCAATAATTTTATCAAAGCTATTATGAATACTAGAAATTTCATCTTTAAGTTCCATAATAACAGCCACTTCATCATCACTTAAATCATAACTATATTTAATATCTCCCAATTTTTTATAAAGTTGATTATTAATTTTTTCCAAACGTGTTATTTTACCTAACACATTCTTAGCTAAATCCTCAAAAAGACGTTTAGAAATCTTTTCTTTATCAAAGTCATTATAAAGGGAATCAAAATAATCATGCATCGTTTTTAATTCAAACAAAGAATCTTCTAAATTAAGAACATTAAGTCTTTGAAAAATATCTTGCATTTTTTTATTAGCTTCTTCTATATTATACTTTATATTTAAATAATCTAGATTATATCCATCTTTAGTCATTTTCTCAACAATAGCTTCTATATCCAAAATCTTTTTAGGAATTAAATTTTTTCCTAATGCAACAATAGGTCTTGTTTCTTCAATAACAACTTTTAAATTAGATATAATATCATCAATAGCCTTTACTATTTTACCTACTTCTGTATAAGCATTTTGCTCCATTGCACTTTCAAATGCAGTAAATAATTTATCTACATTTTCAAACTGTAATTCTATAGGTACTTTTACAATTTCATACTCTTCTAAGTGATCATTATACTCACCAGTAATACCTCGATAATCTGCTTTTAATTTAGTAATAGTCTCCCTATTTCTTTCTTCACTTAAAGTAATTTCTTTAATTTCTTCAAGCAAAAAATCAGCTTTCGTTTTCAAACTATTTACTTCAAAATCTGTTTTTAAAACCAATCCCTTTAACTCTTTAAAATCTCCTAATTCAAAAAGTTCATCAATTTCATTTATACTATCAGCAAGTTTAGGCATATCAACATCTCTAATATGATGAAATCTTTCTTGCCAATCTGCATATTTTTGTTTCATTTCATCATTATTTACTAAAGCTTCTACTTTATTTAATTCAGATAACATACTAGCAGAAATAATTAAATTCTTTTCTTTTTCAAGTTCTGTTATCTCAAGCTTTAACTTATTTTTTTCTTTTTTATTTAACATTGCTAAAACAACAATAATCACAATTATTGTTACAATATAATAAACACCAGCCAAAATTAAAAAAGCAGTTCTATTCATGTTTCGTCACCTTACTCTACTATTCTACCATATTTGACAATCTTTTTGAAGATTTTTTTCAAAAAGAAAAAGTGAATAAAACACTCACTTTATTTATTAATAATATATTGATTTATAATGTCATAAATAGCTACAATTAATAAAAAGGCTCCAGCTAATTTGGTGATTACTAGTCCTGAAAAAGGATTTAAAATCAACACGATTCCAAAGATAACAACAATAACACCTGCTATAAAAGATCCTTGCCAAAGACCATCTGTTACTTTTTTAACCAAATACCCAGCATGCATCTTTAAAGCCCCATTAACAATTAAGTATACACCCAATACCATCATAGCTAACCGCATAATAGATAATGGATTAAGAACAATAATAAGGCCCAAAATAGCATAAAGAATTCCACTTATAAGACCAATAGAACTAACGTGATTTTGTTCTTTTATATACTTCACTACACTAATGATACCTGCTGCTAGTAAAGCTCCGCCAATAATATAACCAATCATTTTATTTAACTCTTCAGGCAATAAAAGCAAAACAAGTCCAACTACTCCCATAACACAAGTCATCATTAGATTATTATTTTGTTTTTTAAATTCATTTTTATCTTGTCTTTCTTCACTATCTTTTTCAATAACTTCTACTTCAATAATTTCTTCTTTTTTCTTTCTTGGCATATTTTTTCACTCCTAAATAAATTATACAAAATGCATCATCAATTGTCAAAAAAATATATTTCTTTTTGGCGATGCATTTTGACAAATAAAAAATCTTATACTATAATGAATAAAACAATAAACAAAGAAAGGATGACATTTTATTGTTAGCGCCAGGCCCAGTGTGGTGACGAGGATTAATAATGATCGAAAGATTCGGCGGATGTTATTACGGATTTGTATAGTCGTAAGATATATTAAAAAAAACAAAATCAACATTGTAACAAAAAATATATCACATACATATTTTTTTGTATGAAAGGAAATTAAAAATTATGTGTGGAATAGTAGGCTTTAACGGCCACAAAAATGGCATTCCTAAAATAATCAAAGGATTAGAATCATTAGAATATCGTGGTTATGATTCTGCAGGAATTGCCTATATAAATAACGAAAGAATCACGATAAAAAAAGAAAAGGGACGTATAAAGAATTTAAAAGATCTTATAACAGAAAAAGAAAATGCTTATCTTGGCATTGGACATACAAGATGGGCAACACATGGAGAACCGACCAAAGAAAATGCCCACCCTCATCAACAAGGAAAATTTACATTAGTTCATAATGGAATTATAGAAAACTACATGGAATTACAAAAAATATTAAAAGACAAGCACTATGCTTTTATCTCCCAAACGGACACAGAAGTTGCTTGTGCTTTAATTGATTATTATTATCAAAAAGACGCCAATATAAAAATGGCAATTCTAAATGCCTCTAAACAAATGCGTGGAGCTTTTGCCTTTGGTATCATTTGTGAAGATGATAAAGAAACCCTTTATGCGATTAGAAAAACAAGTCCTCTAATTATAGCCAAAAGCAAAGATGGCAATTTTATTGCATCTGATGTACCTGCTATATTAGAATTTACCAACGAATACTTTTTACTTAATGATTTAGAATTAGCAGAAATTACCAAAGATAATATAACCTTCTATAATGAAGAATTAAAAGAAATAAAAAAAGAATCTAGTCTATTTGAAGGCAACTTAGAAGCTAGTCAAAAAGGTGGATATGAACATTTTATGTTAAAAGAAATTCATGAACAAGATGAAATCATAAAAAATACCATCGCATGTTATTATGATGGAACCATAGCTTCTTTAGATAAATCATTTCCTGATTTAACAAAATTTAATAAAATAGACATCGTAGCATGTGGATCTGCATATCATACTGGATTATGTGCAAAATCATTTATTGAAAATTATGCAAATATTCCTGTAAATGTTGAAGTAGCAAGTGAATATCGTTATAAAAAATGTTTTTACGATAAAAATACTTTAGTCATTTTAGTATCTCAATCAGGAGAAACCGCTGATACTTTAGCAGCTTTAAGAAAAGCCAAAAAAGATGGTATCACTACTCTAGCTATTGTTAATGTTGTAGGAAGCAATATTGCTCGTGAAGCTGATTACACATTATATATTAAAGCTGGATGCGAAATAGCTGTTGCAACAACCAAAGCATATTTAGCACAAGTTGCCATGTTTAGTTTACTAGCCATATACCTAGGCTACAAAAAAGGGTTAATCCAAGAAGAGGAATTAATAGAAATCAACAAAGATATTAAAAATTTACCTAAAATGATTAGAAAAACTATAGATAATGACTTATATTTTAAAATAGCAGATCAAATTTATGAAAACAAAAATATTTTCTTTATAGGACGAGGATTAGATTATGCTTTGTGTATGGAAGGATCTCTTAAACTAAAAGAAATTTCTTATATTAATAGCGTTGCTTATCAAGCTGGAGAATTAAAGCATGGTACTATTTCTTTAATAGAAAAAGATACCCCCGTAATAGCGCTATCAACAGAAGATGAATTACGAGAAAAAACAATTAGCAATATAAAAGAAGCAAAATCCCGTGGAGCAAAAGTAATTTATGTAACAAATAAAATTCCAGAAGAAAAGTTTTATGATGAAATCATTACCATAGAAAAAATTCACCCTATTCTACAAAGTATATTAACAATGATTCCCTTACAACTAATGAGTTACAAAGTAGCTAAGAACAAAAACTGTGACATTGATAAGCCAAGAAACCTAGCTAAATCTGTAACAGTAGAATAGAATTTTCTTGCAATTGCATAGTATTTATTATATAATATTTTTGCAAGTTATTTAGGCAGTGTTGTTTGCTTTTATAAAGTGTTTGAACGTATAGAATAAAGTATTTAGGACTGCCCTAGAGAAATTATTCAAACTCCCTATAAATAGCAAGGAACAAATAAATAGTTATGCAAATAAAAAGAAAGGAGATAAAAATATGGCAAGATATACAGGACCAGCTTATAAAAAATCTAGAAGACTTGGTTTTTCTACTCTTGAAAATGGCAAAGATTTAGCTCGTCGTCCTTATGCACCAGGACAACATGGACAAGATAGAAGAAAGAAATTAAGTGAATATGGAATCCAATTACAAGAAAAACAAAAAGTAAGAATTCTATATGGATTAAACGAAAAGCAATTCCGTAAAACATTTGATAAAGCATCACATATGAAAGGTATTGCTGGGGAAAACTTATTAATTTTATTAGAATCAAGACTTGATAACATAGTATATCGTTTAGGATTAGCAAGAACTAGAAGAAGCGCTAGACAAATTGTTAATCATGGACATATTCTAGTAAATGGTAAGAAAGTAAATATTCCTTCTTACACAACTAAACCTGGAGATATTATTTCTGTAAAAGAAACATCTATGAATCATCCAGCAATATTAGATGCAATTGAACAAAATACAAGTGTTCCTGCATTTGTAGAAATGGATCAAAAGAAATTAACAGGAAAATATGTTAGAATTCCAGATAGAAGCGAATTAAATGCAGATATCAACGAACAATTAATTGTTGAATTCTATAACAGATAAAAAAAATAATCACATATCAATTGTGATTATTTTTTTTAGGTTTAATATCTAAAATAGCTTTATTTTGTGTACTAACTCTACTAGAAACATCTTGGAGCATAGCATGTGTAATACTTTTAAATCTATCAAAGTAATCAGAAATAAATTCATCATAGTGCACAATATTCTCTTGAATTCTTGAATTAACTGTTTCTATGTCATCATATTCTAATATCATAGCAGCAATATTAGCTTTCATTTTTCGATTAAAATTAGCTTCATCAACATCCAAGTGATTTAACTGCTCCTCTATTCTTTTGGTTACTTCATCACTATATTCAGTTTCTGCAACAATAAGAAGTACAATATATTCATCAAAAAAATCAACATTAGTATAAAGATTTGTAATAAGATCTTTAGCCAAGAGCTCTTCTTTAAAATCACTAGTACTACCAAAATTCATATTTAAAATTAAAGCAAAAATCATACGCAAAGTAACATCATCAATATCTTTAAATTTAGACTTAGGTAATTTGACAGCATACCTAACTCTAGCATTCATAATATTAACAAAAACTTGATCATATTCTTTAACTACATCCTTTGCTTCTTTAACAGGAATAATAGTAGGTTGTACAAATTCTTCAAATTCCTTATTTTCTAAAGCTTCATCAACAACCTTAGCCATTTCATATGGATTCACATTACCAGTCACACATAAAAACATATTTTGAGGATGATAAAAACTACGATAAACAAGTAAAACATCTTCTAAAGAAATAGCCTTAATATCATCAGGTTCTCCCGTAATAATTTCTTTATATTTATAATCATTAAATATATTCTTCAAATGCTGATAATAACTAGTTGCAGCCACATCATCATTAACCATATTTGCTTCTTCTACAATAATACTTTTTTCCTTTTGAATAATCTTTTTAGTAAAAAAAGGATTATATACAAAATCAATTAAATGTTTTAAATTTTCTTTTTGATTAACTGTAGTAAACAACAAATAACTGGTAAAATCAAATGTTGTAAAAGCATTAACATCAGCCCCTGATTTACGAAAATAATCGTGTGCAGTAAAGTCCTCCGTTTCATTAAACTTAATATGTTCTAAAAAGTGCGCTACACCATGAGGAACATGATATTTTTTATTTCCTATTTTAAAATCAGTATGAATAGATCCATATTTTACAGATAAGGTCATATGAGTACCATTTACTTTCTCATTTCTCCAAAAATAACATCTTAATCCACTTTCATGCGTATACAAATAAACAGTTTCAGCTAAACCAGGCAATTCTATTTCAATCATTTTTTACCTCCTTTTAAAACATAAACCGTATTAGGCTTTACTTTTTTCGCTACATTAATAATATCTTCTTTTGTAACAGCTAGAATTTTTTCTTTTCTCTCTTCTATTGAAGGCAAATTATCAAATATATTAAAAATATAATTATTCAAAATAGCAATATTATTATCCATGCTTAAATTCATCGATAGAATTAAATTCTTCTTTGCATCCTCCAAATCATCTTCATCAAACTCACCCTTAACAAGGCTCTTAACACATTTTTTAGCCAATTGAATAGCCTTTTTTACTCCCTCATTATCTAAAGATAAATAAACTGCTAACAGACCATCATATTTTAAATACATACTCGTTATACTATAACAAAGAGTATTTTCTTCACGTATAACTTTATAAAGTTTACTAGTAAGTCCACCACTTCCCAATAAATAATTAAACACATGAAAAACAACATCTTTTTCTTCTTTAGTAAGTTTATCAATACTAAATAACATAACTAAATTAGCTTGAATATATTCATCTTCTGATGTAAGAATTAGCTCCTTCTTCTTAATTTCATTTTCTACATACATTAATCTTGGAGAATCATTAATAATTCTATTTTTAAAATACTTTCGAATCAAAGAAACAACTTGATCCATATCTAAATCACCAATAATAAAGATATCACAAGTATTATCTTTAAAAAACTTCTGATACAATTGGTATAAATTCGATGGTGTAACTTTATCCAAATCTTCCAAAGTTCCTAAAACAGAATAAGAAGATGGACTATTACTATCCATAGCTTCTAAGGCTTTACGAAGAGCTACTTTCATACCACTTTCATTTAAGCTTTGTATTTCTTTACGCATTCTTTCTTTCACAAAATTAAATTGCTTTAAATCAAATTCTCCATTAATTACCTTAGGATTTTGTAGCATATCAAAAGGAAATTTTAATACATTCTCCAAATAACTTTCTTCATCAATAAAACTAGGATTAATAAAATCCAAGACAAAAGAAGAAGTAAGCGTTTTTCCTACTTTAGTTGTAACACTATAAAAAACTGTTTTATAAAGCTCTTCTAAATGAGCTACAACCTCTTTTCTCGTTTTATATTGTGCATTTGTCTCAGCCAAAATATCAGCCAAAAAAGAATCCATACATAATTTTTCTTTTTGTACAGGATGACCAAAAAGGATTTCCATATGACAAGTCTTAAATTTATCCGTTTTTATGGTATGTACATTAAACGAATTACAATTATATGTTTTATAAATCATTTTACACCTCACTATTATTATGGATGGAATTTAAATATTTATTATATTCTTTTAAACAATATTCATCTGTCATCCCTGCAAGATAATCAATAACAATCTGTTCTATTGAATTATTCTTCTTATATGTATCACACATATTATTTAAATAACTTTTAATAATATTAGATTCTTGATTATTTTGCTTAATATCATTTACATATTTGCCAAACAAAGTCTTCAACATATTTTCTAAATTCTTTATATCATTTTCACTATTGGCCTTTAAATAAATATATTTATAATTAAAAGCTTTTAATTCTTCTAAAGCTTGATATATTTTAGTACTTAACTTAATATAAGGCTTATTTATACTATTTTCAATTACATCCATAATAAAAGTATTAACCATTTCTTTATTTGTACTTCCTAAAACCTCAACAATACTTTCTGGAATCATTTCTGTTGTAACCAAATGCTGTCTTATACCATCTTCTATATCTCGTCCTAAATAAGCAATTAAATCACTGATTCGGACCACGCAACCTTCTAAAGTCATTGGCCTCATTTTCAAAACAACAGATTTATCTTTATAACTATTCATATATTCTTCTAAAAATTCATCTTTTGTTTTTGTAGCTGGCTCATATTTTTCCAAAGCAATTTCTCCATTATGACACATAATAGCATCTAACGTTTGTAAAGTAATATTTTTTCCCATTCCATAAAATTCAACATCCATTAACAGACGTACACTGTGAATATTATGATTAAAAAAACCACAACCATTTTTCAAACTAATATCATTAATAATTCTTTCTCCCACATGTCCAAAAGGCGTATGTCCTAAATCATGCCCAAGACTTGCTGCTTCAATCAAATCTTCATTTAAACCTAAAGCTCTTCCTATTGTTCTAGCAATTTTACTAACATACAAAACATGTTGCATTCTTTTACTTAAGTGATCATTATCTTTATAAGTAAACACTTGAGTTTTATCCATATATCTTGAAAAAGCAAGCGAATATAAAATACGATCAATATCTCTAAAAAAAGGAGGTCTAAAATCATTATCTACTTCTTCTAAATAAATTGCCATATCATCTTGACAAGCAAATTCTCCTAAAAATTTATTTTTAATTCGCATATTTTCTTCAACGCTTCGCATAAGTTCACCTCATAATAATCATAACAAGTAATATACACTTTGTCTAATCTTTTTTTATAAAGTCACATCTTTGACATAAAGCTTCTATTTTCTTATTATTCTTAAACCCATCTAACATCATTTGATAACGTTCACTTTTTATGATGTCCTCTAAATTTTCATCAAAAAGATTCCCTAATTTTATGCTACCTGCTCCATCTAAACAACAAGGAACAACATCCCCATTACTAAGAACAGCTATATGACTTTTTAAAGCATAACAAGTTCCAAAGTTAGATAAAAAAGGTCTATCCATACTTGGCCAAGTAAATTCGTTTTCAAACGCAATAAATACATGGTCATCTAATTTCTGATTTTCACTAATTCGACACTGATAATATTCTTCTAAAAAAGCCAGTATCTCTTTTTTATATGGAGTATCCACCCATAATCGATAAGAAATATATGTATGTTTTTTTAAAACATTTACACAATTCGCAATATTATCTAAATACGCCTGTAAAGAAATAGTACCTTCTACATAAGAATGTAAAGAAATATTTATTTGCCTAATCATTTTATTATTCTTTATTTTATCAATATAATACCCATTTGTAGTTAAATTAACAAAGTATCCTGCATCAGTAGCCATATAAATAAAAGAATTAATTTCAGGATGCATCAATGGTTCTCCCAGAACATGCAAATACAAATACTTTGTATATCCTTGTAATTTATTCAAAACAACTGCAAACAAATCTTTAGACATAATACATTTATCTCTATTATTTTTCAAACAAAATGAACAATGCAAGTTACAAACATTAGTAATTTCAACATAAACTTTTTTAAACACCAAAATCCCTATCCTTTGCTTCAAATATCATCTTTTTATTAGTTATAGGATGTATAATAATCAATCTTTTAGCATGTAAACACAATCTACTCTTTATTTTAGAATTATACTTTCTATCTCCTACTATTGGATGATCAATATAAGCTAATTGTGCTCTAATTTGATTCTTTCTTCCTGTTTCAATCCAAACCTTTAATTTACTTTTATTCTTATATTCTTCAATTACTTCATAATTTGTAATAGCTATTTTCCCTTTATTTTTATCATTTGTCACATATACTTGTAATGTTTTAGACTCTGCTAAATAATGCACCAATCTATTCTTTTTCACTGAAGGTATACCTTCCACAACAGCCACATATTCTCTTTTATAATCATTCCAATTAAATTGTAACTTATGCTTTAATACTTCATTCTTAGCAAACAAAACAACCCCAGATGTATCTTTATCTAAACGATGAACAATAAATATTTTATTCTTAGGATTTTGTTTCTTAACATACTCTCTTACCATACTATACAAAGTAATATCATTTTTTTTACCAGTACTTATTGTCAAAAGACCACTAGGTTTATTAACTACAACCATTTCTTTATCTTCATATATAATATCTAACTTCTTCATAAATTTATTATAACAAAGATTAACTCTTAAAAAAAGCTAAAACACTATGGTTTTAACTTATACGATATGGATTAGATTCTGTACCTGCACCAGAAAAGTAGCATTATACTGGAATTAAGATAAAATACAGGAGAGTAAATAGACCCCACGTCAAAGGATGCGCTCTTCAGAATACTTCCCTCATATCCTCTTTCAAAATGAAATACTTCTTCTTTGTTGTCCAAAACGCGAGTAATCGTTTGGGATCCTACGGTGGCTAACCAATTATTTTCTTTAGCAGCATTATAATTACTCCCTGAATAAGTCCAATACATGGGATTTGCAGCATACATATAATCACTTAAATACATTAATCCAACTTTAGCACTGTGAATAGAACTTGCACTCCCACAATTTGAAAAATAATCCCCATAGTCGTTCCAACATCCATACATGTAATTACCTGTTATTTTGTTATTTCCTACTTCATAATCGTATATAGTTTTTGCATTCGAATTAAGTCCTATATCTAACGTAATTCCACCGACATGCCACGTAGACATAACAATTTTACTACTTACATTTCCTAACAATCCGTTCAAAAATGTTGTATTTAAAATCTCTACAAGCTTACTATTCTGCCAAATACTCATTCTATTGTTGCCAGTATCTTCTCCATTCCATGATTCTTGACCATAATATGGAGTTTGGATTAACTTAACTTGATCCTCGAATACACCAATAATTCTAAATTTTACATGCGGAATAATATCAAAAATCACATAATTATTTGGATTTGCTCCTGCATATCGGTAGGAATTATCTCCTGCACTATTTGCTAAACTGCTGGTATGATAATAAATTCCATTTGATCCCTGGCTTGTATATAATGATTTTACTTTCGCTACTAATGTTGCTGCATCCGTTGTTACACTTGTTGTTGCTGCACTTGATTGCACTCCTCCTGTATCTACTGCTATTACTCTTATTCCATAAGTTGTACTTCCACTTAATCCACTACATGTATAACTAGTTGTATAAGAATTATTATATGTTGATCCACTATTACAGCTTACTTTATAATAACTTACAGATTTACTTCCTGCTGTTCCACTATAATAAACAGTTATAGAATTTGATGTCTTACTAGTGGATGTTATTCTTACTGTTGGATTAATGTAACTTGTTGTTACTGATACACTATATACACTTGATTCTCTATTGTTACTATCTACTACTTTGACTCTGATGCTATATGCTGTATTACTTGTTAATCCACTAAATGTGTAGCTATTGGTAGTTGATGTACTTGTTTGAGTTGTCCAGTTACTTCCTCCATCTTTACTATACATATACTTGGCTATGTTTCCATCACCTTTAGTTCCTGTAGCACTCACTGTTATACTTGAACTTGTCTTTGTTGTAGTAGCTGTCACACTTGGTACTCTATATGTATTTGTTGTTACATTTAAACTATATGGATTTGACATTCTTCCATTTGTATCTTCTACTTTTACTTTGATGTTGTATGCTGTATTTTCACTTAATCCTGTATAAGTATATACATTTGATGCTTGTCCTGCTGTCCATGTACTTCCATTGTCTTTACTAAAATAATATTTGCTTACATCGCTTGTTCCTTTACTTGCTGTTGCTGTTAATGTAATAGAGTTATTCCTATTGCTGTTACAATTATTCTTTTTTTATTTTCTTTCACTTCATACCACTCCTTAAATAAGGAATGCAAAATGTTATACTCTATTTTTCCTCATAGTATCAAAAAAAATCAAGTTAATGATTTAAAAAAATTACTAATTGACTTATTTATGTAATGAAACGACCAAGTCCTTCTTATTTTTTACTAAACTAACACCAGGAACTTCGTTAATACAAAAACCATTTTCTAGGAATTCCTCTTTCAAATAAAAGTCTGGATTCCAAGCATAAAAAGCTTGTATATCTTTAGCAGGAAACGAATCCAAAAGTACTCTAAACTCTGCTACTGACATAGAAAGCCAAGTAAAAACATTAGATACTAGCATAATATCAAAAGAATCAGCAGAGAAAGTATGTTTTAATTGTTCAATTCCTTGAAAGTAAATGGTAGGAACATTTATATGTTGTAAAATAGATTGCAATTTATGATACTGTTCTTCATTAAAATATGGAATAATTCTATCACTTTGATAATTAGCAGGAAAATCACTTAAGGGTGAATATAAAAGGTTATTGGAAATACTTCTATTTTTAGGTATATTAAGTTTACCCAACAAATTTTCATCTTGCAGATGACTTTCTACAAACAAACGATAAAATTCTTCATACGTTAATTTCTTAAACGCTTCAAACTTAACTAAAAATGGATCTAAAGTATCTTTATTACAATCATACAAAACAACATCTTTTGCTCCATATAAAAGAGATGAAAAATATTGATCCCCACTTCCTAAAACACTTAAAACACGCGCATTATCAAAAGAATACAAATCTTTATAACTTGATAAATTCTCATTTGTAAAGCCATAAACCTTAGACATATTAAAAAATCCCCCTTTTTATATAGTTATTTATTATAGCATAGAAAAAATAAAATGCAACTTTGTTTTAAAAACTCATTCTTACTTCCTTTAAAGATATTTCTTAAAAAAAATCAAGAATTAATCTTGATAATTTTATTATTGACCTTATCCCATTTTAATGGAAGTTAAAAAGCTATCATACTAGTTAACTTATTCTAAATGGATTAGCAGATGTTCCAACTCCTGAAATATAATATACTGGATTTAAATAAAATACTGGAAAAATTAAATAAAATGAATTAGCCACTGGACTTGAAACAACTCCACCAAAATCAACATTTATTACATATCGATCTGAATCAGTAATCCTAGAAATAGTCCAAGCACCTCTAGGCATCCAATTTACAACTGACGCTTGCCTATAATCACGACCATCATCAGAATAACCAGGATAACTCCAATACTCAGGCATAGCGCCAAAATAATAATCACTTACATACATTAAGCCTATTTTTGTGACATAAAAACCTGGATTTTTATTTAATCCGACTTCGAAATCAAAAGCAACCTGTGCACCATTATACATAAAATTATAACCATTATTTCCACTTATAAAGAACGGATAAGCTGCTATTTTTTCGCTCCAATAAGGTGTAAATGAATTTAAAAATTGACCATTTAAAACATTTATATTAAGTGCACTATTTGCCCAATCTGAATAAACATCAGCTGTAGTCCCCATCCAAGGGTGTTGTCCTAAAGACACAACTTTAATTAATTTTACGTTATCACCAAAGGCTCCAATAATTCTATATAAATTGTCATCAGGACAAGGATTAGCGTCCGATCCAAAACAAACATAGTTACTAGGATCTGGTCCAGAATATCTGTAACTTCCATCATTAGCACTATAAGCTATACTAGGATTATGTATAAAAACGCCATTAAATGACCCTCCAACAAACTGATTACGCACATGTTGCGCTAACGTAATAGGAGTTTGTATAAGTAAATACATAAACGAAATTTATCATTTTTAGTATAAACAGAAAATAAAAAAGAATGCCTTTCATTGCATTCTTCTAAATTAATCTTCTAAAGCCTCATCAGTATCTTCTATAGCATCTGTAGTCTCTTCAACTTCTTCATTTGCCAAAATACTATCACGAACTTCAATATCTTCATCATCCATTAATCTTTCTTCTAAAACTTCACTAGCATCGTCATCAAGCAATTCTTTTTCAAGATCTAATTTTATATCACTATATTGTTTATATCCAGTACCAGCTGGAATAAGCTTACCAATAATAACATTTTCTTTTAATCCTTGTAAAGCATCTACTTTACCACGAATAGCAGCATCTGTTAAAACACGTGTAGTTTCTTGGAAAGATGCAGCAGATAAGAATGAATCAGTTTCCAAAGAGCTCTTAGTAATACCAAGCATAATTGGATTCCCTTTAGCAGGAACTTTACCAGATAAGATAACTGGTTTATTTCCATCAGTAAATTCTCTTAGAGAAACAGTTAAGCCTTCAACAAATTCACTATCTCCAGCATCAATAATTCTTACCTTATTAATCATTCTCTTAACAATGATTTCAATATGTTTATCACTAATATCAACACCTTGAAGTTTGTATACTTTTTGTACTTCTTTCAAGATATATTCTTGTGCAGTAAGTGGATCTGTAACAGCAAGTAATTCTTTTGGAGCAATAACTCCTTCTGTTAATTTATCTCCTGCTTCTACAGCATCACCAATACTAACACGTAATTTTACACCATAATTAGTAATATGTTCATAGCAACCTGCTTCATTTTCAATAGTAATATTATGTTTACCATTTTGTTCCTCAATACCAATAACTTTACCACTAACTTCTGCAATAGTTGCTTTTCCTTTTGGAGTTCTAGCTTCGAACAATTCTTCAACTCTTGGAAGACCTTGAGTGATATCATCTCCACTTGCTACCCCTCCAGTATGGAATGTACGCATGGTAAGTTGGGTACCTGGTTCACCGATAGATTGAGCAGCCATAATACCTACAGCTTCACCCTTTTCAACTAAGTTACCAGTAGCTAAGTTACGTCCATAACATTTTTGACAAACACCATTATTAGATTTACAAGTTAACACACTTCTAATTTCTACTTTTTTAATACCAGCTTTAACAACTTTAGCCACAACGTTTTCTGAAATCATTTCACCAGCTTCAAGAATTACTTCTTTCGTTTCTGGATGAATAATTCTTTTAGAGGCAAAACGTCCTAAAATTCTTTCTGCTAAAGGTTCAATAATAGAATTATCTTTATCATTTAATAAATCATAAACAACCAATCCTTGTATAGAACCACAATCATAATCTTTAACAATAATATCTTGAGCAACATCAACTAAACGTCTTGTTAAATATCCTGAATCGGCAGTACGTAAAGCTGTATCAGCATCTCCTTTACGAGACCCATGTGTTGATAAGAAGAACTCAGAAACATGTAATCCTTCCATAAATGATGAAGTAATAGGGATTTCTACAGTAGAACCATCAGGCTTACTCATAAGTCCTCTCATACCAGCAAGTTGTGTAAAGTTAGAGATAGAACCACGAGCTCCTGAGTTCATCATCATGAAAATTGGATTATCATAATCATTAGCACTTTGTTCATTAAGTTCATCTTTAACTTCATCTGTAGCTTTATTCCAAATATCAATTACATTTATATATCTTTCTTGTTCTGTAATTAAACCTCTTTGATATTGTTTATTTACTTTATCCACTTTTGTCTTAGCAGCAGCAATAATTTCGCCTTTTTTCTTACTTATTACAACATCTGAAACAGACACTGTAATACCTGCTAAAGTAGAATATTTAAATCCTAAGTCTTTTAAACGGTCAAGCATTACAGAAGTTTCTGTAGTTTTATATCTTTTGAAAACTTGTGCAATCAATTGACTTAATGTTTTCTTAACAAATGGTGTTACTATTTCCATATTAGCTATAGCTTCAGGAATATTTGTACCCTTTTCTAAGAAATATTTACTAGGAGTTATACCTTCAATATTGTCTTTACTTCCTTCATTAACATAAGGGAAAGTATCAGGTAAAATTTCATTAAATTTAATTTTACCAACCGTAGTTACTAAATATTTTTCCTTTTGTTCATCTGTAAATAATTTATATTTAAAAGATCCAGCTGGAATAGCAATACGTGTATGTAAAGTAATATCTCTTCTTTCATAAGCCATTAAAGCTTCATTAGGATTTTTATAAACATGGCCTTCACCAGGAAGTCCTGCTTTTTCAATTGTTAAATAGCAATTACCAAGAACCATATCTTGACTTGGCGTAACAATTGGTTTTCCATCTTTTGGATTCAAAATGTTATTAGCCCCAAGCATTAAGATTCTAGCTTCTGCTTTAGCTTCTTCACTTAAAGGCACGTGAACTGCCATTTGGTCACCATCGAAGTCAGCATTAAACGCTGTACACACAAGTGGATGTAATCGAATAGCTTTACCACCAACTAAAACTGGTTCAAAAGCTTGAATTCCTAATCTGTGTAGAGTCGGAGCTCTATTTAATAAAACTGGATATTCAGTAATTACATCTTCAACAATATCCCATACAGATTCATCTCTAGATTCAATTAATTTTTTAGCTCCTTTAATATTATGAGCAAGCCCACGTTCTACAATCCCATTAATAACATGAGGTTTAAATAATTCAATAGCCATTTCCTTTGGAAGACCACATTGATACATTTTAAGATTAGGTCCAACAACGATAACACTACGACCAGAATAGTCAACACGTTTACCAAGTAAGTTTTGACGGAATCTACCTTGTTTACCTTTTAACATACTAGATAAACTCTTTAGTGGTCTATTACTTGCAGCTGTAATACTTCTTCCACGTCTTCCATTATCAAGCAATGAATCTACAGCTTCTTGAAGC
>CAOOMX010000022.1:5550-22802 GCA_948497845.1 uncultured Bacilli bacterium | reverse complement strand
GAGATGATTCATTTAAGAAACCTATTTTTTACAAGGGAAATTCATTCTTATTTGATAAATTTGCTTTATTTTTAAAGAACAATCATCATATTAAAAGAATTAATAATCAATTACATTTATTTAAAGATGGAATATACATTACTGGTCAACAAGAAATTGAATCAGCAATGATTGAGCATATACCACAATTAAATAGAGCAAAAAGAACAGAAGTAATGTCATATTTAGATATTTTGATTAGAGAAAATACACCAGTTACACCAGCAAAATTTATTGCTTTTAGGAATGGAATTTTAAACATTGATACAAATGAATTATTACCTTATTCACCTGATTTTATTATTACTAATAAAATTGAATGGGATTATAACAAAAATGCTTATTCTGAAGAAGTCGATGAAGTATTAAACAATATTTCTTGTAATGATAAAGAAATAAGAGAATTACTTGAAGAACTAACAGGGTATTGCATGTATAGAAGAAATGAATTAGGAAAAGCATTTATATTAATTGGTTCAGGATCAAATGGTAAATCTACTTACTTAAATATGTTAAAAGATATGTTAGGTAGAAGAAATACATCTGTTCTTGATTTGAAAAAGTTAAATGATAGATTTTCCACAGTTATGATGTTTGGAAAACTTGCTAATATTGGTGATGATATTTCAGAAGAATTTATTACAGATGTTAGTGAATTTAAAAAAATAGTAACAGGTGAAACAATAGATGCTGAACAAAAAGGACAACCAAAATTTGAATTTAACCCTTATGTAAAATTAATATTTAGTGCAAATAACATTCCTAGAATGGGAAAAGGTAGAGATTCAACTGCTATTTTAAGAAGATTAGTCATTGTTCCATTTAATGCTAAATTTACAAAAGAATCATTAGGTGATAGTTTTAAACCTTATATAACACATTCTTTAAAGTCACAAGAAAGTATGGAATATTTAATTAAATTAGGTATTGAGGGATTAAAAAGAGTTTTACAAAATAAAGAGTTTACTACTTCAGACAAAGTAAAAGCAGAATTAAATGAATATGAAGAAAATAATAATCCAATATTAAGTTTCTTTAAAGATTGTGAAGATAATGAAACACAAGTTGAAAATGAACCAACGAATGATGTTTATAGAAAATATACATTGTTCTGTTCTGAAAATGGTTTTCAATCATTATCAAATGGTGAGTTCTCAAAACAAGTTAAAAAATATTTTGGATTCACTATTATTAGAAAAAGAATAAATGGTGAAGTAAGAAGAATATTTGTGAAAGATGATAAAGAAGGGAAGTAATTATGAAAGATTGGACAGGTAATAGTAAAAGTATTTATACAACAATGGGTGCTTCAAATCATTCTGATAAAGAAAGGCAGAGTGAAGATTATTATGCTACCGAACCAAAAGCAACACAATTACTTTTAGAAGTCGAACAATTTTCACCAGTCATTTGGGAATGTGCTTGTGGGGGGGGTCACTTGGCACAAGTGCTTGAAAATAATGGTTATGAAGTCATTGCTACTGATTTAATTTATCGTGGATATGGTGATAAAGAATCATTAAATTTTCTTGAAGAAACACTTGATGAATTTGAAGGTGACATAATAACAAATCCCCCTTACAAATATGCTTTAGAATTTGTTCAAAAAGCATTAGACAGTGTTCAAGTAGGAAGAAAAGTTGCTATGTTTTTAAAATTACAATTTTTAGAAGGAAAAGCAAGAAAGCAATTCTTTTTAGAAAATCCACCAAAAGTTGTTTATGTTAGTTCATCAAGATTAAATTGTGCAATGAATGGTGATTTTGATAAATATGAATCAAGTGCAATTGCTTATGCTTGGTTTGTATGGGAAAAAGGTTTTAAAGGTGATCCGATTATAAAATGGATCAATTAAAGAAGGTGATATAATGCAAAAATTAAAAGTATTAGAATTATTTGGTGGTATTGGTGCATGTTCTACTGCTTTAAAAAGATTAAATATAAATTATGAAATAGTTGATTATGTAGAAATAGATAAATATGCAGTTAAATCATTTAATGCAATACATAATACCAATTTTGAACCCCAAGATATTTCAAAATGGGATAAGGATGTTGAAGTTGATTTAATTATGCATGGTTCACCTTGTCAAGATTTCTCACTTGCTGGAAAACAACTTGGTGGTGATGAAGGAAGTGGAACAAGAAGTTCATTAATGTATGAAACCATAAGAATTGTAGAAAAATTAAAACCAAAATATGTTATTTGGGAAAATGTCAAAAACTTATTAAGTAAAACACATAAACATAATTTTGATAACTATTTAAAAACATTAGAAGAATTAGGATATACAAATTATTATCAAATATTAAATGCAAGAGATTATGGAATACCACAAAATAGGGAAAGAGTTTTCACAATAAGTATCTTAAACAACAGTAAATATTTTAAATTTCCAGTTAAACAAGAACTAAAGTTAAAACTCAAAGATATGCTTGATAACGAAGTAGAAGAAAAATACTATTTAAGTGAAAAGTTAATTAAAAATCTACAATTTAATAAGAATGGAAACTGTAATCCTAGTGGGAAAGGTATTAATGGAAAAGTTCATAATACTGAAATTGCACCAACATTAACTACAAATAAGGGTGAAGGACCAAAAATTGATGTAACAAGATTATATGGAATTTTTGATAAAGAAAACAAAAATCATCAAGGTGGAAGTGTGTATGATCAAGAGGGATTATCACCAACACTTACAGATATGCAAGGTGGATACAGACAACCTTGTATTGAAATTAAAAATCTTACAAAACAAGGTTATCTTGAAGCACATGATGGTGATGGTGTTTATATATCAAATATTGATAAGAAAAGGGGTACAGTTCAAAAAGAAATGATACCAACATTAAAAACAAGTCCTGATATAGGTGTTGTAACAAAAGAAATTATTATTGGTTCAACACAAAAACATGCTGCAGTATCAGAGAATGGAATCGTACCAACTCTCACAAGTTCAATGGGAACTGGTGGTGGACATGTTCCTATGCATAATTATGATTTAAGGATTAGGAAACTAACACCAAAAGAATGCTGGAAACTTATGGGATTTAATGAAGAAGAATTTGAAAAAGCAGCAAGAATTAATTCGAATGCACAACTTTATAAACAGGCAGGTAATAGCATTGTTGTTAATGTATTACAAGCAATATTTAAAAATTTATTAATGAAAGAAGGAAAAATTATGGAAAAGAAAGATGAAGTAAAAATTATATCTTATGAAACAAATTTAATGATCGATTTAGAAAAACTTTTAAAACAAGAACCTGATTTGTTTAATGATTTAGTTAAAGATTATCCAGTTGAACCAAATACTAAAATTATTATTGAGGTTAAAGCATAATATGGATGTTATCAAAAAGATAACTGAAACTTGTGATTTATTAGATGAAATTGATGGATATTTTTCAAGTATTCCAAGTAAACAATCTGAAATTGATATGGCAATAAGTGATATATACCATTACATTGAAAATAATCAAATTTCAACTAAAGGTAGTTATAGACTTATTAAGGAGTTAAAAGGACATTTACTTGTTAGAAGAACTTTAAAAGAAAATCAAGAAATATTAAGAACATTTGTAAATCATAAAAGTAAATTAAATTTACCTGAAAATAGAAAAATGCTATTAGGTGAAGTTAATAAAACTAAAAATAGATTAGCAGCACCTTATAATTATAGAATCTATAATTCTGAAGAAAGTCTAAAAGAAAGGATTGAACATTAATGCAGAGAGAGAGAGAGCAGAAAAAATTCAATGTGAAATATATACAATCAGAAATTTAGTTAATTTGTTATGTGATCACTTTGAATGTAAAAGATATAATAATCAAATTGAAGATTGGTATTCATTACAACATAATTTTGATGAGTATAGAGAACTTATTTATACAATACTAAAGAAATTAATTGATAATGAAAAAGATATAAAAGAACTTGTTGAAAGTTTATATAAATGAGGTGATTAAATTGTCAGAAGCAGACAAAAAATTATTTGAATTAGGATTTACAAAAGAAATTGAAAATAAAAGAAGAATTGATTTTTGTAGTAAACATTTTATAAGTGAAACAAATATTATTAGTTTTGATTTAAAAAGAAAACAACTTGAATGTTTTATTGAAAGTGATAGTCCATTCACACCAAATGAACCATACAAATTAAATTTAGAAGAATTAAAAGCAATTACTTTAAAATGTTCAGAGTTAGGATGGTGGTAATATGGAAAAATTAGAAAAGATTTTAAAAATCATGATAATAACAATTTTAATATTATCAGTTATATTTATTATTTGGTTTATATTAGAATTTAAAGAAATGCTTAACGATCATAGATGTTATAATTTACCGATTAATGAATTTTATCAAGATAAAAAATGTGAAAGGTATTGGGATTTATCAATATGGAACAACAAGTAAGATACAAAGTTATATGTCCTATATGTAAAAATAATTTTGATGTTGCAAAGTCACTATTTATGGAAATGGGATTTAATAGTGGTAGTTGTACTTGTCCACAATGTAAAAAATATTTGCACCTTGAATGTGATGAAGAAACTAAAACTATGAAAGCAGAAGATTTTAGTTTATATGCTGAAAGATTAAGAAAGGAAAAATAATATGGGTTTATTATATAGCAATTATGAATGTAATCCAGTAACTAATAATACATTAAAAATTAATGCTTGTAGTGGTGGAATATATAAAACTTATAAAGAAAGTTGGTTTACTAGATTTCATTTAAAAAGTGATTTAGCCGAAAAGTTGTTCAAACCATATGATAATGAAATAAAAACATCAAGAGATACATCGGAAGAAGGTTATTGTGGTTATTATACAAAAGAACATAAAGAACCAGTTATTGTTCTTCAAATGATTATATGTGGTGATATGGAAGTTATTGCAGAAATTATAAGAGAATCGGATTTTAATAAATATTTTGAAATTGAAGAAGGTGTTTGTAATGAAAGACAAAATGAAAACTAGATCAGAAAAATTGCAAGAATTAATTAAATTAGCAAATACTTCTGATAAAGATTTATCAAAAATGAGTTATAAAGAAAAACAAAAAGTTTTTAAAGCAAAGAATCAATTATGTAATAAAGTTTGGGATTCTTCAAATGGTACATATGCAAAACCAAAACAAAAAGTCATCAAAAACAAAAATGAATATTATGGTGGATAGGATGGTGAAAATATGAAACCAGTGACAAATAAAAATACTAATAAACTTTATATTAGACAAGATTGTAATGATTTACCAGGTGCTGCTTATCAATATGAAGATGGAACACCAGCAATAGAAACATGTTGGGAATTATCAGATAAAGAACTTGAAATCATTAATAAAACAAAAAGAATATATGTTCAACAACAAGGTGAAACTTTACCACCTATGGCATTAACAGTTGAAAGTGTATTTGAGGGGGAATAAGAAATGGAAAAGGATGCAACCAAAAAAGTCATTGAAGATAAAGATGGAACATTTGGTGACATTATGATTATGGCATTAAGATATGCTTTAGGAAGAAGAACTTATGTTACAAATGAGGTACCTGATTTTATTAAAAATAATTCAGATTATATAACCGAAAGAATATGTATTGTTATGTTGAGAGATATTGCATACTATGTTGACAATAGAAAAATAGGATTAATTCATGATGATAAATGTGATTATGATTCATGGATCCAATTCCAAGACTTCTTATTTAATCTTGCAAAGATAAAAAATTATAATGTTGTGGATTATATGAGAAGATGAAACCTATAACTTATTTTAAAGTTAAATTGTGGAAAAACATTCCTGATGTAGTTTGTGGAAATTTGATAAAGAAATATAAAAGAAATGAAAATGATTATTATAGAGTTATTATATTCAATTCTTTTGAGGATATGTATGAATATGCAGATAAATATTTTGGTGAAAAGGTAGAACATAATTATTCAGCAATATGTAAATATTCATCACACACTTATTTTGAAGATGATAAATTCATTGATATTGATAAATGTTGTGGATGGATTCTTCTTAATAGAAATTATATGGGAAGTGGAACAGTATCACATGAATGTACTCATGCAATAACCTTTTATTTTGAATATAGAATAACTAATTGCAAGAAGGTATTTGGAACACAAGAGTACAATGAATTATTTGCTTATATGGTTGGTAGTATTGTAAATCAAATTTATAACAAAATGTATTCAAGAAAATTATTGTGAGGTGATAACAATGGATTTTGAAAATGCAAGTAAAGATGAATTAATAAATAAAATTAATGAATTAGAAGTTGAACTTGAAGATATTAAAAGTCAATTTGAAAGTGATAAATGTATCAAAAATTTAGATAACTTTATATGGAAGTTGAAAGTAGATAATGTATATACACCACAAATGGAAGAATTTATTAATCAATACATGAGGTTCTATAATGACTAAAACACAAAAGAGATATTTCAAAGATAGAACTAAATATTTCAAATTTATAAATAAAATGAAGAATAAAATTAGGGTTGTAGTGGTGAAACCTTTAAAAGATACTATAAAAGTTGAATACATAAAACTAGAAAATATTGAAGGAAGTGATTGATATGAAAAGAAAAGAAGTATTAGTTAAATTATTTTCAGAAGCAAAAAGTCCATTACTGATGAATAATGAATTATTAAATTATCTTGATAATAGTGGATTCTATGAACAAGTAGCATCTACAAGATTTCATGGTGATTATAGAGGTGGATTATTTGATCATAGTTTAGAAGTTACTAAAAAACTATTAGAACTTACCAGTAAATTAAATTTAAAGTGGCAAAGACCTGAAAGTCCATATATTGTTGGAATGTTTCATGATTTATGCAAAGTTGATGAATATAAAATTAAGATTACAAAAGAAGGTAAAGTAAACTTTGGTGAAGAAGATGTTGTTGGTGAAGAAGTTGAAATTGAAAAAGTATCAGATATTATTATCAAAGGACATGGTGATAAATCTATAATTTACCTATCACAATTCTTAACACTTACTGAAGAAGAAATATTATGCATTAGATTTCATATGGGTGCTTATAACACAAGTGATTGGGATGCTTATGACAAAGCAATTAAACAATTTGAAACAGTGTTATGGACACATACTGCTGATATGTATGCTAGTAAGGTAATGAATACATGAAAAATTACATAGAAAGTTTTAATCATCCATTATGTCCAAATTGTGGTGAAGATGGATGGGAAATTCCTGAAATATATTATAATACCGATGATATTGAAGAAGGTAAAGTATTTAAGAAAAAGGTGGAATGTCCTTATTGTCATTGTACTTATAATATTGAATATAAAATTGAAGTTGAAATCACTGCTATTATAAAAAATTCTAAAAGGTTTAAGAAGAATGAAGAAAACTTATAAATGTTGTATTTGTCATAGAAAATTAGATTATAAACCAATAAGACTTGTTAAACAACTTAATGATGGTAAAGAAACTTACAATGCTTATCATAATCAAGCAAACTATGACTTTTGTATAAGATGTTACAAAACATTTGATAATTGGATAAATAAACACAAGGAAGTGATAAATAATGAATAACTTTAGATTAGAATATAATAGTGATTCAAAATTAAATATAAATATTGGATTTGCTATTCAATTAATAAGATACCATTATGAACACGATGAAGATGAATTTAAGGAATATTGTCATTTCTTAATGAAAAAATTGGATGAAATAAGTGAAGATGAATTGTCAGGATATATTGCAGCACAACTTGATGAAGTACCAACATTTTCACCACAATAGGAAGGTGATTATATGAAAGTAGTTTCACATGGTAATTATTATAAAAAAGTAATACCAATATGTAAAAAATGTGGTTGTAGATACGAAATAAATAAAGAAGATATTAAAAAATATGAAAAACCAAAAAAGATAGAAATATTAGGTGTTGGGGATATTTGGACAGAAAAAAGATATTATTATACCAATTGCCCTGAATGTTGTTACGATAATCCAGTTGAACCTATGGAATATGAAATATTAACAAGTCCTTTCTATAAAGGTGACAAACAACTATTAAGAAATGGTGATTGATAATGTTATACAAAGTAATGGAACAATTTAATATAACTAATTATCGTTATGATTATGTTGATAAAGCACTTATTATTTATGAATCAATTCTTGTTAAAGATTTTTTTAAGATGAAACAATTGCTAATAATTAATAAGTGTAAGGTTGAAAATATAATAATTAGAAGTAGGTGATTATATGGAATATAGAAAATATTTAGAATATATACAATCTAAAAATGCAAGAAAAATCAATAAAAAGATTAAGAAGTTAAAAGATAAAAATTTAATAAATGAAGAATTAATAAGTGATACATTTCATACATTTGAAAGTTTGTATTTTCAAAGATGTATATTATTTGCAGCAATATGTAATCAAAATAAGAATATTGCTTGGAAGTCTAAAAAACATGAAGATGGAAGTATGTTTGATAACTATTTTATAGTAGGTATTAATACCGATGAAGGAAGTTATACTTATCATTATCATATGATGTATTGGGAATATTTTAAAATAAAAGAATTAGAAAATGCACCAAAGTGGGATGGGCATACTGATAAAGATGTAATTAGATTATTAAGTTTAAAAGAATTCAATCCTTTACGAGGTATCTTTGCTGGTGTAACAGATGATGAATTGTTAATTGATAATGGAAACATGTATTCAGAACTAAAAGAAGCAAAGGAAAGAATTAATAAGGTTCTTGATCTTATAGATAATCATAATAAATTAGAACAGGAACTTGGTGGAACTATTAAATTTAATATAGTAAAGGTTGAAAACATTTTAAGAGGTGATAAAAAGTGATTTGGATTATAGTAATTTTATTGATAGTGATAGGTTTATTACTATTAGAAATATATGATTTATGTAAAACAAATAAAAGTAAACAATTTGCAATGCGTACATTGTTACAAGTTCAAAGTCAGAATGGTGCTTATAATTATAGTGAATATGAACTTGGTATGTGGCAAGGTATGGAAAATATGTTGGCAAAGTTTGAAGATAGAAAACCTACATATCAAGATATTACAAAAGTTGATTTTATAAATAGTTATAAAAATAGATAGTGTGTCACCTCTGTGTCATTGTTGTGTCAGGTTAATTACACAGCAGTGACACAGGTTCTAACCTAGATAAATAAAGGTAAAAATGATTTTGTGTGCAAGGTGTGACACTTAAAAGTAAATTCTTAAAATATAGTAGATTTATGCTAAAAATTTTATATAAAAATAATAAATAATATAAATATATAGTATGTAGTGACACAGTGACACAGAGAAAATATAAAACCTTTTTAAATTCTAAAGAAAAAGGCGTGTCACATTGTAAGTTTATAGTGACACAGTGATGTGACACAAGAAAGGAATAAGATTATGAATGAAAATGATGTTATTAAATTAGTTTTAGATGAATTAACCAAAAGAGGTTTTATCAATAATTATGATATTAGTTTTAAAAATACTGAATCATTACTTTATAGTTACAATAAATTGAAGAAAAATATTGAAATAAGGGAAGAACAAATTAAAGAATTAGAAACTGAAGGATTACCAGGTAGAAGTGCAAGTATTATTCTTAATAAACCAAAAACTAATTATAATTTGAACGATCCTGTTGATGTTGCAATTAATGATATTAATAAACAAATTAAAAGTACACAAGCAATCATTGATTACATAGATAAAGTTTTGAAAGAATTTGAGAAAGATCCTTATTTTGATATTATCAGATTAAAGTATTTTGAAGGTAAAAAGAATGAAGAAATTGCAGAATTCTTTGATACAAAGTTAAAGAAGAAAGATAAAATAACTGCGACTTCAACAATTACCAAGAATAAAAATAGATTGATAAAAGAAATTAGAATAATGTTAATTCCAAATGTGTATGTTAGAAGTTTGATGAATTAAACTTGACAAAGGAAATTTCATGGAAATTTACCGACTATTCACAAGGAAATATATCTATATTATAATGGTTAAAATGAATGATTATGATTAAACACATACTAAAGTATGTGTTTAATTTGTTTTAGAAAGGATGTGTTGCTTTATGGCAAAAGGTGTACTTACCGAGAAACAAAAGTTATTTGTAGATGAATACTTAAAAGACCTAAATGCAACACAAGCAGCAATTAGGGCAGGTTATAAAGAAAAGAATGCTAGAGCAATAGGATGTGAAAACCTAACAAAACCTAACATTCAAGAGTATTTAACTGAACAAATGAAAAAGAGGGAAGAAAGAACAGAAATAACACAAGATATGATTATTAAAGAACTTTCAAAGATAGCATTTAGTAATGCAACTGATTATGTAACTGTTGAAACTAAACCATTAAAGGTATTAAAGAAAGATCCTAAAACAAATGAAGAAAGTTATGTTGATAGTGATGTTATGTATCAGGATATTATTATAAAAGATACTAAAGACATGACTGATGATCAAAAAGCAGCAATAGGATCAATCAAACATACTAAATATGGTGTTGCAATAGATTCACTTAATAAGATTGAAGCATTACACTTGCTAGGACAACATTTAGGAATGTTCAAAAGTAATCAACCTATCAATGTAATAAATAATATTCCTGATAATCCTTATAATGGATTAAGTGTTGATGAATTAAAAGCATTAGCACAAGCAAAGATTAAACAGGGTGATGAAAATGCAACTGATGATGGATAATGTTGATTTATTAGAAATAAAAAAGGCACTAGCAAGAAAAGATTTTTTTTCATACTGTAATTTAAAAGCACCTAGTTTTTATAAAGAAGATAGATTATATTTAAAAAATATATGCTTTCAATTACAAGATTTTTATGAATCAGATGATGATGTTTTGATATTAAAAGCACCACCTAGACATGGTAAATCAAGAACTATTGGTGGATTTATTGAATGGGTGCTTGGTAATAATCAAGAAGAAAAGATTATGATGGGTTCATATAATGAATCATTATCAACAGTATTTTCAAAAGGTGTTAGAGATACAATCCTTGAAGCAAAAGGTGATAAAGATAAAATAGTTTATTCAGAAATATTTCCAGGTGTAACCATTAAATATGGTGATAGTGCTATGAATAAGTGGTCACTTGAAAATGGATATAATAATTATTTGGCAACTTCACCAAAAGGTACTTCAACAGGATTTGGTGCAACATTAATGGTAATAGATGACTTAATCAAATCTGCAATGGAAGCAAACAATGCAGATGTTCTTGAACAACATTGGACATGGTTCACAGATACAATGTTATCAAGACTTGAAGAAGGTGGAAAAATCATTATTGTTATGACAAGATGGCATAATGATGATTTGGCAGGTAGAGCATTAAGACATTTCAAGAAATTAGGTATGAAAGTAAGAGATATTACATATAAGGCATTACAAGATGATGGAACAATGCTTTGTGATGAAATATTGTCAAGAAGATCATATGAATTAAAAACTAAAACAATGTCAAAAGAAATTGCTGCTGCTAATTATCAACAAGAACCTATGGATTTAAAAGGTAGATTATATCAATCATTTAAAACATATACAAAGTTACCTATGGATGAAAATGGTAAACCTTTATATGATAAAGTTAAGAATTACACAGATACTGCTGATACAGGTGATGATTACTTATGTTCAATTGATTATGTTGAATATAATCATGAAGCATATGTAATTAATTTAGTATATACAAAAGATGGTATGGAAATAACAGAACCAGCAGTTGCAAAAATGCTTTATGAAGATGGTGTTAATGAAGCAGATATGGAATCAAACAATGGTGGTAGAGGATTTGCAAGGAATGTTGAAAGACTTTTACTTGAAATGTTTCATTCTAATAAATGTAAAATTAATTCATTTCATCAAAGTAAAAATAAACAATCAAGAATACTATCAAATTCAACTTGGATAATGAATCATGTTTATTATCCAGTTAATTGGGCAGATAGATTTCCTGAATATTATGATGCTATGAATAGGTATCAAAAAGAAGGTAAAAATGCACATGATGATGCACCTGATGCAACAACAGGAATTGCTGAAAAAATAGATCAAGGTGATACATTTAGTTTTGATTAGTAACATGTTAGTGACAAAAATGCACAGAATTCTTGTAATACTGTGCATTTTAATATATTATGACATATTTTGTCTGATGAAAGGTGGTGAGAAACATGTTCAATTTCAGTTCAATAAAAGAAAGTGTTAGAAAATTATCTAATTTGGTGAAAGTTAATCCTGATATAACTGATGAAGATTATATTATTAAGGAAATAAATAAGTTCAAGAATTCAATTAGAAGAAAACAGATGGTTGATGGTGAGAATTACTATAATGGTAAGCATGATATTCTTAAAGCAAAAAGGATGGGAATTGGTGAAGATGGTGAATTAACTGAACTTAAAAATCTACCAAATAATAGAATAGTTGATAATCAATATAAGAAAATGGTAGATCAAAAGAACAATTACTTACTAGGGCAACCAATAACCTTTCAATGTGAAAATGAAGTTTATGCTAAATTAATAAAAAAGATATTCAATAAAAAGTTCTTAAGACTTATGAGAAATATTGGTGAAGATTCACTTAATGAAGGTATTGCTTGGTTATATGTTTATTATGATGAAAAAGGTGTATTCTCATTAAAGAGATTTAAGGGATATGAAATTATTCCTGGATGGAAAGATGCAGAACACACTATTTTGGAATATGTAATTAGAATATACGAAGTAATAAAAGTAGAAAAGAATCAAGAAAAGATAATTGAGAAAGTAGAAGTTTATGATGAAAAAGGTGTTTATTATTTCACATTAGATGAAAATAGGTTAATACCTGATAATCCTAAATTTAAAACACATTTTTCAGTTATTGATCATGATGGTAACATAGATGGTTATAACTGGACTAAAATTCCAATTATTCCATTTAAGTATAATAGTAAAGAAATTCCACTTATTAAAATGGTTAAATCTTTACAGGATGGTATTAATAAAATCTTATCTAATTTTGAAAATAATATGGAAGAAGATAGTAGAAATACCATTTTAGTATTAGTAAATTATGATGGTCAAAATCTAGGTGAATTTAGAAAAAATTTATCACAATATGGTGCAGTTAAAATCAAAACAATTGATGGTGCTGCTGGTGATTTAAGAACATTGCAAGTTGAAGTTAATGCTGAAAATTATAAATCTATATTAGAGTTATTCAAGAAAGCATTAATTGAAAATGCTATGGGATATGATGCAAAGGATGATAGATTAAATGGTCAACCAAACCAAATGAATATTCAATCAATGTATTCTGATATTGATTTGGATGCAAATGGTATGGAAACAGAATTTCAAGCATCATTTGAAGAACTATTATGGTTTATTAATTGTCATCTATTTAATATTGGATTAGGTGATTTTGAAAGTGAAGAAATTGATGTGATATTCAATAGAGATATGTTAATGAATGAATCAGAAATAATTGATAATGTTAATAAATCAACTGAAGTTATATCAATGGAAACTGCAATTGCAAACCATCCCTGGGTTGATGATCCACAAAAAGAACTTGAAAGAATTAACAAAGAAAAGCAAGAAAATATGGAACAATATGGAAATGCTTTCAATCCTCTAAATGGTGGAAACACTGATGATGAGGATGGTGACAATGACAATGAAGAATAAAAAAAGTAGAAAATATTGGCAACAAAGATTTGAACAAATCGAAGATTCTTTAAATAAAAAAGCATTCAAGGTTGCACAAGAAACAGAAACAATGTTTCAAGATGCAGAAAGAGAAATTGAAGAACAAATTTCAGTATGGTATCAAAGATTTGCAATGAATAATAACATTTCAATTGAAGATGCTAGAAAATGGTTGAAAAGTGATGAATTGAAAGAATTTCAATGGACTATTCAAGAATATATTAAGTATGGTAAAGAAAATGCTTTAAATCCTAGATGGATGAAAGAACTTGAAAATGTATCTGCTAAATACCATATATCAAGATTAGAAGCATTGAAGTTACAGACTAGACAAACAATTGAAGCATTATATAACAATGAAGAAAATATTGTTAATACAATGGTTCAAAGAGTTTATTCTGATGGATATTATCATTCAATGTACGAAATTCAAAGAGGATTTAACATTGGATGGGATATTGAATCAATCGATCAAAAGAAACTACAAATGATTGTTTCAAAACCCTGGACAACTGATGGAAAAAATTTCAGTGATAGGATATGGCAATCTAAAGCACAACTTATTGATTCATTACATAGTGAACTTACTAGAAATTGTATATTAGGTAAGTCACCTGATGAAGCAATTAGAAAGATTTCAAAGAAATTTAATACTTCTAAAGCACAAGCAGGTAGATTAATAATGACTGAACAAGCATATTTTTCTAGTGTTGCACAAAAAGATGTATTTAAAGAATTAGATGTTGAACAGTATGAAATTGTTGCAACTTTGGATAATAGAACATCAGAAGTATGTCAAGATATGGATGGACATGTTTTTGATATGAAAGATTATGTTGAAGGTGTAACTGCACCACCATTTCATCCAAATTGTAGGACAACAACTGTTCCTTATTTTGATGATGAATTTAATCTTGGTGAAAGAGCAGCAAAAGATGAAGATGGTGAAACATATTATGTATCATCAGATATGACATATAAAGATTGGAAACAATCAGTTGTAGAGGGTGATAGTGGTAATTTACAATCATCAAAAATAAATAATGCATTATCTTTTGAAGAAGAAAATGCATTAATGAATTATATTAGTTCTGATAGTTATAAAATAAATGATTTGTTAAGAAGAAAATTAGAATTACCTGAACAATATGAAGAAATGAAAAAGAATTTAGATAGTGCATTAAATAAATTAGAAACTTATGAAGGTGATGCTATTAGGGTTCTTGATATTCCTGATAAAGATTTGCTTGATGAATTTATCAAGAGGAATGAAGTTGGTAAACCAATCAAATTCTATGAATATCTTTCATTTTCTGATAAAAAAGGGTATAATAATGATGCAAATGTGTTCATTTATGTTCAACCTAGTAAAAGGGCAAAGGATATTAGAAGTTTTAATCCTGAAGAAAGTGAAATTTTATATCCTAGAAATAGTCAATTTATAGTTAAAGAAGTTTATGAACATAATGGAAAATATTATATATTATGGGGTGATGATAATGAATAATTCAAAACCTAGATGGATTAACGAAATACCAGGTATTAAAAATAATGGTAAGAAAAGAAAGTTGACCAAAAAAGAGAAAAAAGAAGCAAAAGAATTTAGAGATGCTATCAAGAATAATAAAATTGATGAATGGTTTAATAAAGATAAACCTAAAAATTTGGATAAATGACATAGTAATATGTCTTTTATTATATAGAACACTAGAAATTATCTAGTGTTTTTATTTTGACCTGTGTTGGAAGTCGAGAAAAGACAACAACTTTCTTGAATCAGTGGATGAGATCCACGAGAAAAAATCGAAGATGAAAGGAATGATGAAAAATGAAAAGAAAGTTTTTGGAAGATTTGTTGAAGGATAAGGTTGAAGAAAAGGATTTAAAAGAAGTAGTTGATACAATCCTTGATGAACATTCAACAAGTGTTGGTAAAATGAAAGGGGAACTTGAAACTGCAAATACTAAAATTAGTACATTAGAAGCAGAAAAGAAGAATCTTGAAGATGATGTTGCAAATCGTGACACACAACTTAATAATTTAAAAAATTCTACTGAAGATGTTGCAGGATTAAAGAAGACTATTGAAGATTTACAAAACACTAATAAGACAAGTGATGAAGCACATAAAAATGAAATTAATAATCTTAAAAAATCATTTGCAATTGAAAATGCTTTAAGAGATGCTAAAGCAAGAAATGTTATTTCAGTAAAAGCATTACTTAAATTAGATGATATTGAGTTAAATGAAGATGGTTCACTAAAAGGATTATCTGAACAAATTGAAACTCTTAAAGGTGCTGAAGATAGTAAGTTCTTATTTGATACTGAAACAAAACAAAAACAATTCAAAGGTGCTGAACCAGGTGAAACTGGTAAAGAAGAACCTGATGATAAGGTTGACTTATCAAAAATGACTTATGATGAAAGAAATGCTTATTTAGAAGAACATCCTGAAGTCGAAATTTAAAATATTTCCATTAATTTGAAAGGTAAAGGTGAGTTAAAATGGGAAAATTTGATTCAAAAAGTTTTAACGAAAAAAACTTTAAGTATTCTGTGGAACATCCAAGAGTTCCAAATTTAAAGACAAATGAAATGAAAAAATCTAAAGTATTAAAAGGTAGTGAGGATATTAGAAATACTTTAGGTGCAAGTGAAAGTTCTGCATATGCAAGAATTGCTATGAAAGGATTACTTGATGGTCAAGCAGTAAACTATGATGGACAAACTGATATTACTGCAACAAGTACAAAGACATTTGAAAGAGGTGTTGTTGTAGTTGGTCGTGCTAAAGCATGGACAGAAAAAGATTTTGCTGAAGATTTAACTGGTAAAGATTTTATGCAAAATGTTGCAGATCAAGTTGCAGATTATAAAGATGCACTTGACCAAGATACTATATTATCAGAATTAAAAGGTATCTTTGCTATGTCAACTACTCAAAAAGATAAAGAATTTGTTGACAAACATACTACTAAAATAAAAGGAAGTATGACTTCTACAACTTTAAATAGTGCAACTAATAAAGCATGTGGAAAAAATAAGAAAAGTTTTAGAATGGTATTCATGGATAGTGATATTCAAACTAATCTAGAAAATATGAATTTACTTGCTAATCTTAAATACACTGATAAAGAAGGTGTTACTAGAGATATTGAACTTTATAGTTGGAATGGTAGATTAGTAATTGTAGATGATATGCCTAAAACTGAAGGTTATATAGATGCTACTGCTGATACAGAAGGAGCATTAAAAATTGTTGCTAACACTGCAACACCTGCTGCTAGTGAAATTAAACTTGAAGATGTAACACCATATTTAGATGATAGAACATTGAAAGCAGGGGATTATGTAGTATTTGGTACTGAATATACTACTTATGCATTAGGTGAAGGAACTATTGACTATGAAGATTTACCAGTTTCACATCCATATAGCATGGCTA
>CAOOMX010000022.1:0-5540 GCA_948497845.1 uncultured Bacilli bacterium | reverse complement strand
GAGATGAAAAAACAAATGGTGGTGAAGAAACATTATACATGCGTCAAAGAAAAGTATTTGCACCATTTGGTATTTCTTATGAAAAGAAGGTTCAAGCAAGTTTATCACCAACTGATGCTGAACTTGAAAACGGTACAAACTGGACAGTAGTAAATAGTGGTGAAACTTCAGAATCTGATAGAAGTTATATTGATCATAGAGCAATTGCTATAGTAAAAATAGTTTCAAGAGGTTAATTGAAGTAAGAAAGGGTGATATTTATGTCTGAAAATAATGAAGTTACTGAAGAAGTAACACAACCAACAGAAGAACAATTTAATATTGATTCTTTTGTTGATAGTATCATCCAATTAAATAATGACCTTGAACAATCATTTAAAGAAGATACTGAAAAGACCTTTGTAAAAATGATTGTTCAAAGGTTATTAAATTTTGGTTTAAAACTTGTAGAATCAGACAACTGGATTATAATGTTTTGTATGAACAAAGCAATTAATCATGTTAAAAATTCTGCTAATATAAGTATTATTCCAAATGAATTATATGAAATTATAGTTGATAGAATATGTGGTGAATTCTTATTCAATAAACATAAATCAAATCAATTGACATTAGACAATTTTGATTTTGATATGGCAGTTAAGCAATTACAAGAAGGTGACACAACAATTCAGTTTGCTATTAATGAAGGATCTGAAACAGATGAACAAAAACTAACTTCTTTGATAAATTATTTAATAACTTATGGGGAAGGTGATTTAATATGTTACAGAAAGTTAAAATGGTAGCAAAAAAGAATTTTGAAAAGTTATACGATTGTAAATGTGATATTGTTGAATATCAAGAGATTCAAAAACCAAATAAATCCACAGGTTTTGGTGAAGTAAAAGTAAAAGAACAAATACCTTGCAAAATATCATATGAACGAATTTCTACAATCAATATAGTTGATGATAATGCTAATAAAAAGACATTATCAACTAAATTGTTTATATCACCTGATATTGAAATAAAAACTGGTTCTAAAATAATTGTTACAAACAGTCTAGGACAAATTAAAGAATATCAATCAAGTGGTGAACCTGCACCATATGATACACACCAAGAAATAATGTTGGAATTATTTGAAGGTTGGTCATAATGAGTAAAAAAGGAAAATTTGAATATAAAGAGTTTAAAGAATTTAATGATAAAATACAAAAATTATCAAAAGAACAAGTTGATTTATTTATAATTGCTTGTGCAAAAGAACTTACTGCAAGATTGCTTTCTAAAGTAATAAAAAGAACACCAGTTGGACAATATCCAAGTGGTTCAGGTAAAGTTGGTGGAACATTAAGAAGGGGATGGACTGCTGGAAAAAGTGCTTCATCATATGTTAATAGTTTAACTATTCAACATGTTGGAAATGAATATATAATTGAGATTACAAACCCAACTGAATATTCATCATATGTTGAATTTGGTCATAGAACTAGAGATCATAAAGGATGGGTTGATGGTAGATTCATGCTTACTATTTCTGAACAAGAAATCCAAAGTGCAACACCAAAAATACTTGAAAGAAAAATTGAAAAAATGTTGGGAGAGTGTTTCAAATGATAAATAGAATAATTAATGCTATTAGCATGGCATTAAATGATGAGTTTAATCCAAATAGTAAAAATAATTATAAAATTTATGATGAAGAAGTGAATCAAGGTTTAAAAACACCTTGCTTTTTTATTAATGCACTGAATCCAAGTGAAGATTTATTTAGAGGTAATAGGTATAAAGAAATAAATCAATTTTGTATTCAATTTATTCCTGATAAAACTGATAATCAGAAGAAATATACTTGCAATGAGATAAGAGAAAGATTATTTTCTTGTCTTGAATACATTACTATCAAAGAAAATGATGGTGAAAATGAGTATAATTCATTGATTAGAGGTAATAAAATGCATGGTGAATATGTTGATGGAACTTTAAATTTCTTTGTAAATTATGATATGTTTGTTAAGAAAAAAGAAATAGAAACAGACAAAATGGATTCATGTGAATATAATTCAACAATAATGGAAGGGTGATATTAAATGAAAGAAAAAGTTGAAAATAAAGAAATTAAACAAAAAGATACTTATACAAAAGAAAGTATCATAAAATCAAAAAAATATTCTAATAGAAAAGATTTATTAATGACAATTCTTGAAGATGGTGTTGAATATACATTTGAAAAGGTTGATTCATTAATAGAAGAATTTATGAAAGAGGTGAAATAATATGGCATTAGGTGGTGGAACATTTGTTGCACAAAATAAAAAATTACCTGGTTCTTATATTAATTTTGTTTCTAAAGCAAGAGCAAATTCAAGTCTTTCAGATAGAGGATTTGCAACAATACCTTTAGAACTTGATTGGGGAAAAGATGGTGAAGTATTTACTGTAACAAGTGCTGATTTTGAAAAGAAATGTTTAAGTATTTTTGGTTATGAAAATACTGATGAAAAAATGAAAGGTTTAAGAGATTTATTCATTAATGCTTCAACATTATATGCTTATAGATTAAATAGTGGTGAAAAAGCATCAAATGATTATGCTACTGCAAAATGTAGTGGATCAAGAGGTAATGACTTGAAAGTAATTATTAGTAAGGATGCTGATGATACAACTAAATTTGTTGTAGATTTATATTTGGGAACAGTTAAAGTTGATTCTCAAATAGTAAAAAATGCTACTGAATTAGTAGAAAATGATTTTGTAACATATAAATCAACTGCAACATTAGCAACTACTGCTGGAACACCATTAACTGGTGGAACAAATGGAACAGTAAATGGTGCAAGTTATCAAGATTACTTTGATAAAATTGAATCATATAGTTTTAATGTTATGGGTATTGTTTCAACTGATAATTCTATTAAAACACTTGCAGTTAATTTCTGTAAGAGATTAAGAGATGAAATTGGTGCTAAATTCCAAGTAGTTCTTCATAATAAAGAAGCAGATTATGAAGGTGTTATTAATGTAGTTAATAACACAACTGCTGAATTAGTTTACTGGGTAACAGGTGCAGAAGCAGGATGTGCAATTAATAAATCATGTTTAAATAAAAAATATGATGGTGAATATGAAGTTGATACAGAATATACACAAGTACAACTTGAAAATGCAATTGATGAAGGTAAATTTGTACTTCATGCAGTTAATAATGATGTAAGAGTATTAAAGGATATAAACAGTTTAACTACTATATCTGATGATAAAGGTTCAATATTTCAAGATAATCAAACAATTAGAGTGGTTGACCAAATTGCAAATGATATTGCAAATTTATTCAATACAAAATATCTTGGATCTATTCCAAATGACCAAAGTGGTAGGATTTCATTGTGGAATGATATTGTTCAACATCATGAAAGTTTACAAAATATGAGGGCAATTCAAGATTTTGATAGTGCAAATATTGAAGTGTCACAAGGTAATGATAAAAGTTCTGTTATAGTCACTGATGTAGTTACTATTGTTAATACAATGGCACAATTATATATGACTGTAACTATAAATTAAAGGAAGGATGGGTTAGATTATGAATAATATAACAATGAAGGCAAAAGATTCAATATCTGCTAAATTAGCAGAATGCTTTGTAACTGTTGGAAACAATAGATATAATTTTATGCAAGCAATTAATCTTGAAGCAAACTTTGAAAAAACTAAATCTGAAGTTCCTATTTTAGGAAAGACAGGAAGGGGTCATAAATCTACTGGTTGGAATGGAACAGGTTCTGCAACATTCCATTACAACACTTCTATTTTTAGACAGATGATGGAAGACTTTAAAAATACTGGTAATGATGTATATTTTGATATTCAAATTACAAATGATGATCCAACATCTGCTGCTGGAAGACAAACTGTTGTGTTAGTTGGTTGTAACATAGATGGTGGTATTCTAGCAAAATTTGATGCTGATAATGATGATTACCTAGATGAAGATATGGATTTCACATTTGAAGATTTCAAAATTCCTGAAAAATTTAGTTTACTTGAAGGTATGATGTAATAAAATCCCTTACTTATGTAGGGGATTTTTATTTGTATATAAAAGAAAGGTGGATTTATAATGTCAAATTTAAGTAGATTTTTAAAAGATAATAAAATAAAAAAAGAGAATACAAAATATGCTGCAACTAAATCATTGGTTGATGAAAAAGGAAATCCTTTGGAATGGTTAATTAGACCAATTACAACTAAAATGAATGATGCTATAAGAGAAGATTGTATGTATGAAGTTCCTATTAAAGGAAAAATGGGAATGAGTAAAGAAAAATTGAATACATCAAAATATATTTCAAGATTAATTGTTTCTTCAGTTATAGAACCTGATTTAAACAATAAAGAATTGCAAGATTCTTATGGTGTTATGAGTGCAGAAGAACTTATTAAAGAAATGATTGATGATCCAGGTGAGTATAATGATTTTGCATTATTTATTCAAAACTATAATGGATTTACTGAAACACTTCAAGATGAGGTTGAAGAAGCAAAAAACTAATTAATGAAGACAGTGATGCATCTTATTGTTATTATTGTCTTCATAAATTTCATTGGAAACCTACTGATTTTATTGAAATGGATAGAAAAGAAAAAGCATTTGTGATTGCTGCAATTCAATTAAAATCAGAAGATGAGAAAAAGAAAGAAAAAAAGATGAAAAAAACTAGTAAGAAAGGTAGGTGATTTTTGTGGCAAGTATTACAACTGCAATACATCTTACCGATGCAATGACACCAGTATTAAGAAATATAACTGGTGCAATGGATTCAACTCTTGATATTTTTGAAAATATGGACAGTGAAATGAATAAATCATTTGATACTTCCAAAATAAATTCTGCAAGAATTGCAATTGATCAAGTAAATGCTTCATTAAATTCAATGGAAGATAATCTTAATAAAAACTATCAACAACAAAATAAATTAAATAAGGAAATTCAAGATGGTAAAAACAAAGTTGATAATATGATGGGTTCTGTTGTTTCTTTAGTTTCTGCATATGCTGGATTTAAAACAATTGGTAAATTAGTCAATTTATCAGATGAATATACTCAAACAAGAGCAAGATTAAATTTAATGAATGATGGTTTACAAACTACTGATGAATTGCAGCAAAAAATATTTAATTCTGCACAAAGAGCAAGATCATCTTACCAAACACAAGCAGATATAGTTGCAAAACTTGGACAAAGAGCAGGTGATGCTTTTAAATCCAATAATGAAACAATTGCATTTGCTGAAAATTTAAGTAAGTTATTTGTTATTGCTGGTGCAAGTCAACAAGAAATGGCATCAGCATCATTACAATTAACCCAAGCATTAGGTTCAGGTGTTCTTCGTGGTGAAGAATTAAATGCAGTATTTGAATCAGCACCAAATGTTATTCAAACAATTGCTGATTATTTAGATGTTCCAATTGGTAAAATTCGTGAAATGGCAAGTGATGGTAAAATTACTGCTGATATAGTAAAGAATGCTCTACTAGGTGCTACAAATGATATT
>CAOOMX010000021.1:19728-22847 GCA_948497845.1 uncultured Bacilli bacterium | reverse complement strand
GCTTCCTTTTGTTAAAAAAGTAACTTTTCATAAGAAAAATAAGATTCTTTTTTTGCTTAGCTTGTTTCTTGTTTTATTTATGGGCCAAATTTCTTCTGCTACTTTATTTTCCTTTGAGGGGGGAGTGTTAGATTATCTTTATACTATTTTATTAGGCGGTATTGATGCGCTTTGTTCAATTGTTCCAGGAATTAGTGGGACCGCTATTTATCTTTTAATGGGCGTTTATCAGTATGTTTTATCTGTCTTGGCAAATCCTTTTAGTTGGTCTTTTGTTTTTTATGCTATAGGGATGGTAGTAGGAGCTATTTTTACGTGTTACTTAATGTATTATTTATTTAAATACTATAAAGAAGAAACATATAGTGTTTTATTTGCTTTTATGGTCGGTTCTATGTATATATTATTATGCTCAGTGATAAGTTCTTTTTCGCTTTTTCTTTTCTTTTTCTTTTTAGGAGGACTTCTTTTAGGTTTTCTACTTGATAGATAATAGTAGTTGTGATATATTATTGATTCGAGAACGAAAAAGAGGTTATAGTTATGGAAAAAGAATCAGTTAAATTACATCGTTATGCTATTAGAGAGGTTAGAAGAATAGATAGTAGGATTGAAGCATCTACAGATGTTATCGCAAATGATTTGTTGAATGTCTTTTTTATGGAAACAGGTACAGCTCTTTGTATTTTGGCGATGTATGTTGCTAATAATGCAAATGCAGGAGAGGCAATGAAAAAGATGATAGGATTAACAGGTGTTGCTGCAGGTACAGCAATGGGTTATTATTTTTTACGTGCAGTACAACAAGTAAAGAAAAATGTCCAAGGAATGCTATTAAAACCATACTTGGAACGTTTATTTAAAAAGTCTATGGCTGATCTTTCTTTAAAAGAAGAGATTGTTACAGTTGGAGGACAAATCCATGAAAATAATTGTCGTATAGCAAGATTAAGAGATATATTCATATCTGCTTTTGCACCTCTTTTAGGAACATTTTTAATAGAAATGGATGGTATGCAAGCAGAAGATTTAGTTCGTGCTTTTTTTGCCCTTGGTGTGGGAACTACTGGATATTCTGTTTCCCAATTTATTACAATGTGGCCGGATTATTGTGGAAAAAAAGAGTATTTAGAATTCTTGCTTATAAGCGATGCTGAAATGGAAATGGAAGAAGAACCAACTTTACAAAGAACTCTATAAAAAGAGTTTTTCTTTTGCATTAATTATATTATAATTGTTTTAGGTGGATTTTTATGTTAAAGGATAAACTTAAAACAATTCCTCATTTACCAGGTAGTTATCAAATGCGGAATCAAAATAATGTTATTATTTATGTTGGAAAAGCAAAGGATTTAAAAAAAAGAGTAAATAGCTATTTTAATCGTCCTCAAGTAGGTAAAACAGCTAAATTGGTAAGTGAAATAGTAGATTTTACTTATATTACTACTGCAACAGAACAAGAGGCATTTATTTTGGAAAATAACTTGATTAAAGAATATAATCCTAAATATAATATTTTGTTAAAAGATGATAAAAGTTATCCATATATTGAGTATATTAAAAAGCCTTATCCTAAATTAAAAGTATCTAGATACTTAAATATTAAGAAAAAGGATAATAAAACTTTATTTGGGCCATATCCCAATGTATATGCAGCGCGTAAGATTGTTAATTTAATTAATAGGTTGTATCCTTTGAAAAAGTGCGAAAATATGCCTAATAAAGTATGTTTATATTATCATATTGGAGAGTGTCTTGGTTTTTGTGAAAAGAATGTAGATCAACTAAAATTACAAACTATGGAAGATGATATTTTGAGTTTCTTAAAGGGAAACGATAAGATTTTAAAAGATAAAATTATGGAAAAGATTACTTTTTTTAGTGACAATCTTAATTTTGAGGCGGCTTTAGAGTTAAAAAAAGAACTACAATTTATTTCTTTAGTACTTGATAAACAAAAGGTTGAAATTCATGATTATGTTAATCGAGATGCTGTAGGTTTTTATTTTGATGAAGGGATTATATCTGTTCAAATCTTATTCATTCGTAATGGTAAAATTGTGGGTGGAAATAATGATAAATTTTATTTGATTAGTGATGTTTATGATGAAGTCAATTCTTATTTAATACATTTTTATGAGAAACATGAAATTCCAAAAGAAATCATATTACCAGAGAAGTTGAATAGAGAAATCTTGGGTTCAATTTTAGCGACAAAGACTTTGATACCGCAAAAGGGAAGAAAGAAAAATTTAGTGGATATGGCTTATGCAAATGCAAAGATTTGTTTAGAGCAGGAAGTTAATATTATTCGTCAGGATGAAAAAAGAAGTGTGCTTGCCAATGAAGAATTAAAAGAATTGTTAGGCCTTTTAGTTTTAGATAGAATAGATTGTTTTGATAATTCGAACCTTTTTGGCTCTTTTGCAGTTAGTGGGATGATCGTTTTTAGAGGGGGGCGTCCTGCTAAAAAGGAATATAGAAAATTTAAGGTAAGTGTTGATAAAAATGATGATTATAATACGATGAAAGAAGTTATTTATCGTAGATATTATAGAGCTTTAATGGAAAAAACAGAGTTGCCAGATTTAATTTTAGTGGATGGAGGAGAAAATCAAATTAGAGCAACTTTAGAAGTATTAAATGACTTGCATTTATCTATTATGGTGTGCGGGTTGAAAAAAGATGATCACCATAGGACGAATCAGTTAATTGGAGAAAATTTAGAAGTGATTGATATTCCTAAATCTAGTGATTTGTTTCATTATTTAACTAGAATTCAAGATGAAGTACATAGATTTACTATTACTTATCATAAAACGTTGAGAGATAAGGGAAGTATTTCAAGTGTTTTAGATCATATCGAAGGAATAGGAAATGCACGTAAAAAAGAACTTATTAAAAATTTTGGCAGTGTTAAAAAAATGAGCGAAGCAACATTAGAGGAGTTAAGTAGCATTGTACCTTTGAATGTTGCGCAAAATTTATTGTCTTTTTTAGAAGCTCGTGAAAAAGGGATGGATAAAAAAGAAGATATTTGATATACTTTAAGAGTTAGGAGAGAATATGAATTTAAATATAAAAGATACGATTGTTTTAGAGGATCAAAAAGAATATGT
>CAOOMX010000021.1:0-19704 GCA_948497845.1 uncultured Bacilli bacterium | reverse complement strand
CTAGTAAAGTTTTATATAAAGATATTTGGTATTATTATTTAGTGGATTTAGGAAAGTTTTCTAATTTACGTTATGTCACTTATGATGAGAAACTTAAAAGGTTTTTGGATGTAGAGGATATTTTGCTTATTCGAGATTTAATGCCTCATTTTGTTCTGGCTGCTAAAGATGTCATTATGGAACTTTCTATGGATGAAGAGCAATGACTCTTTTTTTCTTTGATTTATAAATGATTTATAGTATAATCATTAGTAGATTGAGGTTATAGTATGAAATTAATATCTATTTTAAAAGATACTAATATTGTTGTAGATAAAAACTTGTATACTTTTTTTAATCCAGATTATATTTATTTGCCTATTTTAGATAATGCTTTGCTTGTAAAACAAGATGATTTAATAGGCAAGAATGATCGAATCTTTAAAAATAGTGATTTAGTACCTTCTATTTCGGGTAGAATTATGGGAATAGCTAATGTTTATTTTGAGCAAAGTTTGCAAAGAGCGGTTGTTGTAGAAAATGATTTTAAGGAATATGCTGCGAAAATAAAGCGGGTAAAAAAGCATATAACGATTGAAGATATTTTGAAGAATTTAGAGAAATTTGATAGTCGACTTTTAGATAAGTTTAAAAATATAGTTAGTTGTGAGAATATTGTTATTAGTGCCGTTTGTGATGAGCCTTATGTTTTTAACGAGATTATGACACTAAAAGATAATATTGATGCCTTATTAGAAATGATAGATACGTTATGTACTTTATATAAATGTAAAAAAGCCAGTATTGTTCTTAAGGCTTCGGAAAGTGATATTGTTTTTGAATGTTTGCAAAAGATTGGTACATACCCTAATGTAAGTTTGTCTTTAGTTGAAGATTTATATTTATTAGGGAAAAAAGAATTTTTATTATCAAAGATTGCTTGTAAAGATACAAATACCTTATATTTAACGGTGCAACAGTTGTATGAGTTTATTCGGATAGTTAAGCATGAAATGATTCCTAGTACTAAGTATGTTACTTTTAGTGGAGATGCCCTTTTAATGGGTAAAGTAATTGTAGTAAAAAAATTTACTAAATTAAAGGAAGTTATGCAAAAGTATTTGGAATTTAATACAGATGATTATGTTATTTTAATTAATAATTTATTGCATTCTTGTGTTGTTTTAGAAGATTTGATTATAACCGATGAAATATTTTCAGTTCATTTTATGAAAAAGAAAGAATTTAGACAAATGGCGTGTATTCGTTGTGGGAAGTGTATTAAAGTTTGTCCATTTAAAATAGATGCATATTATAGTTATAAAAAGAAAATAAAAGATAAAAGGTGTATTGATTGTGGCCTTTGTTCTTATGTTTGTCCTTCATTTATAAATTTGGGAGATAATAGGAAAGGAGAAGAGAAATGAAAAGTAGTTTTTTACATGCAAAGGAAGATCATAAAAAAATGATTTGTAAAACTATGCTACTGTTATTACCTCTTCTTTGTTATGGGATATATAAAAATGGTTTTTTGCTTTATCAAAGACATTCTATATCCTTATTAGAGGTATTTAAGCCTCTTTGGTTGGTTTTTTTGTCTTTTCTTATTAATAGTCTTATTAAAATTGTCTTTGTAAAGAAACTAGAGTTTGATTTTAGTTATTTATATGTTTTTTTAGTTTCTTTATTTGTTATGCCTAATGTAAATTACTTTGTTTTTATTTTCTTTTTAACAGCAGGGTTATTATTACTACATTTTCTAGGAAAAGGCTTAACGATTAATAAAGTAGCTTTTTTGCATTTGTTAATTGCATTAGGTATGTTTTTAATAGATAAGTATAATTATGCTAATGTTGCTGAACTTAATAATGTATATTCTCTTACTTTAACAGATATTTTATCTGGAAGAGCCGTTGGGGGAATTTGCACCTCTAGTTTTTTATTAGGCATTTTATTATTAGCGCTTTTATCTTTTGGAACAATTTATAAAACTAATGTTTTCTTTATTGCTTATGCTTTTTATTGCCTTTTTAATTTTCTTTTTGTTTTTGTTTTTTCTTGGTGCGATTATATGATGTTTTTCTCTCCGACAGTTGTTTTAGGCTTTATTCTTGTAGGAACAATTTGTGAAAGCAGTCCTTATACTTTTTTGGGCAGCAGTCTTTATGCTTCTTTTGTAGGGGCGCTTACTGCTATTTTATCTCTTTTCTTGCCATATGATGGTATGTTCGTGGCTATTTTATTAGTAAGTGTTGCTACTCCGTTGTTTGATAAAATAGATAGGAAGAAAAGGAAAGTTTTGTAGTTATTTTACTTGAAATGATGAAAAAATTTGATAAAATAGAAGAAATTTGGAGAAATTTAAAGGATTTTGACTAGTTATCGATAATATATAATAGTAGAGGGATAAATATGGCTTATGTTAAGGATGAAGTTATTCAAGAGTTAAGACAAAGTGCAGATATCGTAGATATCGTTTCTTCTTATGTCTCTTTAAATGCCAAAGGCAAAAACTTTGTAGGGGTATGTCCTTTTCATGATGATCATTCTCCAAGCATGGTTGTTTCAAAAGATCGACAAATTTTTAATTGTTTCACTTGTAGAACGGGGGGAAATGTCTTTTCTTTTGTTATGAAGTATGAAAATGTTGGCTTTTTGGAGGCTCTTCAAATTGTGGCACAAAAGGTTGGTTTTCCTCTTCAATTAGATACTAATATGGGGGCAATTGGCAGCAAGCATAAAACGGAATATGAGATGATGGATTTTGCTAAGAAGTTTTATGTAAATAATATGAATACGAAAGCGGCGCTTGATGCTAAGAGATATTTGGAAAACAGGGGTATTCATGAGGATATCATAAGAGAGTTTCAAATTGGTCTTTCTTTGGAGCAGAAAGATACTTTATATAAATTGTTATGTAATAAGAAATATGATCTTGATATGATGGAATCTTTAGGCTTGGTAAATAAGTATGGTTTAGATGTATTTGACAGTTTTCAAAATCGTATTATGATACCTATTCATGATTTAAAAGGGCAAGTTGTTGGATTTACGGGTAGAATTTATCATAATGAAGATGCTGCGAAGTATATGAATACGAAGGAAACCGTGATATTTAAGAAAAGTAGTATTTTATTCAACTATCATAATGCTAAAAATGAGATACGCAATCAAAAACAAGTGATAGTTGTAGAAGGAAATATGGATGCTATTACCATAAGTGCTCATGGAATCAAAAACGTTGTAGCTTTAATGGGCGTTGCTTTATCCCGCGAACAGCTAGATGTTTTAAAAAAATTAAGAGTTCCTGTTGTTCTTTCTTTGGATAATGATGCAGCTGGAGTAGATGCTACGATAAAATTGGGAGATCTTTTAGTAGCCCAAGGAATAGAATGCTTAGTAGTTCGCTATGAAGGAGCAAAAGATCCTGATGAATACATACGTACTTTTGGTAAAAATGCTTATTTAGATAATGTAAAACATGCTGTTAAATATATTGATTTTAAGCTTGAATACTTAAAGCAAAATAAAAACTTAACTCAGATGGAAGATTTAATTCGTTATGTAAAAGAAGTATTATCTAGTTTAAAAAACGTAGATGACTTGACAAAAGAGCTAGTTATAACTAAAATAAGTAAAGATTATGAAATTGATGTGGGGGTTTTAAGAAAAGAGTTAGAGGGGTCAAGAGAAAAAAGTGTAAGACAGGAAAATGTAGTAGTAGAAAAAGAGAAAAAAAGTAGATATCAAATAGCAGCTGGAAAGATTTTATTTGCGATGATGGATCAGCCTATGTATATTACAATATATAAAAACAAATTAGGCTATTTTAAAGAAAAGATTGAAAGAATTATTGCTGCAGAAATAGTGTATTATAATAATGAACATCATGGAATTAATATTGCTGATTTTACAAGTTATTTATTAGATAATGAAGAAATATATACATATGTTATGAAAATTGTAAATGATAATATAAATGAAGATATTTCTAAAGAGAAATTTGATCAATATATAGATATTTTGTTATATGAATATAAAAAAGATGAAATAAAAAAGTTGAAGATGCAAATTAAAGAAACAATGGATGTAAATAAAAAGGTAGAGCTTTTAGAAAAACTAAGAGATATGAAAAAAGGAAGTGTGGAATAATGAAAGAAATAAAAACATTAGAAGAAAGAACGGAGAATCTTCTTAAGATAGGAAAAGAAAAAGGGTTTATTACTTTTGAACAGTTAGCAGATGAATTAAAAGGATTAGATATTGATAGTGATGCATTAGATAATTTATATAATGTACTTGTTGATAATAAAATTGAAGTAGTGGCTGAGGCAGATGTCGATGAATCTAGTGATGGTGGAATTACCATTAAAGATCATGCAGAACCCATTATTTTGGCTGATGAAGAAATTACTAAAGACGTAAATATTAATGATCCAGTACGTATGTATTTAAAAGAAATAGGTCGTATATCACTGCTTTCTGCTGAAGAAGAAATGAATATTTCTAAAAGAGTTGTTGATGGAGATGAAGAAGCTAAGAGAATTTTGGCGGAATCTAATTTGCGTTTGGTTGTATCTATTGCTAAACGTTATGTTGGTAGAGGTTTGCTTTTCTTAGACTTAATTCAAGAAGGTAATATTGGCCTTATGAAAGCTGTTGATAAATTTGATTATGATAAAGGATTTAAATTTTCAACTTATGCTACTTGGTGGATTAGACAAGCTATTACTAGAGCTTTAGCAGATCAAGCAAGGACAATACGTGTTCCTGTTCACATGGTAGAAACAATTAATAAGATGAGTCGTATTCAAAGACAGTTGACACTTGAATTGAATCGTGAGCCTTCAGATGAAGAAATTGCTAAGAAAATGGGTATTTCAGTTGAAAAGGTAAGAGAAGTATTAAAGATTAGTCAAGAGCCAGTATCATTGGAGACTCCAATTGGAGAAGAAGAAGATAGCCATTTAGGGGATTTCCTTAAAGATGAAGGTAGTTTGTCTCCAGAAGAATATACAGAAAATGAAATATTAAAAGAAGAAATTAAGGAAGTTTTGATGTCTTTACAAGCTCGCGAACAGGAAGTTTTAGAATTGCGTTTTGGCCTTGTTGATGGTACTTGCCATACTTTAGAAGAAGTAGGACGTAAATTTAATGTTACTCGTGAACGTATTAGACAAATCGAGGCTAAAGCTTTAAGAAAGTTAAGACATCCTTCTCGTGCGAAAAAGCTTCGTGACTTTTTAGAGGGCTAATGTTATCCATTCGTTTAAAAACAATCGCTCAATTCGTAGATAAAGATGCATCAGTTATTGATATAGGTACAGATCATGCCTATATTCCCATTTATTTAGTCCAAGAAGGGATTAGCAAGAAAGTTTGGGCGACGGATGTTTCAGAAAATGCATTAAACTATGCTATAAAAAATATTGAAGAGGCAGGTTTAGAAGATGTTATTCGTACGAAGGTTTCGGATGGATTAAAAAATATTGATGAATCTTTTGATATAGCTATTTTGGCTGGTATGGGAACTACTACGATAAAGCATATTTTACAAAGTGAAAATATTCCTGAAACGATTATTTTACAAAGTAATAATGATTTGGCAGATTTAAGAGAATTTATGAATCAACTAGGGTATACACTTTCTTTAGAAAAGATAGTCTTTGAAAATAAAAAGTATTATTCGATTATGAAATATGTTTTAGGAAAAGAACTTCTTACACAAGAAGAAGTTCTTTTTGGGAAAAGTAATGATTTAGATTATTTTATGTATTTAAAAGCGTATTATGATAAGTTATATGAAAAATCTAAGCAACAAATATTTTTTGAATATAGTCAAATATTAAGTAAATTTATTGAAAAAATACAGGCATAGAATTAGGGCTTCCTAAAATAGTTGGGGAAGCCTTTTTTGTTATATTTTCTTTTGGTTTGGCTTTGGCTTCAATAGTTGTTTTGGTGCTTTTGGGGGCAGCTGGAGTTTCTTTGAATTCTTTTACGACTTGCAATACTTTACGGGCATTACTAATCATAGGTTTAGCTTGTTGATAGATGGGAATGACTTGATTTGCTATTGATAAACCTTTAGAAATACCTGATAAGACTTTTCCTAAACTTAAACCAGATCCTACAATATTTGTTCCATACATATTGATCACCTTATATAATAATATATGTTTTGATTGCTATTTTATGAACTATATGCTAAGATATTTTCGTTTAGAAGAGGGATGGTTATGAGTAAATGTGTTTATGAATTGGGAATTGGTACAGTTTTAGATTATTATAATTTGATTGGTGTAGATCAAGAAGATATTCATTTGGGCTTTATTGAAACAAGTGGACAGTATTTAGAAGATTTTTTGTTGGGAACATCACATAATTATTTACCAAATACAAGTATGCAGATAGAAAGTTTATTAAGAAATTTTTATTTGCAAATGTGTGAATCTTTTGGATACGATGAACATTCTTTAAAAATGAAGGAGCAATATTTCAAAGCATCTCGTTTGTTAATGGCATTGATGATGGAACTTAATGTTATACCTGAAGAATCACAAGAATTTGCCTTAGGATTTCTTCGCACTAATAGCTTGCTTTATTTGGCGTTGCATGGAATTTTGTCTTTGCCTATTGAAAACGTAATAGAATTGGGGAAACTTTTAAGCGGCTGTGCATCAGAAGAGGATTATTTATCTGTCAAAAATTATTTGTTTTCTGTGAAAGCTGTTGCTTTATTTCCAGTGCTTTTAGCTTTAAAGGGTAAATCTAAAGAAAGTTATGAAAAAGATTATGAAATGTTTAATAAAGATACTGCTCAAATAGATATAGAAAAATTATCACAAATGATTGGTTGTAATACAGGTGATTTAGTGGATATAAGTATCTTTGATGCTCCTGCTATGAGACCTTCCTTTAGATTATGTTTAAAAATGTCTTCTGATCAAAAATAAAGTTGTATTTTTATTTAGTTTTTGTTATACTAGGGATAGAATAAAGGTGGTTTTCTTATGGATCAAAGTATGGGACAAGAACAACAAAAAAATATATTATCTGAACTATTTACTTTTCCTTTTATCACGTTTTACAATATTATTGTTTATGCTTTTGTAGGTTTTAAAGCTGTCTTTGTAGATTTGTGGTTGAGCATTTTTAATGCGGCAAGCTATAAAGCAGATAAAGCTTATCGTACTATGGCTCATACAGATGCTTACATGGATGAGGAAACGGCAATTTATGAAAGAACTAAGAAGAAGGCTAAAAAGGAAAAAGTTTATAAATATAGCGCTAAAACATTGGCAAAGTTAGAAAAAGAAAAACAAGCTTTGGCTATAGATTTGCAAAATGCTGGAGCTACACGTAGTAAATTTCCTCATGTTTATTACTTTAAAGTAAAAGATGAAAAGGGAAAGATTATTACTGGGACTATGAATGGTCTTTCTAAGTTAGATATTAATGCTTATTTATTAAACGAAGGTTATGAAGTATATTCAATTAAGAATACGCCTTTAATAGATTTTGTTTATAAAGATTCATCTTTTTTTGGAAAAACAATGTCTACAAAAGATTTAATTTTTTGGTTAACGCAATTAGCCACTTATTTAAAAGCAGGAATTAAATTGAATGAAGCTATTAAAATTCTTAATACACAAATGAAGGGTTCTAAAGCAAGGAGTCGAGCTTTTGAAGCTATTTCCTATGAGCTAGTTTTAGGAGAATCTTTTTCTAGAGCAATGGAAAAACAAGGGAATATGTTTCCTGCGTTATTGATTAATATGATTAAAGCTGCTGAAGCAAGTGGTACTCTCATTGAAACGTTAGAAGATATGGCTGATTATTATACTGAAATAGATGCTACACGAAGACAAATGATTAGTGCGATGACATATCCAGGAATTATTACCATATTTTCTATTGCTGTTGTTGTTTTTATTTTAGTGTTTGTTGTACCGCAATTTACAGATATTTATGCTGCTAATGGTCAAGAAGTGGCAGGTATTACGCGAATTGTTATTCAAGTAAGTGACTTTTTAAAATATAATTATATGACATTAATAGGTATTATAGGATTAATTATAGTTACGATTACAGTTTTATATAAATCAGTTAAAGCTTTTCGTACGTCGATGCAAATATTTTTAATGCATATACCCATTGTAAAAGATGTTATCATTTATAATGAATTAACTATTTTTGCTAAGACATTTGCATCTTTGTTAAAGAATAACGTTTTTATTACGGATAGTATGGATATTTTGTCTCGTATAACAAATAATGAAATTTATCGAGCTATTTTATACAAAACAATTAATAATATTGTAAAGGGAGAAAAAATATCAGAGGCTTTTAAAGATCATTGGGCGATACCTAGTGTTGCTTATTATATGATTGTTACTGGTGAATCTACTGGGGATTTAGCAACAATGATGCAAAAAGTTAGTGAATATTATCAAAGATTGCATAAAAATATTGTTAATAATTTAAAAGCATTTATTGAACCAATTATGATTTCTGTTTTAGCATTAATTGTTGGTTTAATTATTATTGCTGTTATTGTTCCAATGTTTGGTATTTATGATCAAATTCAATGAGTTAAGGTGAAGTTTATGGTGTTTTTTGTATTTTTGATAGGACTGATTTTAGGTTCGTTTTACTTAGTAATTGCAACAAGATTGCCTAAGGGAGAAGATGTGTTAACTTCAAGAAGTCGTTGTGATACATGTAAAAAAGAATTAAAATGGTATAATCTTATACCTCTTTTTTCTTATGCTATACAAAGAGGAAAATGTAGTTATTGTCATGCTCCTATTTCCAGCTTGCATTTTTTGTGTGAATTGGTTACAGGCATTTGTTTTGCTCTTTGCTATTGGTTTTTCGGTTTTAGCTATATTTTTTTTGTAGGGATAATTGTTATTTCTTTGACCATTATTATTTATATTAGCGATTTTAAATATATGATTATTTTGGATTCTCCTTTAGTAGTAGGTAGTATTCTTATTTTCCTTTTAAAAGGCATTTATTATGGATGGGGAGAGGCTTTTTATAGCCTTTTATGTGGTATTTCATTATTTGTAATTATGCTTTTGGTACAAAATTTGGGAAAAATCATATTTAAAAAAGATGCCTTAGGTGGAGGAGACATTAAATTATCATTTGTGATGGGCCTTGTTTTAAACTTGCAATTAGGTTTAGTGTCTTTAGTTTTGTCTACTTTTTTGGCATTACCTTATTCAGTTGCCAGTTTATATTTAGTGAAAAAAGACGAAGTTGCTTACGGGCCTTTTTTGGCAGGTGCTATGTTAATTGTTTTCTTTACGATGGACAAGTGGCAAATTCTTTTTAATTTTCTTTTAGGCATTTAAAAAAGCATATTAGATAAAATATGCTACAAGACCTGCGACAACACTTAAAATCATCAATAAAAGCATTACCCACGCAGCAATTTTGCGTGCTTTTTTATTCATTAAATTTCACCACTTTCATAAACTATAAATAATTTATCATATTTTTGTTCTTTTTTCAATATGATTTAACAAGGTGATATTATGTGGACAAGCAATAAAAAACAATATTTATTTTTTCTATTAATTGTATTATTTATTGGGGTAGTAGGAGGTGTTTTCTTTTTACAGTATATGGGTGAATCTAGTAAGGAAATTGTACTTAGTAATATCAATGAATGGGTCATGAAAATAGAGGGTGTGCATGTTAATTATATTTTGTCACATATGCTTATTTTATCAATGTTTTTAGTGATTGCTTCTTTTTTCATAGGAATGCCACTTTATATATTTTATCTTTTTTATAATGGATTTTCAATTGGCTTTATTGTATCTTCTTTAGGAGCTATTTTTGGCTTTAAAGGGATTGTTTATAGTTTTCTTTATATTTTGGTTACGAAGGGGATTTATCTTTTCTTTTTGTTGTTTTTTCTATTCTTTTTAATCCGAATAGGAGAAAAAGTTTTTTTGAGAGTTATACGTAGGGAGAAAGGAAATGGTGATATAATTCATTTCCTTTATAAAAAAAGTTTATTAGTATTTGCCATTATTTTTGTAAATGATGTGTTTTTGTACTTTTTGGGGGGGAAAATTCTAAATATCTTTTCTTTTCTTTTAGGATAGAGTATACTTTATATAGTGATGTTTTATGAAAAAAGTAATTGTAGGAATTAGTGGAGGCGTTGATTCAGCTGTTGCTGCATATCTACTAAAAAAAGAGGGCTATCAAGTAGAAGGCCTTTTTATGCGGAATTGGGATAGCTTGATGAATGGTGATGTTTTAGGAAATCCTAATAATGAAAGTTCTATTTGTCCTCAAGAACAGGATTATAATGATGCTTTAAAATTATGTGAGATTCTTGATATTCCATTACATCGAGTTGATTTTATTAAGGAATATTGGGATTATGTTTTTAAATATTTTTTGGATGAATTAGAAAAGGGATATACTCCTAATCCAGATATGTTATGTAATAAATTTATTAAGTTTGATTTATTTTTAAAAGAAGCACAGAAATTAGGGGCAGATTTTGTGGCTACAGGCCATTATGCAAGAACATTAAATGGCCATTTGTTACGTGCTAAGGATGTAAATAAAGATCAGACTTACTTTTTGGCGGATGTTAAGATGGGGAGTTTTAAAAATGTTTTGTTCCCTATTGGAGATTATACAAAGCCTGAAATAAGAGCTATTGCTCATGAACAAAATCTAAATGTAGCTGATAAAAAAGATTCAACAGGTATTTGCTTTATTGGAGAAAGAAATTATCAAAAATTTATAGAAAATTATTTAAAACCGAATCCTGGAAATATCATTGATGTTGAAACAAAGGAAGTGATTGGTACACATACAGGCCTTATGAATTATACGATTGGACAAAGACGTCATGTAGGACTAAGTGGAAATGCAAATAGGCATTATGTATGTGGGAAGAATGTAGCTAAAAATGAATTATATGTGGCTTTTAAAGATGATAACTCTTATTTGGTTTCTGATGAATGTATTTTAGAAAATGTTAATTTTATCAGTGATTTAAGACCTACTTTTTGTACCGCTAAATTTAGATATCGTGATCAAGACCATTCTGTAGAGATTGAATATTTAGATAATGATAAGATAAAAGTTAAGTATCCTGATGGAGTAAAGGCAGTAACACCTGGGCAAGCGTGTGTTCTATATTTAGGAGAAGAATGTCTTGGGTGTGGTTTTATTAAAATTGTTCGTAAAAATAATGAGAATTTATGGTACTTATCTTAGAAAAATAATATAAAGTTTTACAAATTTATCTTGATTTTAAGTGTTAAGTTATGTATAATTAGAGTGTAAAAGTTAGAAAAGGTAGTGAAAATATGGACAGATTGAATGAATTATTACAAGAACTTGGAATATCAAAAGTAAAATTGGCTAAATATTTAGGGGTAAGCCGTCAGATGGTTTATAATTATTTAGTTTTGGATAGTTTGGATAAATGGCCAAAAGAAAAGAAAGTTTTACTGCTACAATTATTAAATATAAAAGATGGTAGTGATGAAGCAATTAGTAAAGTTGTTGTAGATACCGAATATTTAATGGATGTTGAAAAAAGATTGAATATTTCTGTTAAATCCGTTGGAGATGCAGATACTTTTTTAGATTTGAATGGTTTGTCTAAAGAAAATAAAAATCTTTTGGGGGATATTATTTTCTTACTTAAAGAAAAGTTAACAGATGATGACGATTCAACGACTTCTGCTGCAGTGAGATATTTATATTTTATGTTACAATCTATGGAAAATGTGCCAGAAATTAAGTATATTTTAGGTTATATGGCAAAGACAAATGGATTTATTAAGCCAGATGAATTTGCTTTTGATGAAGATAAACAATTTATTTTTGAAGGTATTTTATATTCAGCTCTCACTTTATATAATAATGGAGGAGCAAGCAAAAGTAAAATTGCTGAAACTCATAAACGCTTTATTCAAGAAATAGAACAAAAAAATGAAGAAAAGCTTAGTCGTACACAACAATTAAATACGGTTAAAATTCAAGCGTTAAGGGAATTAGGTTATTCAGATATCAATACAAATAATGCTTCAGAGGTTTTTGAAAAAATTGCAGAAATTCAATCTAGAAAAGTTTAATTGGTGAAATTTATGAAAGAAAAAAGAAAAGATAAAATAATTGTATTTTTAGTAGCGATTGTTTTAGTTCTTGTTCTAGTTGTTTTATTAACTCTTATCAAAGGGAAAAGTATAGATACAAATAGTAGTTTAATTAATGAAATATATGCTAAATTAGGTCAAAATGATTTGTCTTATTGTGCAGGTTTAGAGACATATAGTATTGATACTATAGATTATGATAAAATTGATCCGGCTATGAGGATTTGTAGTTCTATTGCTGAAATATACGAAAAAGAAGATTTTACTTTAATGAAAATTGATAAATCAAAGAAGAATAATACATGTAGCATTGATGAAAATGTAATATTTGCTACTGATAATTACGAAGAAGATTTATGTAGTGTCTATCGTATTGATAAAAGTAGAGTAGAAGAGGTTTATCAAAATATATATGGGAAAAAAATAGAGGAATATAGCACAGTAAATTTAAATAATACAATAGTCTGTTATACAACAGCTGCTTATTACTATTGCGGTTTATCTGAACGTTTTACTGTAACAGTTGGGAATGAACCAGAGACATTTCGAGGTATTAAGGAAGCTAGAAAAAGTGGAAATAAGATTATCATTTACGATTACTTTATAAAAATACTTAATGATGAATGTTATACATCGTATAAAGATTCTACATTAAATTCTAGCTGTACTGCAGAATATAAAACGAATAAAGATATTGATTTTAATTTTTTAAAAAGATTTGGTACAATGTATAAACATACTTTTATAAAAGATGCTGATAATATTTATCATTGGATTCAATCAGAACCTAAATAGAGAAGAGTAGAGTTATAACTACTCTTTTTGTTTTTTTAAGTTAAAAGTGATATATATATTTTTACGCTATCGCTGCCCTACTTAATATGGTAAACAAGCAAACAAACTTAATAGGGGAGTTATGCTATTTATTTAAATTCCATTACATGTATATATGCCCTATATAACCTTATTAATATATAATATAAGGTTATATATATATTATCCTTATTTAAATAAAAATAAGGTTATAGAACGAGTAATTAAATTTAAAATTTTTATAATTGCAAACTTGCAAAGACTTACGTTACCTACATTTGTTGCAAATGATCTTAGCTGCATGCCTTAGTTTTTTTATTTTACATTTGTTTTGTCTTTTATTTATTTAAAATATCATAGCTATTTAATAATGATATTTATATAAAATAATATATCTTATGTTACCCAAAAGATGAGAAAGAAAATAAATAATGCTCTATTGATATTAAAACCTCATTAAAGATTAGCTTATTTGATTTAAGGTTATTAAATGTTATTATATGATGATTGTGTTTTATAATTAGTTATAGATAATTGGTGGGTTACTTTTAATTATATATTTTATACATATGCTTTTAAGATACTTAGTCGTATCATCGTTTATAAAAAGCTAGTTTAAAATAATAACATATTAATAATTACTATCACTACTCCACTACCCAAACCTATATATAATAATTTGTTTTCTTTGTATTTTAATGCTTTGGGTAAAAGTTCTTGAATAGATAAAGATATCATTAAGCCAGCTACAACAATTAATACTACGCTAATCATGATTTCTGATACATAATTTTTTAAGAAGATAAAGGCTAAGATAGCCCCTAAGGGTTCAGCGACTCCTGATATGAAAGTAGCTTTGAAGGCTTTAAATTTACTTTTGGTAGCATAGTATATGGGAACAGCTATGCTTATTCCTTCAGGTATATTATGTAACATGATGGCGAATCCTAATTTTATACCTAAGTTTAAGTCCTGGTAGCTACTTAAAAAAGTGGCAATACCCTCTGGCAAATTATGAAGTATTAATACGAACATATTTAATATACCAAGTTTATATAAATCTTCTTTTATGCCTTCTTTGTCCATAAACTTACTTATCATGCTTATAATAAGTATAGATACGATAAAAGAAATGCATAATAGTATTATTGTTTTTGTTAAACCGTATGCATGATGACATGATATAAATGATTCAGGTATTAAGTCTAATATGCTTATACCTATCATAATGGCTATTGAAAAGGACAAACATAAAGTGATAAATTTGTTATAATGCTTTTCTTTTAAATGAAAAAGAATGACCAGACTTCCTATCATTGTTGATAATCCTGCAATAGTAGAAATAATTAATGGTCCTATAATGGAATTCATTTTATCACTACCCTTCTATTAAAAAATAATATGCATAAGTAGTAATAATTACCATTTATTTAGTGTTTAATTTGAAATATATTATCCATAATAATAGTGGGAGGTAACATTAGATGAGTAATTTAAGAAATAATAATAAGGCTAATAATAGTGCTAGAAATAATAATAGATCTAATAATAAAGCTAATCAAAAAGCTAATAATAGATGTAGTAATTCTCGTGCTAATAATCAAGCTCGTAATCAAGAAAGTAAATAGTAAAATTAAAAATGGGATAATGCTTAATTTATCCCATTTTCTTTTTTTGCCCTAGGATGATTTTCATAATCTTTTTTTATTCTTTCGTTAGATATATGCGAATATATTTCAGTTGTACTTAAATTTTCATGTCCTAGTAATTCTTGTATAATTCTTAAATCTGCTCCATTGTTAAGTAAATGTGTTGCAAAGGTATGCCTTATGGTGTGTGGAGATATTTCTTTTTCAATCCCAGCTTTTTTACATTGTTCTTTTAAAAATAAAAAGAAACTTTTGCGTGATAGTTTATTGCCATATCTATTTAAAAAGACATAATTGCTTGTTTTATTTCCCGTAAAATATTTTCGGTAGTCATATATGTATAATTTTAAAAAATAAAGGGCTGTGTCTGCAACTGGTATGATTCTTTCTTTTCTTCCTTTTCCCATAACTTTTATGAAGCATTCTTCAAATGATATTTGGTTAAGTTCTAAGTTTAACAACTCAGATATTCGTAGTCCTGTTGCATAAAGAACTTCTAACATGGCCTTATTTCTATAATCTACTGGCTTAGTTAAGCGTATATCTAAAAGTTGATTTATTTCATCTTCTGTTAAGTATTTTGGCAATTTCTTTTCTACTTTTGGACTTCTTATTGCTTCAGTAGGGTTTTTAACAATATATTTTGTTATGCTTAAATATTTGAAAAAGCTTTTTAATACTGTTAGATGATGCGATTTGGTAACGCTAGCCGCTTCTAAAAATTGTATGTATTCTTTTATTTCATTTTTAGTTATAGAGGCTAATGGCCTTAGAGGTTTTTTCAAAGAATCTTGTAACCAAACATTTTTATCTATTATGCGTTTATTTATAAAGTAGGCAATGCTTTCTAAATTTTGTCTGTAAGATTTTATTGTATTTTCTGGTAAGCGTCTTTCTTGTTCTAAATAATCTAAATAATCTTTTATGTCATTATCGATAATAATTGCTCTTTTTTCTTTGGCCATATGTTATCCCTCACTTTAATTATACCTCTTATTGGATTTGTATGCTATAATTAAATAGTGATATATATGGAAATATTAGCAGATAAATTAAGACCTAAAAAATTAAGTGAGGTTATTGGGCAAAGTCATTTAATTGGAGAAGGAAAAATACTTTCTAATCTTGTTTATAATAAGAAACTTTTTTCGATGATTTTATATGGAAAGCCTGGTATTGGAAAAACAAGTATCGCTAATGCTATTGTAGAAGAAATGCAGTTAAAATATAAGTTTATGAATGCTACTATTAATAATAAAGCTGATTTTGATAGTGCTATTATGGAGGCTAAATTAAATGGGGAAATGGTTTTAATTATTGATGAGATTCATCGAATGAATAAGGATAAACAAGATATTTTGTTGCCTTTTATAGAAAATGGTACGATTATTTTGATAGGTCTTACGACTAGTAATCCATATCATAAAATTAATCCTGCTATTCGTAGTCGCTGTCAAATTTTTGAATTGCATGAATTAGAATTGCATGATGTTATATTGGGGTTAAAGAAGGCTTCTTCATTTTTAGATCAAATTATAATAGAAGATGATGTTTTAGAATATATTGCTCATTTATCTAGTGGTGATATGAGATCATCTTTGAATCTTCTAGAAATGGCTTACTACTCTACTATTGATAAAAAAATAACTATGGATGTCGTGGCTTCTATCCAGTCTAAACCTGTTTTTTTTCATGATAAAGATGAAGATGGGCATTATGATGTATTAAGTGCTTTACAAAAATCAATTCGCGGAAGTGATCCTGATGCAGCTATTCATTATTTAGCACGGTTAATTGAAGCCGGTGATTTGGATAGTATTTATCGAAGACTTTCTGTTATTGCTTATGAAGATATTGGATTAGCTAATCCAGGTATAGGGCCTAGACTTATGGCTGTTATTCATGCATCGGAATTAGTTGGGCTGCCAGAAGCAAGGATTCCTTTAGCCAATATTGTTGTGGAGATGGCATTATCTCCGAAAAGTAATAGTACTTATTTAGCTATAGATGCTGCTTTGAATGATATTCATAAAGGGAATACAGGGAATGTTCCTAAACATATAAAAACAACTAGTCCTGATTATTTATACCCGCATAATTATCCAAATGATTATGTCAAACAGGATTATTTGCCTAAAAACATAGCTAATCGTAAATATTATCAGATGAAAAATAATAAGATTGAAGTAAATTTAAATAAAATATTTAAGGAAATGAGGAATGAAAAATGAAAGTAACCGTTATTGGTACAGGAGCTTATGGTCTAGCTTTAGCATTGTCTTTAGCTAAGAATAAAAATGATGTTATGATGTGGACGGAAAATGAAAGTACTTATCAAGAATTTTTGGAAAGTCATCAATTGAAATCAATATTGGATGTAGATATACCTAAAAACATTCATCTTACTACATCATATGAAAAAGCATTAGCGGATTCATCTTTAATTCTTTTAGTTCCAGCAAGTAAGTATATTGATGTTGTTTGTCAAAAAATGAAACCTTTTTATCAGAAGAAGACACCTATATGTGTTGCTACTAAAGGTATTGAGGAATCTACTGAAGAACTTTTATCTAATATCGTGGAAAATGTTTTGGAAACTAAAAATGTAGCTGTTATTTCGGGTCCAACCTTTGCTATTGATATGGCTCATGAAGAACCTGTTGCTCTTGCCTTAGGTAGCAAAAATGCTAAAACAAGAGATTTAGTTATTGAGGCATTATCTCATGATCGCTTGAAATTACGTCCGACAAAGGATATTATTGGTATACAACTTTGTGGGGCTGTTAAAAATATTATTGCTATTGCAGCAGGTATTTTAAAAGGGCTAGGTTATTCTGAATCTACTCAGGCTTTTTTAATCAATGAATCCTTACATGATATTAAAAATATTATTTATTATTTAGGTGGTAATCCTAAAACAATATTGTCTTTTGCAGGTGTTGGCGATTTGACTCTAACTTGTACTAGTACTAAAAGTAGAAATTTTAGTTTTGGGTATATAATAGGAAGTACAAAAGATCCAAAAAAAATACGTAAATATCTTGATGAAAATACTGTTGAAGGTTATTTTACTTTAAATACAGTTTATAAATTGCTTCGTAAGAAAAGTGTTCGTATTCCTCTTATTACTACAATTTATAATGTGGTTTATAATGATGAAGATCCAAATACACTTGCTACTTTCTTAATTGAAAAAGAATAATCAAAATGAATCGATTATTCTTTTATTATGTCATTTATAATAAAGTTTGCTAGATAAAGCCCTGCTGTCCATGGAACAAATACCATTGAACTAATTGTTTTTTCATTATTTATAGGTAATTCCTCTGAAAAAATTACAGGTATGTTTGTATCTATCCCTAAATCCTTTATTTTTTTTCGCATTATTTTGGCTAAGGGATCATTGTACGTTTTCTTTAGAGTGCTTATTTTTACTTTGCTAGGATCAAGTCTTTTTCCAGTACCCATGCAACTAATTATTTTTATGCCTTTCTTTTTGGCATACTCTATTAAACTTATTTTTGTATTAATTGTATCGCAGGCATCTATAATGTAATCATAATTATCTAATATGTTCATATTTTCTTTCGTTAAAAAGATTTGATGCGAAATAACTTCTACTTCGGGGTTGATCTTTTTTATTCTATCTTGCGCTATTTTGGTTTTTTCACTGCTTAAAGTCTTTGTTGTTGCCAAAATTTGTCTATTTAAATTAGATTTTTCAAAGGAATCGTTATCTATGATGGTTATTTTTTTTATGCCACTTCTTATTAAAGCCTCAAGTGCTGTCCCTCCTACTCCCCCTACTCCTACGATGAGAATGCTTTTTTGTTGTATTTTATTCAAATTTGCTTGTCCTATAAGTCCAATTGTTCGTTCATTCATTTTATCGACCTTCTTAAAATAAAAATACCCAAAGGGGAGTCCATCCTGATAAAAACCCGCTCTCGCGAGGTGGGCATCACATGCTCTATTTTAGGATCCTTATTCACTTAATGGATAAGTCTTCTACACCATAGAACAATTAGATTCCCGTATTTATCCCTTAGTCGGTTTTATACGATAATGGACTATCGACCCTTTAGGTAATTTAATTATAACAAAAAAAGTAGCACTAAGCAAGCTTAAACCGCTTCGTTTATTGCTACTATTTCACCTACTTCAGTAATTATCGATATATTTTCATATTTTGATATGGCACGGTTTACATTTTTGACCCATGATGGATTGGCTATCTTTTTACCATTTTCATTGAATATAGGATTATATATTCTTCCTATACTTTCTACTGTAGTTAATCCTTTTCCAAAATATCCTTCGCTTAATAACTTTATGTATCTTAATACGCCATATTCAATGTTTTTGTATCCTATTAATTTTCCAGAGGATAATCCCCCGAAAATGTTGTTTTTCTTTAACATTGTTGGTGCACTATATGCTGATTCTATTTCTGCTATAGCAGATGCTATCTTATAATCTACATTTTCATATACATTACTAAAATAGCTTATTAGTGTTACTATGTAGTCTTTATTGTCGGTACATGGTGTTACTTCTTTAGAAAATAAATCTTTTTCACTTTTTTCTAGTTGTAGTAAGTAATCAATCAATATCTTATCTAATTTTTCTTTGTCTTCTATATTTAAAGTATAAAAATCTTTTTTTAACAAATTGATTAATTCGTTTCTTTCAATTTGAAATGTATCTGCATAGAAGTTAATTTCTTCAATATGCTCATTTATAATTAATTCAATTCTATCCTCTTCTGTAATCTCTTTTTCGGCATTGACTTTTAATTTGTCATAACTTATCGTTATAGCTTCAAATGCTGGAGTAACTTCTACTTTGTTGCAAAAACTTACTCCTAGTATTATGGCAGCTATTGTTACCATAAATAATCCCTTTTTATTGGACTGTATATAATCTTTCATATAATTTAAAATACTCTCCTTATGACAGCATGGTTATAATTATATCATATTTAATTGAAAAATGCAAATCGAGATATCGATGAACGGTTGGAAATCGTAAAATTTGACAGTGAATTCTGCTTTCTTATAGTCAAATGAAAAGTTAAATTTCAAATTAACTGAAAAAATATGAATTGTAAAAGA
>CAOOMX010000020.1:261-22958 GCA_948497845.1 uncultured Bacilli bacterium | reverse complement strand
ATATGCCGTTACATTACAAACTAATTATAAGCCAATTTGGACTATTGTTCAATATACTTTTCCGATATATCGAATTAAATATATATTTATAGTATGGATAGATTAAAAAAAAGAATTACTACAAAAGCAATTCTTTATAAAATATGATTTTTTAAAATTAAAAAGGATATTGCTATCCTTTAAAAATTGTCATTTCTTAAGAATGGTGGTATTTCATACTCATCTTCTATAGCTGGTGGTGTTGGAGTTCTTCTTTTAGGAACTTCATTACTAAATAATGCTTCTTCACTCGTTTCTTCATCAAAACCTGTTGCAATAACTGTAACAATTACTTCATCTGATAGATTTTCATTCTTTATTGCCCCAAAGATAATATTTATATTTGAATTTGCTGCTTCTCTTACAGTTTCTACAGCATCTTCAATTTCAAATAGAGTTAAGTTCTTTCCTCCAGTTACGTTTACTATAGCATTGGTTGCTCCTTCAATAGTAGCTTCTAGTAAAGAATTAGCCACTGCTTGTCGAGCCGCTTCAATCGCTCTATTTTCTCCAGCATTACATCCTATACCTATAATTGCTGTTCCAGATTTTTCCATTACTGTTTTAACATCAGCAAAGTCTAAGTTGATTACTCCAGTTACTGCAATTAAGTCTGATATTGATTGTACCCCTCTATGTAATACATTATCTACTTCTTTAAACGCATCATCAAAGGTTGTTGTTTTATCTATAATATCTCTTAATCTGTCATTTGGTATGATAATTAAGGTATCAACATGTTGCTTTAATTCTTCTAATCCCGCTAAGGCATTATCCATTCTTTTTTTACCTTCAAATCTAAATGGCTTTGTAACAATTCCTACAGTTAATGCTCCCATTTCTTGTGCTATTTCGGCAATAATTGGAGCAGCTCCAGTTCCAGTTCCCCCACCTAGACCACAAGCAACAAAAATCATATCTGCGCCTTGCAATGCATCTTCTAATTCATTTTTGGATTCTAAAGCAGCTGCTCTTCCTACTTCTGGATTTGCTCCAGCTCCTCTACCTCCAGTTATATTTCTTCCAATTTGAATCTTATTTGGACAAACTGATGCATTTAAAACTTGTAAATCAGTATTTACGATATAGAATTCAACGCTTTTTACACCTGCTTCTATCATCCTATTAACGGCATTGCAACCACCGCCACCTACTCCTACTACTTTAATTTTTGCAATTTGATCCATCTGTAATCCATTCATTTTCCATTTCTCCCTTAGTTATCAAAAAAGTATCCAAATAGTTTTCCTAATATGGAATCTTCTGATATATTTACTTTTTTATGTACTCCACTTATTTCTTCAAGTTCTTCAATATCATATACTGAAAACTCTTTATTTCTTAACTTCAAGCGATAATCATAATATTTAATTAGTCCTACAGCTGTTGAAAAGCTATTATTCCTAGCTCCTATTTCAGTTACATCTTTGACAGTAGCTATTTTAAACATACTTCCTACAAGCGATTTAAATTCAGCTGTTTCTGTCGTACCCCCTGTAATGATTATATAACTAATTTGCTTTTTTGTTAAGAGATTTATTTGTTTTTTTACTAAATTTAGTATTTCTTCTAACCTACTCATAACAATTTCACTTGCATCGAATTGATTTATTTTTATCTTATCCCCATGTTTATCTTCAAAAATCATTGCTTCGGTTGGTTGGGCTTTATTTTTGTCTGCTAAAGCTATAAATTCTTTTAAATATAATGAATCTCTTCTATTAATTTTATATATATAGCTTAAATCATAATCAACATTATCTCCCCCAATATCAATAACTTCTGTTGAGGTCATTATCCCTTTATTAAAAATAGATACTTCTGTTTTCGATGCCCCAATATTTACAACTGCTCCGGTTGTTTCATCTAGTGATTTATTCTTAAATTGATAATAATCTGCTAAAGCACCTATAGCTATATCTACTACTTCTATATCTATTTTTTCTAAACACTTTATAATCGTTCCAACATTTTTTCTTGGTACTGTTACTGCCACTGCCCTAATACTTAATTTTTCAGCAGTCATACCCATTGGTTTATCTACTACCTCTGTATCATTAATCATATACTTTGTTGGCATTATCGTTACTAATTCACGATTCATATCTAACTTATTATAAACACTCGCTTGCATAGCCCTTATAATATCATTATTTGATATTATTTTATCTTCTGCTGTAATTGTAGTATATCCTTCTGTTATAAAGCAATCTACATCATTACTAGGTACACTTACAATTACTTTACGAGGTTTTATACCAATGGTTTCTTCTGCCTTTAGAAATACTTCTTTTAAAGCTTCAATAGCACTTTCACTATTTACTATAAAACCTTTTTTTATCCCTCTAGAAGAGGTTTCTACGCATGCTAAAATATTTAACTTATTTCGGATAATCTCTCCAATAACAAGTTTTATTTTGGCATCACCTATATCTAAACTTGCAATTATTTTTCGCATAAATTCTCTCCTATGGTTATATAAATCATTATAACCAATATTCCCCTTAAAAAGCAAGTATTATCTAATTAATTTGCATTTGATTTGTTTTTTCTTTATAATAATTGCATATTATTAAAAAAAGGAATGGATATGAATAGTAGATATGAATTAAATAAGTTTATTAATCGTTTGGTTAAAAATCAAAATATGACAAGTACCCCTTATCTTCAGGATATGTATAGTAAACGTGATTACTACCATTTTTTATATGACGTTTTATTAATTATGAAACAATTTCCTCACGCTTCTTTAGCAACTATTCGCATTAAACTCTTAGAACAAAGTGGTTTAAAGGAATTAATTCAATCTTTTGTGCATGATAAAGCCCTTACCCCCGGCTTATTATTAGATTTTGGCACAGAAAAATTAAGAGATACTATTATTTGTGGAAATGCGCAAGAAGTTCCTGATACTAAAGCCCTTAGCCATGATACCATTTTCGATTTGGCTTCCACTTCTAAACTTTTTACTTGTATTGGAATTTTGAAATTACAAGAAATGGGACTTATCGATTTATTTGCTCCTGTTTCTTCCTATGTACCTTCTTTTCCATACCTAGATGATGTTACTATTTATGATTTATTAAAATTTCGTGTAAAAGTACAAACAGACAAAAGAATTGATCAAGCTAAAACTATAGAAGAAGCACATCAAATTTTATATACTTCTAAACCTTCGAGCAATCAACATTTTCATAACGCTTACACCGATATGGGAGCAATGATTTTACGCGTTTTGATAGAAAGTATTACAAATATTCCTTTTACAGAGTTTGTTAAAACTACTATATTAGATATTGCAGGAATGGAAGATACGCATTTAAATGTTCCTGAAGATAAAATAAGTCGCGTTGCTAATGAAAATTATTCTAAAATTGTTAATCAATATGGGCAAGTAATTACTCATTTTTACGATACACCTGGTACCCCACATGATGCTAAAACTAAAGCTATCGGTGCTAGTATGGGTATTGCCCCTGGTCATGCTGGATATTTTTCCACTAGTAAAGACATGATTAAATTAGGCAATGCTTTAATAAATGGAACGATTATTAACAAAGATTCTGTTTTATCTATTTCTGATAATGCCGCTGGCTATAACGATAATGGTTCTTTTACAACCTTTTATGGCTCTTTAGTCTATTTAAAACAACCTGATAGCAATAATATTTATCTTCCCCTTTCGGGTAAAAGCTTTATTTCTCCAGGCTTTGCAGGAACAACCCTATGTGTGGATCCCATTAATAAATTAAATATCTTTATCGGAGCTAATCGTCTTCATAATCGTATTTATCAAATACATCCAAGTTTTAAACACCGTATTATTACAAAAGAAAATGGTAGAAAAGTCTTTCTTCTACCAGATAATAGCGAAGTTACAGTAACAGATTCTTTTACTATAGATCGAACACATTTATTAAAAAAAGCTATTCAATTATCTATTCAATACCAGTTTTTAGAATCTATTTATCCTCGAAAAAAAGAAATGCATTTGGTTAGAGAATTAAATTAATTGTTCTTTTCCATACATTTCTTTTTATTTTTTATAACTAATATCATAATTACTTGGCCCCATTATACATTTACCATCTAATGTAAACCTTGAGCCATGACATGGACAATCCCAAGTTTCTTCTACTCTATTAAATATCAAGTTACATTTTAAATGTGGGCATTTTATGTAAACAATATGTTCTTTTCCTGTTTTATCTTTATATATAGCAACGTTTTTTCCATCAAATTTTGTAAAATATGGATTATCATGATACCACTTTTTTCTAACATTTATTTTAGAATGCATATAACTATAAACATTACTAAATATATTTAAGGGATACTTTATTATTTTTACTTTACTTATACCTCTTTGTAATGATAATAAATTACTATAACGATTTTCTTGATGATTTAATAAATCGTATAGGACTAAACTCGCTAATGTTGCATTAGTCATTCCCCATGTATTATAACCAGTTGCTAAATATAAATGCTCTTTTAAAACTCCTATATAAGGTAAATCATCAAGAGTCATAATATCATGATTACTCCATATATAAGTAGGATTTTTTATATTAGCTAGTTGTTGTAACTCATGAACGTTTTCGGTATCATTATTCTTTATACATAAATTATGTGATGCTCCTACTACTAATTTAAATTCATTATAATATCTTATAGAATATATAGGATTACTAATATTGATAGCATTAAATTCTTTCATGTCTTTTTCTTTTTTAGCTAATATATAAGATTTTTCTAAATAACATTTAATAGGAAAAAGAAAAGGAACTAAAAAGTTAGGATAATGAGTAGCTATCACCAATTCTTTACATGTAATGATAGCATCTTTAGTATAACAATAATATAAATCATCTTTTTTTACTACATTTATAACATTGGTATTCTCATAAATTTCATGATCTTTTTTTATGCCCTTTTTTGCAATAGCATTTAAATATTTTAAGGGATGAAAGACATATGTGTCATTCACATAAAAACCTTTTTTTACTTTCATTCCATTAGGTAATATATCTATTTCTTTTACTAGTTCTTTAAATGAACTTAAGAGTTCTTTTTCCCTTTTTATGTCTTCTACTTCATCTTCTATCAAAGTATATAAATAGGAACTCGATGCTTTAAAGTCACAATCAATTTTCTCTTTTTTAATAATTTCTTTCATCTTTTCAATCGCTAACTTTTGACTTTCATAGTATAAGCTTGCAATAAATTCATCAAAATTATTAGCTAACTTCGTATATATATTTTCTTGTAAAAAAGTTATTTTAGCACTACTTCTTCCTGTAGCTCCCATTCCTAATGTGGACCTTTCTACTAAAGTTACTTTTCTTTTATCATCTCTTAGCTGATAAAAAAGAGACCCGCCTGTTAAACCACCACCAACAATTAAAATATCTGTTTGCATATTTTTAGTTAATTTGGGGTATTTATCCATTTTAAAGTTTTTCCATAAAGCTTCTTTTTTCATATCTATCACTTTATTAATATAAACAAAAACCTTTAGATTATAAGTCTAAAAGGTTTTATAATTGTATATATGATTTTAATTCATTATTAATAATTTGATAAATAGCAATACATTCTTTTTTATAATAAAATAACACTTTATCTTTAATATTATATATATTAGGTAATTTTGCTCCATTACGTATTTTTTTCAAAAGAATTTCATCTACTTCTATTTTAGGTTCATTAAAGATATCCTCTACTTTTAATATTTTATAATTCTTTTCTTCTATATCTTTTATACTGTATGCATTTTCAATAGAAAACTGTCCCTGTTTTGTTCTTATTAGCTCTTGCATCGTACCTACGGTATCTAATTTTTTACATATATCTTCAATTAAAGAACGGATATAAGTACCTTTTGAAACCTTTGTTTTAAATGTAATTGTTTCTTCATTAAAATTTATTAGTTCCATTTTATAAATATATACTTCTCTTTGTGGTAGGACTACTTCTTCATTGTTTCTAGCATATTCATATAATTTCTTACCTTTTATTTTAATAGCAGAATATTTGGGTACAGTTTGGATTTGTTTGCCAAGAAATGATTTAAAAACGCTATCTATTTCTTCTTTGGTTATTTTTCTTTTTTTCTCTTCAATAACTTTTCCCGTTATATCTGCCGTATCCGTTTTAATTCCTAACTTTATCGTAGCTATGTATTCCTTGTCTAAGGCTGTTAAATCATTTACGAGTTTTGTGTATTTTCCAATACAACAAACGAGAACTCCTGTCGCTATGGGATCAAGAGTTCCTGTATGACCAATTCTTTTGGTTTCTAATAAATGATTTAGTCTATTAACAACATCTCTACTCGTTATATGGCACGGTTTGTTTATTAGTACGATACCTTCCATAAGTGTCCTCTTTAAATTCTTCAAGTGCATTTCTTCTTAATATAATGGTACGAAAACGAACTTTATCTTGATTGTCTTTATCATCATAAACAAATCCTAAAGCTGTTGCTGCTATTTTCAATGTTCCATCTGCTAAAGGAACTTCTAGAAACATATTCTCTAAATCAAATTCCTTCGCATGTTGCATTAATTCCCTTATAATGCTTGCATATACTTCTTCCATATTACTTACATCAGCTATAGGAATAATATCTCCGATATGAAGCTCATGGTTTTCAGGCGTTTCTCTAAATCGAGCCATAGCCATTAATTCTCCACTTTCTCCATAAAGATTTAGTACTCGCAATGTGTCATCCATATTAATTTCTTTAACTATATGAATTGCATCTGTTAAGTTTCCATCCATCTTATCTACCCATCTTGTAGGAGTAAGCGTAAATTCTGGCTCACTCAAGGAAATTCTGCTCATGCGATTCATCTTTACTAATAAATTATAGTATCCCCTTAATACATCCTTTACATTTTCAGCACGTATGCTATCTTCAATTACAAACATTTGGTTCTCCTTAATCTAAATTCTTAATTATTTTTTCTATTTTTTCCCCGTATTCTATTGACTCATCATATATAAATCTTATTTCAGGGGTGTGTCTAATGTCTACTCGTTCACTTACTTTTCCTCTAATAAAGGAAGCTGCTTCATTTACTTCTTTTTCAAGATTTTTTCTATCTAAGCTACTTAAAGATGTAAAATAAACTTTACAAAAACTTAAATCATTTGTTACTTCACATCCTGTAATCGTAACCGTTTTTAGTAATTCATCATTTGCTTCATTTAGTAATATTTCACTGATATTTCTAGCTATATCAGAGGCTATTCTTTGTGCTTTGTGACTAGGCATGTGGAATCTCCACCATTTCATAGGCTTCTATTATGTCGCCTTCTTTGATATCCTTATAATTTTCCAATGTTATTCCACATTCATAACCTTTTTTAACTTCTTTAGCACTATCCTTTTCTCTTTGTAATGATGAAATCTTATCATCACTGGCTATAACTATACCATCTCTTATTACACGAGCTAATGCTCCATTTTTAACAATACCATCTGTAATATATGATCCTGCTATGCTTCCAATCTTAGAAAATTTAAATATCTTTCTAATTTCTGCTGTTCCTATTATTTTTTCTTCAAATTCTGGATCTAACATACCATTAATAGCAGCTTGGATATCTTCTACTAATTTATATATAATTGTATAATTTCTAATCTCTACTTCATGGTCTTTAGCTATTTCTTTGGCACTTGGTGTTGCTACAACATTAAAACCTACAACAATCGCTTTGGATGCATCTGCTAAGATAACATCAGATTCAGTAATTGCTCCTATTCCACTACGAATTACTTTTACAACTACATCTTTCGTCGTTATCTTTTCTAAGGATGTCTTAACCGCTTCTTCGCTTCCTCTTACATCCGCTTTTAATACAATGTTAATTTCTTTGTTGCCCGCTCCAATAGATGCAAATAAGTCATCTAATGATACTGCTTGCTTCTTGTTTTCATTTAGTTTAATCATTGTTTTACGCTTTTCAGCAATATTTTTTGCTTCACTTTCTGTTTCAAAAGCCATAAATTTATCACCAGCACTTGGATTTTCTGTTAAACCAGTGATTTCTACTGGAGTACTAGGTCCTGCTTCTACGATTGATTCTCCTAAATCGTTTTTCATTGTTCTAATTTTGGCATAAGATGAGCCCACTACTACTGGATCTCCTATTCTTAATGTTCCATTTTGGATTAAAAACGATGCTATTCCTCCCACATTTTTATCAACTCTTGATTCAATTACGGCTCCAATTGCATAACGGTTAGGGTTTGCTTTTAATTCATTTATTTGTGAAATCGTTAAAATCGTTTCTAATAATAAAGGTATTCCTTCTCCAGTATGCGCTGAAACATTGATAAATGGAATATCTCCCCCCCAAGCCTCAGGCGTAAGACCAATTTCAGCCATTTGTGTTAGAACTCGTTCTATGTTTGCATCTGGTTTATCAATTTTATTTACTGCTACAATGATAGGAACTTTAGCACTTAAAGCATGATCTACTGCTTCTTTTGTTTGCGGTTTTACACCATCGTCTGCTGCTACTATGATAATAACAATGTCTGTTACACTCGTTCCTCTTGCTCTCATTTCTGTAAACGCTTCATGTCCAGGCGTATCTATAAATGTTACTTTGTTATTTTCATATTCAATTTGATAGGCTCCAATATGTTGCGTTATTCCACCAAACTCTTTATCTACAACATGGGAATTACGAATGTAATCTAAAAGCGTTGTTTTTCCATGATCAACATGTCCCATAATCGTTACTATTGGAGGTCTATTTACTAAATCAGCTTCATTATCAATAATTTCATATTCTTCAAAGTTAACCACATCTTGCGTTTCTTCTCTTTTTAAAGTTTTGCCATATTCTAATGCAATAATTTCAGCATTTTCAAAATCTATGCTTTCATTAATATTTGTCATTATTCCTAATGCAATTAACTTTTTGATAATTTCAGCTGGATTTATTTGTAATAAACTAGCAAATTCATATACTGTCATTCCAGCTTTATAAACAATCACTGTATCATCTGAACGATTCGTCATTAGTTTATTCTTGTTTTTATACATTTGCTTTTTTAAAAGATTGAATTCATTTTTGGATGAATTATTTGTATCTTTCTTCTTTAGCTTTTGTTTGGATACAATATTTTTTATATCTCTTTCATATGTTGATGCAGTAAGTAATTCATCTACTTTGTCATCAATACTATCTTCTTCTTCGTATGTGATTTCGACATCGGTACTTATTAAATTAATCGTATTATCTAGTAAGATGATATCATCATCAAATAACTCATCTTCTCCTGTTTTTACATTAATACTTAAATCTTTACATTTTTTTAATACCTCTGCCACAGATAAATTCATATCCATAGCATATTCTTTTACTTTCATGTTTCCACACACCTTTCTTTTCTTGTTCTTCTACGTACTCTTTTTTGCTTTTTTTTCATCATCGATTCTACGTACGCTATTAAATCGCCTTCTTCTATGACATCAAATGTTTCTGCTAGTTCAACAATAAGTTCTTCAATCTTATCAATAACGGCTTCTATTTCTTGGGGTATTTGTTGATGGGTTAAAATATTTATTGTTGCACGTGTTGCATCTGATTCTACTTTAACATTCTTATAATCAATGTATGGTGTTATATCTATTGTGCAATACCATTGAGTTGCTATATTTCCTGGATTTTGCATAAAAGTATTTTTCAAAGTTTTTCCCCATAAAGGATTATATATATAGCCTTTATCAGGAGAATCTTTTTCATTTGCAACTGGCACTGTATACCATAAATTGATTGGATTTAGATTTTTTCTAAAATTTGCTCTTTCCCACATTATTTCTTGGTATTCTGCAAATACACTTTTTTGAATACTTAAGACAATGTCATCTTGGGCATATTGCTCTTCTGCCATCCTGATTTCTTGATAAAATTTTCGCCTTTGTGCAATGTTTTGAGCAACAAACTTCAAATTTATCATCTTCTAACTTCCTTTCTAAAACATCAACCTTTCCCCTGTTTTTTCTATTCTTTTATTATATTTCTTAATTCATCATATATTTCTTTTTCGACATTTGTTTCTAAAATGCGATTTAAAGCTTGCATTTTTTCACACTTATCTATTACTTCTAAATCCTTTTTTAAGTAAGCTCCTCTTCCATTCATTTTTCCTGTAGTATCAATTTTCACAATTCCTTCTGGTGTTCTTACGATTCGAATTAAATCTTTTTTTTCATATTTTTCTTTCGTAATTATACAACTACGCATAGGTATTTTCTTTTGCTTCATTAAACTACCTCTATTTTAACGATTTCCTGATTTATTTATTTCTTCCATAGTCTTAACTTCTAAATGATATTTAGTAAGACGACTGGCAAGCTTGATATTGCTTCCTTTTTTTCCAATCGCTAAGCTTAAATTTGCTTCTGGAACAACTACTAATGCTTCTTTTTTTACTTCATCTGTGATACTTACAATAACATCTTTGGCTGGTACCATCGCATTTTTTATGTATTCAGCTGGATCTGTACTATATAATACTAAATCTATTCTTTCTGCTCCCAATTCTTTTAAAATTCCTGCAATACGACTTCCTTTTTCTCCAATACAAGCTCCGATTGGATCAATTTTTTCATTTGTTGAGTAAAGAGCTACTTTGCTTCTTATACCAGGTTCTCTAACTGCTGCTTGTAAAAGAATTGTTCCATTAGCTAATTCTGGTATTTCATGTTCAAATAATCTTTTTATAAATCCATAATGCTTACGAGAAAGCTTAATTAATGGTCCTTTAGGTCCATTTTCTACTTTGGTTACATAAACACGAATATTTGAACCCATGATGATTGTTTCTCCTGGGATCGTTTCTGCTTTTGGTAAAACTCCTCTAGTTCGTCCTAAATCAATGTAATAGTTGTTAGCATCTTCCATCGCTACCATTCCCAACATCAATTCATATTCTTTGTCAGCAAATTCTTCAACAATACTTGCTTTTTCAGCTTCACGTATTTTTTGCATTACTACTTGTTTAGCGGTTCCTGCTGCAACACGTCCAAAATTTGCTGGAGTTACTTCTTGTTCTATTGTTTCTCCAATTTCAATGTTCGGATGTGTTTTTTTAGCATCTTCTAATAATATTTGAGCATCTCTATTAATTTTTGGCTCAATTTTTATGATATTTCCTTCTTCATCAGTTGTTTCTTCTCCATCATCATAAGCTTCTACAACTACTAAATAGGAAAATACTTTTATGTCTCCTGTTTCTCTATTAATGTTTACACGTACATTCGTCTTTGAGTCAAAATTTTTCTTATATGCTGTTTGTAATGCTACTTGAAGCGCTTCATACACAATATCTGCACTTATATTTTTTTCTTCTACTAAGTTATTTAATGCTTTTATAAATTCTTTATTGTTCATTTTATTTTACCCTCTTTCCTTACTAATTACATCTAAAATATAACTATCATCCGTTATATCAAATGCATCTACTATTTTGTTTACAGGCTTTGTCGCCTCAACAATCATCTCTAAATCAAGTCCGCCTACTCGATCTAATACTACTGTTAGAAAATGATATTTTCCCTTCTTTTCAAATGTCACTTCATCAACGATGATTTCAGTTTGTTCAAATTCCTTTACCAAAGCACTTTTTAACTCTTCTAATACTTTTTCCATATTCACCTCTTACTAATAATAAAAGTGGGATTTGCTGCCCACTTAAATCTGCTGTTTTTATTATAGCACGTTTAGTTTTTAAAGAAAACCCTAAATTTATCTTGTTAAAGTGCTAAATTAGTTTCTTCACTAGGTATACCAAGCTGTGTTTTTAAAGCTTCGATATTATTCTTATTCTTTTTTATGATATTAGCACATTTATTAATATAGGCTTGTACTTCTGGTTGTTCTTTTAATGGCGTATAGAAATCTATTTCCTTAGATAATTCTTGTATCTCTAACTCTAAACCTTGTAGAATAGCTAAACCATATATTTGTTTTTGCATATCTACTGAAGTAGCTTGTTTCATATCAATGATATACTGTTCTAGTTCGCATATCATAATATATTCTCCTATTTTTTTTAAACGAAGGTCTAATATTTCTGAAATAGGACTGTTATTTTCTTCTAAATAACGAAGTTCTTTTTCATATGCCTCTAATCTTTCTCGAGCTTTATCTAAATCTTCTTTTTGTTTTACTATACCACATTGTGCTGCAAAAAAAGGTTGTTTTAATTCTTCTTCATGCACACTAGTTCTTGCTAATAGTTCTTTTAATACCTTCTCTGCTTTAGAAGTATTTGATTATTGTTTTAATTCAGCTAAAACAAGTCCCATTTCTAATTTATATTCTTCTTCACTTATTTCTTGTTGACTGGCTTTTGTTAATATATATGCTATTTTTTCAAAAGCTTTTTTTATGCCATTTGGAGCTGCTAATACTAAGTTATGTATTTCTTCTCTTTCTTCTTCCTTTTTACTTCCCCATATGGCTGCAGCATAGGTTTTAGGAAATCCTTCTTTTATTTTGCTTAGGCGATCTTTTAATGGAATAAAAAGATCGTTTTTAAAACCAGATTGATAGGTGAATTGCATTGCTTCTTCAATTCCACTTAGCAAACGTTCTACTTCAGCTAATATTTTGTTTCTTTTATCAGCAAATCTTTTCTTTGTTAGTGTATCTTCTTTTAACATATAATTATAGTCACTAAGCATTGCTTCTACTTTTTCTATTTCTTTATTGAAGTGATCTCGCTTTTCTATAATTCTTTTTTTCAATTCTGTTTTATCATCTAGAGGTGTATTTTTATGATTTAATGTTTCAGGAATCAACTTTTGCATCCAACGGGATACAGTAGTTTTAATCGCATTTATTATATTTATCTTTCTTTTTTTAGCATGCATCCTTTTGTTCATTTTAGCTAATTCATCTAAATATGTTTCATCATATTTCTCACGTAAATTTGGATTTGTTAATGTACTAAAAGCTAGTTGTAATTCATATAAAGCATGCTTTTTTTGATTAGTATCCGTTAAAACTGAATATTGCGCTGCCAAACGATAATATGCATATTGTATCGTTTGGGTTGTGTCTGCCATTTGACAATTAAGGATTTGATAAAAATCTTTCCATTCATTTTTGTTTTTCTTATTTTTTCTCACCTAATATCCCCCCTTTTTCTTTTTATCTAATTAAACTTCTTTTTGCATCAGTAGTTGCAACATTTTGATTTAATTGACTTTTTAACTTACTAAAATTTGCTCTATCTATATTATTTTTGGCTACACATTTTTGTACATATATTCTTGCATCAAGTGAGTTATCATTGGACCAACGATGATATTCTTTACGCAAACTTTCTGTTTCTGCTTTAATTCCTTCAATTGCTGCGATAGTATAAGCTACATTTTGATCCTCTTCACTACTTGCTGTTTTCATGCTAGCAATATAATTTGATAATTCAGCAATGTTTTTTTGTTGTATCGTTCTATTTTCACAATAATTAAAATAATCTACTTGTGATACTTTTAAGCCTTTTAATTTATGCGCATAATGAAGAGCTATATTATTTTCACTCTCGTTTAAAAGTGTTCTTGCTCTTTCTAGTTGTTTCGTTTCTATAATAATTCCACTTTTAGCTGCAAAATACGAAACATTTCTTTCTTCTAATTGTAAAGATACAAGACCTATTTTATTATAAAGTTCTTGATATTCACTTTCTAGACCTAAAGATACTGCCTTACTACCATTATTTTCAGCAATTAATAAATAGCGTTGAAAATTTGTTAAAATCTCATTTTTACTTTTTTCATATTCATCAGGTGTTAATCCAACTTTATATGCTTTAAATAAAAGACGATCCATTTGGTCTGTTAAATATGATAAATTCGTTGTTATAATCTTAAATAGTTGACTGATTTCTTTTTTCTTAGCATCCTTTTTTACTTTCATTATTGCTGCAAGATAATTTCTTGGTATATTTTGCTTTAATAATTCTAATCTTTTAATTTCTTTTATTACTTCTTCATCTAAATGACCATTTACTTTTCTTGCATTTGTTAGGAGATTGTTTAGAATATACATCACTTCATTTATTTTTTTAACTAAACGGTCTTTTACAGCACCAAATTGTACAACATTTAATTTTCCTGCTTTTAAATCTTCTAGTAATTTTTTTACTTCTCCACCTATAGTGGTGATTTCTATAGACATTCTATTTTTATTAGATATAATTCGTCTTCTTAATTCACTAGCAGTTATTGGACTTTTTGTTACTACTTTTTTGGCTGCTGTATCGTTTGTTTTTTCATTTGTTGTCATGTTCTTTTTAGCTGCTGTTTTAACAGTCTTCTTTTTTCTTTCTTGTAATTCTTTAGCCAAACAGTCAAATGCCTCTTTTAAATAATTTCTACTTGGTGTTTTCACCTTTTTTGTATGCGCTTTTTCTTTAGCTTCTACTCTAATTCTTTCATGTTGGATAGTCATTAAAGCTGTACTTGGTGTATTTTGCTTTTGTTTGTCTACGAAACCTTTCTTTTTTTTCATTTTTACTTGAGCTAACTGGTCAAATATTTTCTTTAAAATATCTTTTTTACTATTTGGCGTTTTCATACGCTTTTTATAAACCATATCATATTTTGCTCGTTTTTCTGGTTTGCTTAAAATATGGTAGGCTTCATTAATGATTTTAAAGGCCTCCATTGCTTTGGGATCTGTTGCTTGGCGTGCATTATACTGACGCGCTAAATCATGATAATTATTTCTGATTGTTTCAAAAGAAGATTCAAAAGTACAATTTAAATCTTTATAATAATCTCTCCATTTACCTGGATTTTCCCAGTTTTCTTTGTAATTCATACGTAATCCTCCCTTTCTAAATGTTTATCTATTCTATAGAAAAACCCTCTAATTGTCAAGGCAAAACTTTTAAAAACCAGCAAAAAATGCACTTTTTTCTTCTCAAAGTGCATTTTTTATCCTATTTTCTATATTCGATTATGTATATCTATTTGGGTTAAGAAAATCTCTTTTAACATATTTAGACCTTCTTCTGTTTCTGCTTCTGCTCTAAAAGTAATATTTTTTCCTGTATTGCTGGCTCTAATTAATGCCCATCCATTGCTAAAAGTTATCCTTACTCCATCTATATCATTATATACATACTGCTCTTTCATAGCAAATTCCTTTACTTTTTCAACAACTTGAAATTTTAGTTCATCTGTACTAGGTATTTTAATTTCTTCTGTTGCTACATATTTAGGAATATCTTTACATAACTCGCTTAAAGTGTCGCTTGTTTTACTTAAAACTTCTAATAACCTTAAAGTCGCATATAAAGCAGACCCACAATCAGCATCCTTGTCTCTAAAATAAATATGTCCTGAATATTCCCCTCCAAAAGGAAGATTTTGTTCTCTTACAGCATATTGTGTATAGCTTGCCCCTGTTCGGTACATGATGCCTTCTGCTCCTATTTCATTTATTTCATCTTCTAGACACTTAGAACATTTGATATCATATAAAAACTTTTTATTTCTAACCGTTGGAGCTATACTCCTAATCATGAGAATCATGAAGTATTCAATGGGAAGCGCATTTCCTTTTTCATCAACAATTCCTATACGATCTCCATCACCATCATAAGCCACTCCAAAATCAGCTTTTTCTTCTAGTACCTTTTTCTTTAAAGCACTTAAGTTTTCTTCTACTGCAGGATCAGGATGATGATTAGGGAAATTCCCATCATTTTCTTCATTTATAATGACAAAATCACAATACATATTCGAAAATACTTTTCTAGCTATTGAAGTTGTAGCACCATTTCCACAATCTATAACAATCTTTCTTTTATTCTTTCCCCATGCCCTTGAATATTTTAAATATTCAAGATATTTGTCACTTATGTTTTCTTCTGTTAATACTCCTGTTCCATTTAAAAAGCTATTTTTTAAAGTATATGCTTTAAAGTCTTCAATCATATTTCCACGGGCATTAATCATTCCATCAAAAGAAAATTTAAAACCGTTTTCATCTTTTGGATTATGAGAGGCGGTAACCATTATTCCTGGTAGTTGTTTTAAATATCTTCCATAATAATTCATAGGGGTTGTAGTTAACCCTAAAGAAATGACATTACAGCCACTTTCTAATATTCCTTTTTGTAATTGATTCGATAAACTAGGACTAGAAAGTCTATTATCCCAAGAAACTATACATGTATTTTTTTGATATTTTTCTTGTAGGTAAGACCCATAGCTTTTACCAATGATGTATGCTGTTTCATCACTAATTTCACTAGGATATTTTCCTCTAATATCATAAGCTCTAAAAATGTCTATATTCATTTGTTTCACATCCTTAAATTTATTTTATCATATATTTTCCTTGATACCAATTTTTAATTTTATAAACTGTAAAATAAAAGAGGTTGCAAAAAAAGCTAAAAATAGACAAAAAGTGACATAAAAAGACAATTTATTTGCTTGTGTTTTTAGTATTTGGCATGTAAAAATTAAAAAGAGAAAGGAGGAAAACCATGAAGAAAAAATTAATGAGACTTTGTATATTTATTTTTGTACTTTTAGCTTCTATAATAAAGGCAAAAGCCCTTACTTATGAAGACGGATTTAGAACCAGTCAAATGATTTATAGCGCTTATGTGAAAAAAGAGCGTGGAGATGGATATATTCAATATAAACAAATGGGTATTCTACGCAAAAATTCTGATGGAGCATTTGTGTATTGCTTAGAACCTTTCACAGATATCGATAATCAATATACGTATGAAATGCTAGATGAAAACTATGCACAATTTCTGAATATTGATCCTCTTATTTGGGAAAAAATTAACTTGTTAGCTTATTACGGGTATGAATATAAGGATGAGCAAGTTAGTCATCACGATTTTAAATGGTATGCTGTTACTCAAGTTTTAATCTGGAATACGCTTTATCCTGAATATGATATTTATTTTACGAATACATTAAATGGTCAAAAAGATCCTTATAAATATAAAGAGGAAATAAAAGAATTAGAAGCTCTAGTAAAAAAACATCAAGTATTACCATCATTACAATGGAATTCTAATGAGGCATTAAAACTTGGCACTACCTATTCTTTTGTTGATTCTACTCAGGTTTTAAATCAGTATAGCGTAATAGAAAGCTCACATATAGATGCCAGAATTGAAGGAGATACCCTTTATCTTACCCCTTTAGAACCAAAAGATGGCTATGTTAAACTGGCTAAAAAAGGCAATTTATCAACTCAACCCATTCTTTTTATGAGTGATTATTCTCAAAATATTCTTTTGCGAGGAAACTTTGCTCCCTTAGTTTATTCGGCTTCTTTTTCTATTCAAGGAGGACGTGTTTCTCTTCAAAAAAATGATTTGGATACACAACTAAATGTTGCTCTAGGCAGCGCTTCTTTAGAAAATGCCTTATATGGTATTTATGATAAGAATGATACTTTGATTACTACTCTAAAAACAAATGCTTTGGGATATGCTTTAACCGATTATGAACTTTCTTTTGGAGAATACTATTTAAAAGAATTAGAAAGTCCTTTAGGATATGAAAAATCTTTAGACATCTATTCTTTTGTAATTGATCAAAACCATTTAGATATTTCTTTAGATGTTTATGATAAGGTTATTGAAAAGAAAATTGAAATTAACAAGTTTTATGAAGAGGCTTTTACTAATAATATAAAACCTGAAGATAATGCCGTTTTTCAAGTCTATGATAAGGATAACAATCACTTTGGAAGTATTCGTACCAATGCATTTGGTTTGGGTGCTATAACTTTACCTTACGGCACATATAAAATAGAACAAACAGAAGGGAAAAACAATACGAAATTTATTGAAGTTTTTTATGTAGATGTGAAAGATTCTAAAAAAGAAGTTTTTTCTTTTGTTAACCCTTTATTAAAAGCTAAAGTGGGTATTCAAAAAATTGATGAAGAAACAAAAGAGAAAATTCCTATTGCAGGAATAGAGTTTCAAATCTTAGATGCTAATCATTTACCAATTTGTCAACAAGTTTTGTACCCCAATCAAGAACTGCTCTGTTCTTTTAAAACCAATAGTGATGGATATTTTTTACTTCCTTTAGAATTACCATATGGTTCATATTACCTGAAAGAAATAGAAAGCTCTGTCCCTATTACCTATCAGGCAAATACCAATTTAGTTCCTTTTACTATTAATGAAAATTCTCATTTTAAAAAGCTAGACGATGGTAGTCTTTTATTAGATGTATCTTTTGAAAATAAAAGAAATCTAGGAACCGTTAATATCACAAAATATGGTGAACAAATTGTTTTTGATAAAAAAACATTTCATTATCAAAACGTAATCTTACCAAATGTAAAAATATCTGTTTATGCAAACGAAGATATCTTTTTAGGTAAAAAGCTACTTTTTAAAAAAGATGCTCTTGTTACTACTTTTCTAACTGAAGCAATATCTCATACATTATATTTAGAAAAAGGCTCTTATTACCTGAAAGAAGAATCCAGTGCTTTAGGACATATTGCTTCTAGTCAAAAGTACTTCTTTACATTAGATGAAACTTCTTTTACAAAAGATTTCACTCTTTATAACGAGCTTCCTAAAGGATCCATTAAAATTATAAAAAAAGATATTGATACAAACGAAGGAATTCCAAATACTTTATTTGCACTTTATACAATGGATCATCAACTTGTTTTTGAAGGATTAACAAATGATTTAGGGATTTTATTTATACCCAATGTTTTTAAAGGAGACTTTTATATTAGGGAAGTAAAGGCTCATCCAGATTATGAAATATATTCTTTACAAGAAAATGTATCTATTACCAAAGAAAATGAACAACAAGAAATACTCTTTTATAATAAAAAGACTGCTGTACTTGATGCAACACATGAAACCACTATTAAAGTTCCAAATACGCAGGCTTCTATTAAAGGATACTTCCCTTCTTTTATCGGGTTATTTAGCATGATATTTATTTTAAGACAAAAGAAAAAGTTGCACTAAGCAGCTTTTTTGTTATTTAATAATACTTTCTAACCCTAATGTTATCATATCATTTAGGTTTCTTTCTCTTTCTTCTGGACTTAATACAATATCAGAAAATTTAGAATCTACAACGGTAGCCATTGCAGTTGCTTGTGCATTTAATGAATTTGCTACATGAATTAATCCAAACGCTTCCATCTCTTCTCCTAAAACTTCATATTCTTTTGGAATTCTATTTAGTACTCTTTCATAATCTATGTAAGGACCAAATACATCCATTGTAGTCATCATTCCCACATGTAAATTGACATCCATGTTTTTAGAAGACTCCATGATGTATTCATTTAATGTTTTATCTGCTGTAACAACATGTTCTTTATAATCATTGTATGTATAAGCAAAATTAGATTCTGAATATACTTCGTCTGCTAAAATGATACTGCCAATTTCTGCTTTTTCTGATACGGCTCCACAAGTTCCGATACGTATTATTTTTTTAACATTAAAATAATGTATTAATTCCCAAACATATATTCCTGCACTAGGCATTCCCATACCACTACCCATTACAGTTACTTTTACTCCTTTGTAAAATCCAGTAAAGCCAAACATATTTCTAATACTTGTTACCATATGTGCATCTTCTAAGAAGTTTTCAGCTATGTATTTTGCTCTTAATGGGTCTCCTGGCATTAATACAAGTTCAGCTATATCGCCTTTTTCAATATGAATCGGATTTTCTCCAACAAACATAATTAATCACTCTCCTATTATAAAGATAACATATTCTAATCTTTTCTTCTATAGCAAAGGTCAAGTATATGTAAACTTAACATTATAATTTTAAAAAAGTAGCATACACTAAAAACAGGTGATTTTTATGAATTATAAAACATGGAAAATATTAAGTCCGGTCATTATCTTTTTGCTAAGTGCCATTTTACATTTTGGTTATGATGTGTTTCCTAATTCTGTAACGGCTTTGTTTTTTCCAGTGAACGAAAGCATTTGGGAACATAATAAAATTATTTTTGGAGCTTTCTTTTTATGGATGGTAATAGATACCATTTTATTTAAGAAAAAATGGCGTATTACAGCTAATATTATTTCGGCGATTTCTTGCTCTTTTCTAGTTATGTCTTTTTTTTCTTTTGTATTTTTTATTCTTCTAAATAAGCAAGACAATATAATTATAACTTTTATTATTTACTTTATCTGTATTGTTCTTGCACAATTTGTTAATTTCTTCTTACAGGAAAAGGATAAGGTTGGTAAATATAATACAATTGGTATTATTCTTTGGATACTTATCCTATCATTAAATGCTTATTTAACTTTCTATCCTTTAAAAACCGGTTTATTTTACGATTATGAAAATAACGGCTATGGAATCATTACAAAACAATAAAACCAGATTTTAGTTCTGGTTTTATTATACTAGTTCTTTAATACTAGACTTCTATTCTATATGGGTCAGACTCAGTACCCGTGCCTCCAGTAGTTTTCACGGTTGAGAGTAGGTTAAAGCTTGGTCGAATCCTACTCTCACTGTTTGAGCTCCTTATAATAATTGCACCATTATTTACAACTTCGTGTGCACGAGTTAAAATGTCTGCAGCGCGTGAGATTGTCCAATATGCATCATAAATATGCATCCAGTTTTCTCCTGCGGTTATCTCATAACCACTTAGGTTTGTTGTCCAATAATTTGATTCTGCTGCATATCCATATTCACTTACATATGGCATTCCTATTTTATCGGTGTAAGTCATACCTGTCTTATAACTTCCTATTTCATAATTATATACTGTTTTGGCATTAGATTGCTTTATTTCTTCTGTCATCCCTCCGACATACCATGTAGTCTGTGCTATCTTATTTGTCCATGTTGTTCCTAAGTTAGTTAAAAATGCCCCATTTAAACTGTCCGCATTTAATGTACTACTACTCCATGTGCTAGACGTGTTGCTCGATGATCCACTCCAATAGAAATAACCGGCATGGGAGGATTGGGCTGCTGTTCCTATTTCTGCAGCGGTGGCATATGTTGCATGTACTAGCTTTACTTGCGAACCAAACACTCCTATTATTCGATATAAGTTTTTACTTGGACAGGTTGTTGCTGTTGATCCAAAGCATACATAATTGTTAGGGTTTTCTCCTGCAAATCGGTAGGAATTGTCTCCTGCACTGTTGGCTAAGCTACTTGTATGATAGTATATTCCATTCGATCCTTGACTCGTATATAATGATTTTATTTTATCCGCCAAAAGAACTGATTGGGCTGCTACTGTTACTGTTACCGTTTTGCTTGTCGCTGCTTTATAATTTACACCTGCACTTGCACTTATTGTAAAGCTTTGACTTCCCACTGCTTTTCTTGTAAATGTTATAGTCTTACTTGTTGTATTTACACTACAACTGGCATAGGTTCCACTTGTTGGACTACATGATACTGTTCCATCTCCATTGTATGTATATGTTACAGAACTCGTTGTTGCACTACCTCCTATAGTACTTGTTGTACTTGATACTGTAAATGTTGGTGTACTTCCACTTACTGTTACAGTCACACTTTTACTAGATAAGGCATTATAGTTTGTTCCTGATGTTGCACTTATGGTAAATGTCTGGCTTCCTACTTTTTTTCTTGTAAAAGTTATTCTTTTGGTTGATGCATTATAACTACATGATGCATAGGTTCCACTTGTTGGGCTACAAGTTACTGTTCCATCTCCTGTATAAGTGATGTAATTGGTTGTACTTCCTGCTGCTATAGTGCTTGTTGTGGCACTTAAACTTGCTGTTGCTTTATTTATTGTTATTTTATTATTACTACACAAAGTATTATAATTGGCATTTACGGCACACCAATAAACTGTTGTTGTTCCTGCTGTGGTTCTGGTTGGTTTTGTTGTACTTCCACTTGTTGAATAGTTACTAGTTGTTAATTGTGTACTTGTTGAATAATAAATTGTTGTTGGACTTGGTGTGGTACTTACTGTTATGCTTTTAGCTGTTCCATTATATGTTGCATTCGTATCACTTGTATTATTGGTAAATGTTGCTTTACTTATCGTTATCGTATTACTACTACAATATGTATTGTATCCTGTTTTAACTGCACACCAATAAACTGTTGTTGTTCCTGCATTTGTTGCAGTTGGATTAGTTGTACTTCCACTTGTTGAATAATTACTAGTTGTTAGTTGTGTACTCGTTGAGTAATAGATACTTGTTGCACTTGGTGAGGTACTTACTGTTATACTTTTAGCTGTTCCATTATATGTTCCACTAACATTACTTGTACCATCTAAAAATGTCCCTTTACTTGTTCTTACTGATAAACTATATACACTTGATTCTCTTCCATTACTATCTACTACTTTGACTCTTAATGGATAAGATGTATATACTGTTAATCCTGTATAACTTTTGGTATTGGTTGTTGCTGTACTATTTACAGTTGTCCAGTTACTTCCCCCATCTTTACTATACATGTATTTAGCTATACTTCCATCTCCTGGTGTAGCTGTAGCATTTATCGTTATACTTGTACTTGTTTTGGTTGTTGTCATTGTTACTCTTGGTAGTTCATATGCATTTGTACTTACAACAGCACTATATGGATTAGACATTCTTCCATTTGTAT
>CAOOMX010000020.1:0-216 GCA_948497845.1 uncultured Bacilli bacterium | reverse complement strand
TCGATGTTTGTCCTGCTGTCCATGTTGCTCCATTATCTTTACTAAAGTAATACTTACTTATTTCATTCGTTCCTTTTGTTGCTACTACTGTTAATTGCATACTGTTATATGTTGTTGTACTATTTACTGTTGTTATGCTTGGATTAATATATGTACTTGTTGCTATTGCTTCATAATATTCTGTTGAGTATTTTTCTTCTATATCACTTACCTTAA
>CAOOMX010000019.1 GCA_948497845.1 uncultured Bacilli bacterium | reverse complement strand
ATTAGATATTTCATTAGAAACTATAAAAAAACTGCATAGAAAAAGAAATATTACTTTATCAGAAAAAGTAGTAGTTCATTCCGATCAGGGGGTTCATTATACAAGTCCAAAATTTCATAATTTATTGAAAAAATATAATATTCAACAGTCCATGTCTAGAAGAGGTAATTGTTGGGATAATTCTCCTCAAGAATCCTATTTTGGTCATATGAAAGATGAATTAAATTTAGATACTTGTTTTACACTTAGAGATGTGTGTAATGAAATAAAAGATTACATAGAATACTATAACCATTTTAGATATCAATGGAATTTAAAAAAGATGACTCCTGTGCAATACAGGAATCATCTTCTATCTTCTACTGCTTAGACTCTCTTTTTTTACTTAGTCCTTGACAAAGGGTTCATTTTAGTTTTTAGTGGCTCTTCTTTTATCAACGTTTCCAAGCCTTGCTGTTTCATTTAGTTACTTATTTATGATTGAGATTTATATTGTTGCTTTGTTGCTGGCAGTTGTGGCAGTTTATGTGACTGTAAGAATGAAATTTGGTTTTATTTTAGGAAGCATATTAATTAGTATTTCTTTAGGGTGTTATCAATCTTATATTGGAGTAGCTGCAGCATTGTGTTTATTGTATTTGATAAAAATGGTATTAGATAAGAAAGATACCAAGGAAATAGTATTAATGGTTGGTAAACTTTTGGCTATGGGAATTGTTGGTATAATTTTATATTTTATCATTTTAAAAATCATTTTAAGTATTAAGGGTGTAACTTTGTCAAATTATAAAGGAGCAAATGAGATGGGAATACCTCCTTTAGGACAATGGCCTAGCTTGTTATATCGTACTTATTTGCATTTTATTGGATATTTCATAGGGCAATCCTTTTTCAAAGCAACAAGCTTTTATTCTTGGGTGCGTATCCTTACTATATTATCCTCATCTTTATTGGGAATTTATATTGTTGTAAATAAGAAATTATATAAAAATAAAGTAAATTTCATGCTGTTGATTTTATTTATTATACTGATGCCTTTAGTTGTTAATATTGTAGACTTTGTTGCTTATAATACAGAATTAAGTACTTTAAATATTTATCAATTTGTTATTCCATTTATTTTGTGTATTGTTCTTCTGGAAAATAGCACTTTAAATGGGAAAAATTTCAAGAAAATAATTGGTATTATTGAATGTGTGAGTGTTCTAACTTTAACTTTAGTAGGTTGGGATAATTTCATTACAACCAATCGTTATTATATGAAAGTATATTCGTTTTGTAATTATACATATTCTTTTAATACTAGGTTATTAGCACGAATTGAAGAAACTCCAGGTTTTTCATATGATATGCCAGTTATGATTGTAGGAGAAGAAGAAAGTGAATTTTATGAAATGCTTTATGATATCACACCTTGGAATGATGTAATTAATTATGATCAAGCACTATGGGGAAGATATGTTGGTTATGAAGATTTGTATTTTTTTGAAAATGACGCTAAAATTATTAGAATAATAGGAAATACATTAGGAGTTGATTTACAAATTGCGTCTTTTGATGTTAAAGAAAAAATATTAGAAACAAATGAATTTGAAAATATGGAAGTATGGCCATCAAAAGATGCTGTAAAGATTATAGATGATGTTTTGGTTATAAAAATGTGATTTGATGAACTGGTGTAGAGAAAAGGTTTAGATTAGATTATAGAAGTGCTTATTTGAAACTTGTTATCTAGACAAAAAGACAGATAAATAGGAATTTTACAATTTGCCTATTTTATGGTATGATTGTTTAAAGGAAGTAATGTATGAAGAAATTGTTAGATTTATATAAAAAATATGAAGAAATTGTTAACTATATTATAGTTGGTGGTTGCACAACAGTAGTAAGTCTTGCTACAAAATGGGGGCTTTTGTTCACGATTTTATCTGCTAAAAATGCCTGGCAGTTACAATTAGCTAATATTATTTCATGGATTGTGGCTGTTACTTTTGCTTATGTGACAAATAGATTATTTGTTTTTAAAAGAAAGAATAAAGCAAATTGGAAAGAAGCTGGTAAGTTTTATGGTTCAAGAGTATTTACCCTTCTTTTAGAAATGTTTATTATGTGGTTTTTCGTAACGTTATTACAAATGAATAGCCATACTTGGGTTATTGTTTGGACATTGGTTTGTCAAGTGTTAGTTACAGTATTAAATTATATTATTAGTAAGTTTTTAGTTTTTATAAAGGATAGTGATAGTCATGCCAAGAAGTAAAGCGAAGAAAGATTTAATATCATTGATTGTTCCTTGTTATAATGAGGAAGCAACTGTAGAATTGTTTGTAGATGCTATTGATCAATTACAAAAAGAAATGGATTATGTAAATTTTGAAATTCTTTTAGTAGATGATGGATCAAAAGATAGAACATTAGAAATCATTCGTGATTTAGCTAAGAAAAAAAATTATGTGAAGTATATTTCTTTTGCTAAAAATTTTGGTAAAGAATATGCAATGATTGCTGGATTTGATGCTTGTAGTGGAGATTATGCTGCTGCTATTGATGCTGATTTACAACATCCACCTGTTCTTTTAAAAGAGATGTATGATATTATTAAAACTGGCGAATATGATTGTGTAGCTGCTAAAAGTATAAAAAGACAAAATTATTCTTTTGTTAGAAAATTTTTAACAAATGCTTATTATAAAATTATCAATTCTATTACAGAAGTAGAGATGAAACCGAGTGCTACAGATTATCGTTTGATGAATCGCAAAATGATTGATGAAATGAAACGTATACGTGAACATAACCGTTATTTAAAAGGTATTTTTGAAATTGTTGGTTTTAAAACAAAATGGATAGAGTATGAAGATAATGAAAGAGTAGCAGGAACAACGAAGTGGAATTTGAAGAAATTGTTTAAATATGCTATTACGGGGATTATTTCTTTTTCTCAATTTCCCTTAATGTTTTTACTTTACTTAGGTATATTTTTTGCTTTTGTTACGTGTGTTTTATTGGTTTTATTGCTTATTTTTGCTTTAAGTCATGCAGATGTTAATTTCACTTTCTGGGGATTACTATCTATTATTTTCTTAATGAGCTCTATTACCTTATGTTCTAACGGTATTTTAGGTCTTTATATAGCACAGATTCAAACAGAAAGCAAGAATAGACCACTTTATACAATAAAAGAAGATAATATATATTAATGATAGTTAAATACGAAAAAATCGTAAGTTTGTTGATTTTTTCGTGTTTTTTGGTTATAATATGAGAGAAAGGAAGGGGTAATATGGTTATTTCATATACTTTTAAGAATTTTAAAACTTTTAAAGAAGAGAATACTTTTTCTTTTTTGGGGGGAAGAAAAAAGGAACTAGAAGAACATCTTATGTCGTTTGATGAACATCATAGGGTTTTACCATTAAAGGTAATTTATGGTAGTAATGCTTCTGGTAAAACAAATATAATTAAGTCTTTGTTTGTTTTAAAAAGAATAGTTTTAGAAACTAAGCTAAAAGAAGCAGGTGAACAAAACTATTTAATGTTATGCTCTAATTTTTCTTCTTTAGAAGACTATGAGGCTCCAGTTACATTTCATCTTGTTTTTACTATGGAAAATGATATATATGATTACTTTTTAAGTATACAGAATAATTATAATGATAGAAAAACGATAGTATTAAAGGAAGTATTAAAAGAAAATGATGCATTAATTTTTGAAAGAAATGGAAATAATGTTAAATTTTCTACAAAAGACGATGTGGTTAAAAAGCATTATCCTCAATTTAAAGATAGTCATTTTAAATCTCAAATTATGCAAATGATTAAAGTTAATATGGATGAAAATAGTGTTTTTACAGGTTGGTATAATTTTATTGATGCTGAGTTATGTTTTAAATTATTGTATTATTTTAAAAGTAAACTTATTGTTATCTATGATTTAGAAGATTATAAATTACAACTTCCAGAAAATGTAAAAGAAGGAATATTTTCGAATAAGTTAATTGATGCTTTGTTACATGAATTAGAAACGGGAGAAAAAGAATTTTATGTGCAAGTTGATAAGAGTGGTAAATCAAGCGAAAGAGTTGTATATAAAATTGATGAAAATTGTAAAATTGAAGCATTACCTTCTTCTACTGAGTCGAAGGGTACAATTAAGATGATTGATACCTTAGATTTATTCTTATATGCTTTAGGTCAAGGTGCTACACTAGTGATAGATGAGTTAGATGCATCTATTCATCATGAAATTATTTATAATATTATTCAATCTTTTGGAGATCCTTCAATTAATAAAAAGGGAGGACAACTTATTTTTACAACGCATAATCCAGTGTATATGAATAAAGAATTATTACGTCGTGATGAAATTGTTTTTGTTGAAAAAGATAATGATAGTTCTATTATAAGCACTTTAGAAGAATCTAATTTGAGAAATGATGAAGTGTATTTGAAAAATTATTTAGCTGGGAAATATACGATTTTGCCCAAATTTGATATAGAGCACTTATTACATGTAGAGAATAAGGAGGACTAAATGGTAAGGAAGAGCGTTTTAACTTATCGGGGTGCTTATGAGGGGCTGCAAGAGGAATTATACTTTTTACATTTAGAAGATTTAATTAATCATTCACCGTTTCCCTACCGTGTGGCTTTTCATCTAAAAAATGGAAATGGTGGGTCTGCTAAAGATATTGTTTTGAAGGCAAATAAATATGCTTTAAATGTTAGTGATGATATGAAGGTAGCTGTTTTTGATCATGATTTTAAAGAAGACTCTTTTTTGGAAGCTTTAAAGTTGGCTGAAAAATATCATATTTTTCCGGCTTTTTCAATTATGAATTTTAATTTGTTTTTAATTTTACATAAAAAAGATTATTATAAAGTTATTTCCAAAGAGGATAATTATGAAAAGGATTTAAGAGAGACTTATAACATTCCTAAAGTGTATAAAATAAAAAGTGAAAAAGCAATACAGTTAATTGTTGATCAAATTACTTTAGAGGATGTAAAAAAGGCTATTGTTCGTGCTAAAAAAGTAAATGAAGAAAGTAAAAAAGTGCAACCAGTTCTTATAGATGAAGTATATCAGCAACCTTTTTTGAATATTCATATATTTTTAGAACAAGTTTTTTGTTTGTTAGAAGAAGATGTTGTAAAAACAAAATAATTATGTCCATTTAGATAAAAAAGTGCTATACTTAAATATAAGAAAAGGGGCTTTCAAATGAAAAAAGAACAAAGAACACTTTTTGTAAGTGCAATTATTAATATTATTGTTTTTGTTTTGAAAATAATAGGAGGTATGCTTTTTAATTGTTATGCCTTAATTGCAGATGGTATTTATACATTAAGTGATTTTATAACAGATATTCTTGCGATGATAGGAGCTCGAGTAGGGAAGAAACGTGCTAATAAAAAGTATCCTTTTGGTTATGGTAGATTTGAATATATTATGCAGGTTTTTATTGGTATATTAATTATGGGCGTAGGTATTTTTATTGCTTATAAATCACTATTTATTGATTACAGTGCTCCAGATTTAAAAATACTATGGTTAGTTGTTTTAACAATCCTTTTGAAGGGATTAAGTAGTAGTTATTTAATGCATATGGGAAAGAAAATATCTAGTTTAATTTTAGTTAGTTCTGCTAAAGAATCCTTTTTAGATGTATTATCAACAATTATGATATCGTTTGCTATTTTGTTTGGACAAATCATACCAAGTATTGATATTGTAGCTAGTTTATTTATTGCATTACTTATTCTTTATGAAGGGGGCAAAATTATCTTTGATAATGTTTTACTTCTTATTGGTGAAGATGATAATAATAGTGAAATGAAAGGTAAAATTAAAAGTATTATTAATCAAGAAAAAGATATAGAGTATGCAGATTCTTTTTTGATTAGTTGTGGAAATTATTATCAAGCTACTATTCAAATTGCAGTTGATGATGATATGACTGTTAAGAGTTTGTTAAAAAAAGAATTAAATATTAAAAAGAAAATAAAAAGAAGTAAGTTAGGGATTAAATTTATTGATTTTGATGTTATAAAAAGGTGAAGTTCTTGCCTTTTTTTCATATATATTTCACAATGTACATGTAAAATATTATGCATATGTATGTAATTCGTAGTATAATTATTTAAATGAAGGGATGATTTTCATGTTAAAATTAAAGAATATAAAAAAGGATTATGAAACAGGAACTGAAAAAGTAAAAGCTTTAAAAGGTATAGATTTAGAGTTTAGAAATAGTGAGTTTGTATCTATTTTAGGACCATCTGGTTGTGGGAAAACAACTCTTCTAAATATTATTGGTGGGTTAGATAATTATACTTCTGGAGATTTAGTTATTAGCGGAAAAAGTACTAAAGATTTTAAGGATCGTGATTGGGATACTTATCGTAACCATCGTGTTGGTTTTGTGTTTCAAAGCTATAATTTAATCCCTCATCAAACTGTTTTTTCTAATGTGGAGCTTGCTTTAACACTTTCAGGGGTTAGTAAAGCTGAGCGAAGAAAAAGAGTAAAAGATGCTTTAAAACAAGTAGGTCTTTTAGATCAAGCTAATAAAAAGCCGAATCAAATGAGTGGCGGTCAAATGCAAAGAGTGGCAATTGCTCGTGCTTTAGTAAATGATCCAGAGATATTACTGGCCGATGAACCTACTGGAGCACTTGATTCTAAAACGAGTAAGCAAGTTATGGAAATTTTAAAAGAAATATCCAAAGATAGATTGATCATTATGGTTACACATAATGCAGATTTAGCAGAAGAGTATTCTTCTAGGATTATTACTTTAAAAGACGGGAATATTATGGATGATTCAAATCCATATAAGAAAGAAGATAAAACGGAAGAAGAGCCTTCTTTTAAGGGAAAGAAAACTTCTATGTCTTTTCTTACAGCTTTATCCTTATCTTTAAATAATTTACTTACTAAAAAGGGAAGAACGATTTTAACTTCCTTTGCAGGATCTATTGGAATAATTGGTATTGCGCTTATTTTATCTTTATCAAATGGTGTACAAGAATATATTAATGGAATTGAAAAAGAAACTTTATCGAATTATCCTTTAGTTATTCAAGATAATGCGATTGAGATGTCTGACTTTTTATCGATGATGATGCCAAATAATGAAAAAAAAGAACATGAAGATGATAAAATCTATTCTAATAATGTAATGAGTAATATGTTAAATACGATGACTGCTAAAACGAATAGTAATAATTTACGTAAGTTTAAGACACATCTAGAAACAACGACAGATTTTCAAAATTATACTTCTGCCATTGGATATGGGTATGATTTGACATTGCAAATTTATAAAGATAGTCAAACGGATGTTTTTCAAGTAAATCCAAGTACCATCTTAGAATCATTAGGTATGGGTAGTGGAGATATGTCTAATTTGTTTATGTCAACAGATTCTTTTTCAGAATTGTTTGATAATCAAGAATTAAATGAATCTATGTTTGAACTAGTGGCGGGTTGGCCAAAGAATTATAATGAAATTGTCCTTATTGTTGATGATAATAATGAAATTATAGATTATACATTATATACTTTGGGTTTGATGAATTCGGATGAACTTAAGAATATGTATCGTAAAATAATGAATGGTGAGGAATTTGTGAGTGAACAAGTTTCTTATACTACAGAAGAATTATTAAATTTAAAATTTAAATTATTGTTGAATACTGATTACTTTCAAAAAGAAGGCGGTATTTGGGTAAATAAGAAAAATGATAAAGATTATATGCTAAAGAAAATTAGTGAAGCAGAAGATATTATCGTAAGTGGAATTATTAAACCAAGTGAAGAATCTGTTGTTAAAGCGAATGGTGGAGCTTTATATACAAAAGAATTAGTTCATCATGTTATTGAAAAAATTAATGCTACAGAAATTGTAAAAGAACAAAGAAAAAATCCTGATAAAAATGTTTTAACAGGGTTAAAGTTTAGTGAAAAAGAAGAATTTGATATTAATGATTTGACACCTAAACAACAAGCTTATTTGGCTAGTTTATCTCCAGATGAATTGGCACAAGTTATAGAAACTTATACTAAACAAGCTGGTGCTACACAAAGTGATGTATTAAGAGAATTAGGTAGTGTTGATTTAGATAATCCTTCTTCAATTTATATTTATCCAAAGGATTTTGATAGTAAAGAAGAGATTACTAAGTTGATTAGTGCTTATAATGAAAAAGAACAAGAATCTGGAAATGAAGAAAATGTCATTAACTTTACAGATGTAGTAGGGGTTATGATGAGTGGGGTTTCAACAATTGTTAATGTAATTAGTTATGTTTTGATGGCATTTGTAGCTATTTCTTTGATTGTTTCAAGTATAATGATTGGAATTATTACATATATTTCTGTTTTGGAAAGAACAAAAGAAATAGGTATTTTAAGAGCTATCGGAGCTAGTAAAAAAGATATTTCTAGAGTATTTAATGCCGAAACTATTATTGTTGGATTTACAGCCGGGGTAATAGGTATTTTAATTACTTTACTACTTAATTTGCCAATCAATGCCATTATTAAAAATTTAGCTAATATTTCAGATGCTTCTAAATTGCCTTTGGCTGGAGCAATTATCCTTATTATCATTAGTGTTGTATTAACTTCTATTGCAGGATTACTTCCGGCTCGTGTAGCTAGTAAAAAGGATCCAGTGGAAGCTTTAAGAACAGAATAATTGGAACTACAGTTCCTTTTTTCTTTTAAAGAAGTATATTTTGTTTTAATGTGCATATACTATAATTAGCACTCGCTGTTGACAATTGCTAATTGTAGTGTTATACTTTAGTTGTTGATGAAATATCAACGAAGAGGGTAAAAGCATAAATGAAAGATGAAAGGAAGATGATGATTTATGTTACCTAGTAGAATGTTTTTTGATGATATGTTTAATGATATGGGAGTAGATAATAAAATGAAGTGTGATATTTATGAAGTAGATAATCAAGTTTTTATTGAAATGGATGCTCCTGGATATAAAAAAGAAGATATTAAAGTAGAATGTAATAAAGGAAATATTACTATTAAATTAGAGCATGAAGTAAAGGATGAAAGTAATAAGAAATATTTACATAGGGAAAGAAGAATGTATGGTAAAATTGAAAGAACTTTTCATATTGAAGATATGGATGAAGAATCTATTACAGCAGAATTTAAAGATGGTATTTTAGTTATTACTATTCAAAAACAAGATGAAAATAAAAATAAAAAGTTTATAGAAATTAAATAGTATATAAGAAAAGCACAATAGGTATTCATTGTGTTTTTTTCTTATGTTTGTTAAACTAATATGTAGGTGATAAAATGGACTTTTTAAAGGAAGTAGGTAATCTTTTAATTACAGATTATGAGTTAAGTGTTTTAAAAAAATATGATATATGTGTTCAAAAAACATCTTCTTTTGATGAAATATTGTTGCTTATTGATCGTGTCATGAATGAATATGATTTATCTGGTGAAGAATATGATGAATTAGAAAATGTTGCTGAGGTTTTAGCAGAACGTAAATATTATATGGAGACGAAAAAATGAAAAGATGTTCTTGGGTAAATTTAGATAATCCTTTATATGTTGAATATCATGATTTTTTATGGGGTGTTCCTAAATTTGATGATCAAGAATTATTTGAATTTCTTGTTTTAGAAATGTTTCAAGCAGGATTATCGTGGGAAACTATTTTAAATAAACGTGAGAATTTTCGTGTGGCTTTTGATTATTTTTCGTTGGATAAGATCATTTCTTATGATGGAGTAAAAATTGAAGTTTTGATGCAAAATAAGGGAATTATTCGAAATAGAAGAAAAATATTAGCTACTATTAAAAATGCTTCTATATATAAAAAGATACAAAAAGAATGGGGAAGTTTTTCTAATTATATTTGGTCCTTTACAAATCATGAAGTGATAAGAGATTATCAGTATCATACAACAAGTCCTCTTTCTGATAAGATTTCTAAAGATTTACAAAAACGAGGGATGTCTTTTGTAGGAAGTACAATTATTTATTCTTATTTGCAAGCTATTGGAGTTATTGATGATCATGATTTATCTTGTTACAAATGTGTAAAAGAGCTTGAATAATTTATCTTGTTTGGTATAATAGCCAATGTTAGTAAGAAGGGAAAGAATTATGCAGCGTATTGATGGTTATATAGATTTATGTGAAATACTAGATATTCCTTATAAAAATTATTTAGATACTCCAGAAGGATATGCTTTATTATATGATTTATTGAGAAGTAAAGAAGATGTAAATATTACAAAATATCATCCAGGGAGTCTTCTTAGTTTTTCTTTTGCTTGGAATCATCAAACTTTTTATTTTAAGTTTAATAGTAATATAAGTAGTTATAATGAACTGATTATGGAAGAGGTTTTACAAGACTTAGGCTTTGTTCATCCTGCTTATGATTTAGCAGCTTTAGGTAATATTAAAGGAGTAGTTTCAGCAAATTATAGAGTAGTAGGTGCTACTTATGTTAGTGGTTATGATGTTTTAAAAGATGCTTTTTTTGATGAAGCTAAGAAATTAGTTATGTGTTTTAGTAAAACTTCTTTTAATAAACACAAATTATTAGACCCTTTTAATAATTTGGAGGATATCCGGTATGCATTAGAGCATCGTTATCAAAATAGGGAGGATAAAGAAGAAATTGTTCGTCATTTAATGCAAAAATTTGTAGATATGTTTTTGTTTTCTTGCATTACTAGTCAATCTGATTATCAGTTTGATAATTGGAGTATTATTGAATATGAAGATGGAACCGTTGATTTAGAATGTTGTTGTGATAATGATCGATTTATGATAAGTGACCCACAGATTTTATTTTTATCTTTGTTTGTATCACGTAGTCAAAATGCGTTAAGTCGTTATGGTATTGTATGTAATGCTACATTGGGGGAAAACCTTTTGCGTTTTCATAAAATAAGTCCTCGTGAAGATATAGCAAAGTTAAAAGATATGTTATTTGTTTTAGAAAGTGAACGTTTAAAGGATTACTTTGCTCGTATACAAAATAAAACAGGGGTAATGGTTCCAGCTTCAGTACAAGTAGAAAATTATGAAAAGTTTTTTATTCAAAAACGTTTTTTGAAGTTGGTATTAGAGAAATCTGAAATATTACAAAGAAAGAAACCTAATTAAATAAGTATATAAGTGTTAAAAAGATGTAGAAAGAATTGTTTATCTTTCTTTTTTCTTTTATAATATTAATAGAAAGAAGTGTAGTAAAAATGAATGATAAAATAATAAGTAAAGTAAGTGGAAAATTAAGTTTTAAAGATTTTCAAATTAAGAATGTTGTGCAATTATTAAGTGAAGGTGCTACAATACCTTTTATTGCTAGATATAGAAAAGAAGTTACTGGTAATTTAAATGAAGAAGAATTAAGAAGTATTGAAACAGAATATAATTATGCTGTCAATTTAGATCTTAGAAAAGAAGATGTAAAAAGATTAATTGATGAAAAGGGGATGCTTACAGAAGAAATTATAAATGCTATAAATGAGGCAGAAAAACTTAGTGAAGTGGAAGATATTTATTTGCCTTTTAAAGAAAAGAGGAAAACAAAGGGAACGGAAGCTATTAAATTGGGGCTTGAGCCTTTGGCTAAGTTAATTATGAGTTTTCCAAATAAGAGTGCAGAAGAATTAGCAACTCCATTCTTAACAGATCAAGTTAAAACGATAGATGATGCTATTATGAATGCTGGTTATATAATAGCAGATTGGATTAGTGATAAACCTAAGTACCGTAAATGGTGTCGTCATCATTATTTTTATAATGGACTTGTTAAAGGAAAGTTAAAAAAGGGAGCTGTAGATGCTAATAAAGTTTATGAAATTTATTATGATTTTGAAGCAAAAATAACGGATATGAAACCTCATAGAACGTTGGCAATTACAAGAGCTGAAAAAGAAAAAATAGTTACATATAGTTTAAGTGTAGATGCTACAAAAATAATCGATTATTTAAGTAAAGAAGTAATGGGAGAAAAAAAGTTCCCTTTAAAAGATAAGGTTTTAGAATTTATTCTTGATGCTTGGAAAAGATTAATGGAACCTAGTTTAGAACGTGATATAAAAGCAGAATTATATGATAAAGCTAGTGCTTTTGGTATTGAGGAATTTGGAAATAATTTAGAACATTTATTACTTACTCCACCAATTAAAGAAAGTGTAGTTATGGGATTTGATCCAGCTTTTAGAACAGGATGTAAATTAGCTATATTATCTGCCTTTGGGGAAGTGTTAGAAATTGGTGTTATATATAATAAAGGATTAGTTTTAATTAATGATAAAAAAGAAGTAGAGATGGCTGAAAAAATTATGTTGGCTTTGATTGAGAAACATCATGTTAAAATAATTGCTATTGGAAATGGTACAGCTTCAAGAGAAAGTGAAATGTTTGTTTCTAATTTAATTAAAAAATATAAATTGGATGTTAAGTTTGTTATTGTTAGTGAAGCTGGTGCTAGTGTATATTCTGCCAGTCCTTTAGCTAAGAGTGAATTCCCTGATTATTCTGTTGAACAACGTAGTGCAGTTAGTATAGGAAGAAGATTACAAGATTCTTTATCTGAATTAGTTAAAATAGATCCTAAAAGTATTGGTGTTGGTCTTTATCAACATGATTTGAAAGCTAAGGAACTAGATGAAGAATTAGGATTTGTAGTTAGTAAAGTTGTTAATAAAGTTGGTGTAAACTTAAATAATGCTAGTGAAAGTATTTTAAGTTATGTATCCGGATTAAATAAAAAGATTATAAAAAAGATATTGGAATATAAAAAGAAAAAAGGAATTATTGCAACTCGCGAGGAACTAAAAAATATTGCAGGAATGGATGCTTTAACGTTTGAACAAGCTGCTGGGTTCTTAAGAATTGTGAATGGAAGTAATCCTTTGGATAAAACAAATATTCACCCTGAAGATTATGCTTTGGTAGAAAAAATACTTCTTGATGCTTCTATTGATATTCATGATGTAGGAACTACAAAAATGGAAAATGCATTGGGTTCTTTACATAAAAAAGACATAATTGTAAAATATAGTATTAGTGAAGAAAAATTTGATATGATTGTTAATAATTTGATTCATGGGGTGATAGATCCTAGAGATGAAATTAAGCAAATGATTTTAAGAAGTGATGTTTTATCTATTGATGATTTAGAATTAGGTATGTCTTTAGAGGGTACCGTTCGTAATGTTACTTCTTTTGGAGCTTTTGTAGATATTGGTCTTCATGATGATGGGTTAGTTCATATTTCAAAGATGAGCAAAAGTTTTGTGAAACATCCAAGTGAGATATTGAAGGTTGGAGACATTGTTACTGTTTATATTTGTGGTATTGAAAAGGAAAAGGGAAGAGTTAATTTGTCTTTGATTGAGGAGGTATAATGAAATTTATCTTTAGCTTAATTAAAGTTCTTGTCTGTATAGGGCTTGCTTTACTTGCTTTAATGTTACTTATTAATCAAACATTCTTGAAAGATGTGTTTTTGACAAAAGATATGAGTGGTAATGGAATACCTATTGAACGTTTTACTTATATGTTTAATCAGCCTAATATGTCAAAGGCTAGGTTTATTTCATTGGCGTCTTTAGAGACTTTAAATAAAACGAAAGAAGATTATATGAGTGGGTTAAAGACATGTTATGGAATGTATCATTATGATAAAGAAAATGATATTACTATACTGAAATACAATGTTTCAGATAGTGGAATATATCGTAATATGTTTATAGAATATGTTTTAGATAATTATTGTAGTGATGATTATATCTTAAGTGATTCTTGGATACATGAATATAATAATTATTCTAAATTAGAAGAAATATCTGTTAGTGAAGCATCTGTGATTGATTTAATAGGGAAGCTTTTTAGCGCTAAAAGAAATCTGAGTCCAGTTATTCCTAAAGATTATAAAGCAGAGGTAACCATAGAGTTGCATGCTGTTCAAAAAGATGGGAAATACTATATAGATATTAAAGATTTTGGAGAAAATGAAATTTTAGTTGTAAAGACAAAGGCTAATCAAAAACAGTTTGCTGTTTATACATATGAAGGTGCCAAAGAATATTTAAAATCTTTGAAATAGCGCTTGTTTAATGATATACTTTTAATGGTGATTATATTGAATAAGAATGTTAGTGAATTTATTAAACATATTCGTCGTAAATATAAATTAACACAACAAGATTTAGCAGAAGAATTACATGTTACTTTTCAAGCTGTAAGTAAATGGGAGAATAAAAAAAGTATTCCAGATATAGAAGTTTTACAGCATATTAGTAAAAAATATAATGTTGATATTTCGCAAATATTAGATGGGGAAAAAAAGAAAAAAGTAAAATGGTATGCTTTTTTGTTACCAGCTTTAGTATTCCTTTTTGGCTTTATTTCATTTTATTTATTTTCTAAGCCATCTTTTCAATTTAAAACAATTATAACAGAATCAGATGCTTTTTCAATTGATGGAGTAGTAGCTTATTCTAAAGAAAAGTCATCTATTTATATTTCAAATATTAATATTCATCATGAAGACTTATTTAATTATGAAGTTGTTAAATGTACTCTTTATGATCAAGATTTAGAAATTAGTAGTTGTGAAAGTAAAAGTAAAGAAGTTACTTCTTTATCCAATCTTTTAAAAAATATATCTTTTTATATTCAAGATAGTTCTATTAATTGTGATAAATTAGATGAAGATCATTTATATATGAAGATTGAAGCTATAGATGAATTTGATGAAACTTTAGAATATCGTATCCCTTTAACTTTAGCTGATTATTGTCAATGATTATGATTCAACTCATAGTTTATTGACTTTTTTTATGTTCTGTTTTATGTTCGTTATAGGTGATGTAATATGAAAATGTTAAAAGGAATATTTGTGTGTTGTCTTTCTGTTCTTCTGTTGTGCGGTTGTGAAAAAACAAATGAGGAAATGGTTATGACTGATGCTAAAAAATTTAAAGAAGAGTATGAAAGTTTAAACGGTACAGTAAGAGAAAGTGATAAAGAACAATATAATACGGTGATGGTTGATATTGATAATCCAATTGTATATGTTGATTGTGGGGAAGCTTTAGAAGCGTTACAAGAAGAAAAAGCTATTCTTTACATAGGGGCTAACTGGTGTCCTTGGTGTAGAAATGCGGTGCCTGTCTTATTTGAAGTCGCAGAAGAATATGCGGTTGATAAAATATATTATTTAAATTTAGATGATGAAAAATCTAATTATGAAGTACAAGATGGAAAATTGGTTTTGATAAATGAAGGAAGTCAGAATTATTATAAATTATTAAATGCTTTAAAAGAACATTTAAAAGATTATGTTTTAACTGTTGATACTAAAAAATATGATACTAAAGAAAAAAGAATTTATATGCCTTTTGTTATAGGAATTAAAAATGGTCAAGTTGTATCAAAACATAATGGTACAGTTTCTTTAGAGGAGGGGCAAACAAAATATTCTGCTATGACAGAAAAACAACATGATGAACTTTATAAAGCTTATCAAAATATGTTCAAAGGAATATATGGATCAAATGAATTTTGTGGGGAAGAATGTAGTTAGTTTATAAAACTAATTCTTTTTTGTTCTTTGACCACTATTGAATAATAAAATGTTTTAGTTTATAATTGTCTTATAATACAACGACGAATAATGTCACATCGTGTGTGGAGGAAGATTATGAAAAAGGATAAAAAGCAAAGAGTAACATGTATCCTGCTGGGTGTGTGTATAATGGCAATGTGTTTGGAAACAATCGCATACGTCCAGTTTTCAATCTGCTATCAAGCGTGAAGACATCGGGAGGATCAGGGACTCAGTCCGACCCATATCGAATTTTATAGAAACTGTTTAATATTTAAGCCACTTATGATAAAATAGCATTGGTGGTTTTTATGTTAGAAATAAAAAACTTATTTGTGAGTGTAGATAAACGTGACATTTTAAAAGATTTTTCTCTTAGTATAAATGATGGTGAAATACATGTTTTGATGGGACCAAATGGAACAGGTAAAAGTACTCTTTGTAAAGCTATTATGAAAGATTCTTCATATAAAATAGATAGTGGTAGTATTCTTTTTCATGATAAAGATTTAACAAAGTTAAGTACTTGTGAAGTTGCTCGAGAAAAGGTTTTTTTGTTAAATCAAAATCCTATAGCAGTTGAAGGTGTGTCTAGTGCTTCAATGTTGCGTATGGCTTTAAGTGAAGTAACAGGAAAACAAGTGGGTATATTTGAATTTAGTAAAAAAATTGATCAAATTTGTAAGAAATTAAATTTGGATTCTTCTTTTGTGCATCGTGATATTAATGTAGGGATGAGTGGAGGAGAAAGAAAGAAAAATGAGCTAATACATATGTGGATGTTAGAGCCGTCTTTGATTTTATTAGATGAAATAGATTCAGGATTAGATGTTGATGCTATAAAACTGGTTGCTTCTTCTATAAACGAATACTATGATTTATTTCATCCTACTATTTTGATTATTACGCATCATTGTCAATTGCTTGATTATATTAAACCAAATTATGTACATATTATGAAAGATGGAAAAATTGTTGAAAGCGGAGATTTAACTTTGGCTAAAAAAATAGAGAAGGAAGGTTTTTTAGTAGATAATGGGACATTTGCTATAAGTGATGATGATAAGCATGAATAAAATAGTAATAGATGTAGCAAAAAAGAAAGTAGAGAATTTTGTTGGGAGATTAGAAGTAAAAGGTGACTTAGAACTAATCTGTGAAGGTAGTAATAAAATAGAAATTGAATTTAGAAAAGATGTTTGTTTAAAAATAGTTCTTTTAGATGATAGTTTTGTAGATTTATCGATAGTTGATTCGAGTGATTTTATAAAAAGAGATGTTATGATTTTACAATATAATCGTAGTGAAATGGTTTATCAGGAAAAATTTGCTAGTAATGGACCTAAAGATTTACTTATAAATAATATTATAAATGGAAATGGAAACAAAAGTAAAATAGAAATAAAATGTATTGCCTATCAAGATGTAGTAAATATGAAAGTTATGGTTAAGGCTTTGAAAAATACAGTTGATAATTTGTTGGTTGAGGATGTTAAAGGTATATTACAAGGTGGTAGTATTATAGTAAAGCCAGAAATGGAAATTGATACGAATGAAGTGGTAGCAAATCATTTTGTAACTTTAGGAGCTATTGATGAAGAGGTATTAATTTATTTAGAGAGTAAAGGTTTAAATAGAAAACAGGCAACAGAGTTGATTTTAGAAGGATTTTTAAAATAAGAAAAAGGAGGTGAAGTTATGCATAGAGAAGATTTTCCTATGCTTCATCAAGATATTATTTATTTTGATAATGGAGCAACTAGTTTAAAACCACAAGTTGTGATTGATAAAATGGTAGAATATTATCAAGAATATGGTGCTAATGCACATAGAGGAGATTATGATATTTCTTTTAAAGTGGATCAGGAATATGAAAATGTAAGAGATTTAATTGTTGATTTTATTCATGCTCGTGAAAAGGAAGAAATTATCTTTACGAGTGGGGCAACAGAATCTTTGAATATGATAGCAAGTGGTTTTTTTGCTGGTATTGTTGAAGCTGGTGATGAAATATTAATTACACGTAGTGAACATGCTTCTAATGTTTTGCCTTGGTTCCGTCTTGCTAAAGAAAAGGGATGTATTATTTCTTATATTCCTTTAGATGAGAATTTACATGTTACAATTGAAAATGTAAAAAGAGCAATAAGTCCTAAAACAAAAGTAATAGCTTTGGCGGAAGTGACAAACGTTGTGGGAGATATTCGTCCTATCAAAGAGATTACAAAATTAGCTCATGAAATGGATATTTTTGTGGTGGTAGATGGAGCACAAAGTGTTCCTCATAAGCAAGTAGATGTTCAAGATTTGGATGTGGATTTTTTAGCATTTTCCTCTCATAAAATGTTGGGCCCTACAGGTGTTGGTGTTTTATATGGAAAAAAAGAATTGTTAGATGCATTAGAACCCGTTAATTTAGGTGGTGGAATGAATGAATCTTTTGATAGTCCTGAATTTGTTTATTATAAAGATTTACCAACAAGGTTAGAAGCAGGAACTCCTAATATTGCTGGGGTTATAGGTTTGGGGGCAGCTATTTCGTATTTGAAAGATATAGGAATGGACGTTATTCATGAAAGGGAAATGTATTTAAGAAATTACTTGATTGAAAAATTGGTGAAAATTCCCCATGTAGATATAATTAATTTGGAAGCGGATAGTGGTATTGTTGCATTTAATGTAGATGGTGTGTTTAGTCAAGATGTAGCATATTATTTAAATAAATATAATATTTGTGTACGTGCAGGAAATCATTGTGCTAAAATTTTAAAATCAGAGACAGGAGTGACAAATTCCTTACGAGTAAGTTTGTATTTTTATAATACAGAAAATGAAATTGATGAGTTTGTCTCATTGATAAAAGATAAAGATAAGATTGTAAGAGAGATGATTTAAATGAATCAAGATATAAAAAGAGAAATTATTATGGATCATTATAGTAATCCTAAGAATAGAGTTAGAACTGAAGATCCAGATTATATTAAATTTAATACGAATAATTCTTCTTGTATAGATAATTTAGATATTTATGTGAAAATTAAAGATGATATTATTCAAGATATTGTATTTGATGGGGAAGCTTGTGCTATTAGTATTTCTTCAACAAGTATTATGATTACTAATTTAATTGGTAAAACAATAGATGCTGCATTGCAGTATATTGCTAATTTTGAAGCTATGATAGAAGAAAAAACATATGATGAAGAAATGTTGAATGAAGCTATTGTCTATGAAGATATTTATAAACAAAGTAATCGAAAGACTTGTGCTTTACTTCCTTATACAGGGATAAAAAAAGCTTTGTTAGATTATAAAAATTAAAAGGGGAATTTTTATCCTCTTTTTTATTGGTAAGGAGTTAGAAGAAATTGGTAATTTCGTGATTGACGAAGTTTGAAAGCTATGCTATAATTTAGAGTATATCGAGAAAAGGGGAAGAGCCTTTGGAACACTATTTTACGAACGATGAAAATTTGAAGAGCGATATTAGAAAAATTCATTATCAAAAAGATGATGTTTCTTTTTGCTTTTTAAGTGATAATGGGGTTTTTTCTAAAGATAAGATTGATTATGGTTCCTCTTTTTTGGTAGATACTTTTTTGAAGAATAAAGAATTAAATATACATAGTTTATTAGATGTTGGCTGTGGCTATGGGTTTATGGGGATTGTTTTAAGTAAATTGTTAGATATTGAAGTTGATATGATTGATATAAATAAAAGGGCACTTCATTTAGCTTTGCGGAATATAAAGGAAAATGAAGTGCAAGGAAATGCTTTTAGTAGTAATGGATATGAAAATATTACGAAAAAATATGATGGGATAATAACAAATCCGCCGATACGAGCGGGTAAAGATGTTGTAATGAGTATATTAATAAATGCAAAATCGCATTTAAATAAAGATGGTGAATTATGGTTTGTGATGCGCAAGAGTCATGGCGTAAAATCAACGATTAAAAACCTAGAAGAGTTCTATAAATTAGAGATTGTAGAAAAAAGTAAGGGTTTTTATGTCGTAAGGGCGAAAAGCCGTTGACAAAACTATAGTCATGCGTTAGAATTTTAAATTGGTGGCGTATTTATTTTTATAAATAAAAAAGAAGTCTTAAAAAATTGTGTATGGGGTGATATCGTGGCTTATAAAAGACAAAAATTCGGAGACTACCGAGAAAGAAGAAACTTTTCTAAAACGACGAATACTTTAGAGTTGACTGACCTTTTAGAAATCCAAAAAAAGAGTTATCAAGAATTCTTAGATGTTGGCATCAAAGAAATATTTGATGATTTGTTTCCTGTGGAAAGTTTTACAGGAAATATTTCCTTAGAATTTGGGGATTATTATTTAGATGAACCTAGATATTCTATTAAGGAAGCAAAAGAAAGAATGGTAAATTATGCAGCTCCTTTAAAAGTAGAAGCACGTCTTTTTATTCATGAAACAGGTGAAGTAAAAGAACAAACTATTTTCTTAGGAGATATGCCTTTAATGACTGAGGCTGGTACATTTATCATTAATGGGGCAGAAAGAGTAATTGTATCTCAATTAGTAAGAAGCCCAAGCGTTTATTTTAAACGTGAAATTGATAAGAATGGACGTCGTATTGTTAATGGGGAAATTATTCCAAATAAAGGAACTTGGCTAGAATATGAAACAGATGCTAGGGATGTTTTATATGTAAGAATTGATAGAACTAGAAAAGTAACAGTAACAACATTATTACGTGCATTAGGTTTATCTAGTGATGATGATATAGTAGATCTTTTTGGAGATAATGAATATATTAAAAATACATTAGAAAAAGATAGTACAAAGAATACAGATGAAGCCTTAATTGAAATTTATGAAAAATTAAGACCAGGAGAACCTGCAACTTTAGATTCAGCTAAGAATCAATTGATTACTAGATTCTTTGATCGTTTCCGTTATGATTTAGCTAAAGTAGGACGTTATAAATTTAATAAGAAATTAAATGTTTTAGATCGTCTTTTAGGTATGAAATTAGCAGAACCTATTATTGATGGAAAGAAAACAGTTGTAGAAAGTGGAACTGTTATTACTAAAGAAATTTTAGAAGAAATTAGACCGCTTTTTGCAAATGGTATTAATGTTAAGGAAACTTTAATTAATGAAGAATTAGATGACTATAAGACAATACAAGTTGTTAAAATTGTTGATCCAATGGATGAAAAAAGAACTATTAATGTTATAGGTGTAGATACAAGTATTGATATTAAACGTTTAACTATACCTGATGTTTATGCATCTTTGTCTTACTATATTGGGTTACATTCTAATATTGGCGATGTTGATGAAATTGATAACTTAGGTAATAGACGTGTTCGTCAAGTTGGAGAATTAATTCAAAATCAATTTAGAACTGGTATGAGTAGAATGGAAAGAGTTATTCGTGAAAGAATGACTACGCAAGAAATTGAAACGGTAACTCCAAAAACATTGATTAATATTAGACCAGTTACAGCTGCATTAAAAGAATTTTTTGGATCAAGTCAATTATCTAAATTTATGGATCAAGTTAATCCGATTGCAGAGCTTACTGATAAAAGACGTTTGTCAAGCCTAGGGCCTGGTGGATTGTCAAGAGATCGTGCTGGTATGGATGTTCGTGACGTTAATGCATCACACTATGGTCGTATTTGTCCGATTGAATCTCCAGAAGGCCAAAATATAGGTCTTATTACATCTTTAGCTGGTTATGCAAAAGTAAATGAATATGGTTTTATTATGACCCCATATCGTAAAGTTGCTAATGGTGTAGTTACTGATGAAATTGTTTATATGACAGCTGATGAAGAAAAAGATTATTATATTTCTCAAGCAACTGTTGCTATTGATGAAAATAACAAAATAACAGAAGAAGATGTTATTGTTCGTATTAATGGAGACAACGTTTATGTAAGTCGTGATCAAGTTAATTTTGTCGATGTTGCTCCAAGCCAAGTTGTATCTATTACAACTAGTTGTATTCCATTTCTCGAATTTGATGATGCGCATAGAACATTGATGGGTGCTAACATGCAACGTCAAGCCGTGCCTCTTTTAACAAGCGAAGCTCCTATTGTAGGAACTGGTGTCGAATATATTGCTGCTAGAGATTCTGGATCTACTATTGTTTGTAAAGCAGATGGTGTAGTAGAATATGCTGATAGTTTAAAAATAATTGTTAAAGTGGCTAAAGGAAAAGATACTTATTATTTAGCAAATTTTGAACGTAGTAATGCAAGTACTTGCGTTAATCATAAACCATTGGTTAAAGTTGGAGATGCTGTTCGTCGTGGCCAAGTTATTGCTGATGGACCATCTACTGAAAAAGGAGAACTTGCTTTAGGTAAAAATTTAACCGTTGCTTTCATGACATTTGATGGATATAATTACGAAGATGCAGTTATCTTAAATGAAAGACTTGTTAAAGATGATGTTTATACATCATTACATATTTCTCATTATGATATCGATTGTCGTGATACTAAATTAGGACCTGAAGAAATTACTAGAGATATTCCAAATGTTGGGGAAGATGCTCGTAAGAATCTTGATTCTGATGGTATTATTAAAATTGGTACAGAAGTTAAAGAAGGAGATATCCTTGTTGGTAAAGTTACTCCAAAGGGAGTTCAAGAATTAACTAGTGAAGAAAAACTTTTACATGCTATTTTTGGAGAAAAAACAAGAGAAGTAAGAGATACGTCTTTACGTGTAGAACATGGTGCTGGTGGATTTGTACATGATGTTAAAGTCTATACAAAAGAAAATTCTGATGAATTACCTGCAGGTGTTTCTAAAGTTATTCGTGTATATATTATTCAAAAACGTAAAATTCAAGTTGGGGACAAAATGTCAGGACGTCATGGTAATAAAGGGGTAATTTCTCTTGTATTACCTGAAGAAGATATGCCTTATTTACCAGATGGTAGACCAGTAGATGTTATGTTGAATCCACTTGGAGTTCCATCTCGTATGAATATTGGACAAATTTTAGAATTACACTTAGGTATGGCTGGTAAGACATTAGGTGTTCATTATGCTACACCAGTATTTGATAGTGCTACATGGGAAGATATCTGTGAAGAAATGGCTAGTGCTGGTATGGAAAAAGATGGTAAAGTTGTTTTATATGATGGACGTACTGGAGAACCATTTGACCATAGAATCACTGTTGGGGTTATGTACATGGTTAAATTACATCACATGGTAGATGATAAATTGCATGCTCGTGCTACTGGACCATATTCACTTGTTACACAACAACCTTTAGGTGGTAAAGCGCAATTTGGTGGTCAAAGATTTGGAGAAATGGAAGTTTGGGCATTATATGCTTATGGAGCTTCACATGTATTACAAGAAATCTTAACAGTAAAAGCTGATGATATCGTTGGTCGTGTTAAAGTTTATGAATCATTAGTTAAAGGTAAAGTCATTAATCAAGCAGGTGTTCCTGAATCATTCCGTGTTTTAGTTAAAGAATTCCAAGCTTTAGGCCTTGATGTACAAGTTATTAATAATGAAGATGAAGTTGTAGAATTTAAAGATATAGAAGAGGAAGAAGACGAAAATGATGCCTTCAGAATCGAAGAAATAGAAGTTTCAGCTCCTCAAATGGAAGAAGCAGAACCAATTGTAGAAGAAGAACCATTTGAAGAAGAGGATGAAGATATGGAACCGGATTTAGACGATTTAGAATTTCCTGGTGATATTGAACTAGATTTAGAAAGTGATGGGGAGTAGGTGAGAATATGATAGATGTTAGTAAATTTAAAGGAATTAAAGTAAGTATTGCTTCTCCAGAAAAGATTCGTAGTTGGTCTTATGGCGAAGTTAAAAAACCAGAAACAATTAATTACCGAACTCTAAAACCTGAAAGAGATGGATTGTTTTGTGAAAAGATATTTGGACCTACAAAAGATTTTGAATGTTCTTGTGGTAAGTATAAAAGATTAAGATATAAAAATATCGTTTGTGATAGGTGTGGTGTTGAAGTTACTCGTTCAAAAGTAAGACGTGAAAGAATGGGGCATATTGAGCTTGCAGCTCCTTGCTCTCACATTTGGTTCTTTAAAGGTGTTCCTTCTAAAATGGGACTTATCCTTGATATGTCTCCGAGAGATTTGGAAGAAGTTTTATACTTTGTAAGTTATGTTGTTATTGATCCAGGTACTGCACCACTTGAAAGAAAACAAACATTATCTGATAAAGAATATCGTGTTTATTATGAAAAATATGGTAATTCATTTAAAGTTGGTATGGGTGCTGAAGCAATTAAAGAATTATTAAGCTTAGTAGATTTAGAAAAAGAAATTGAAGACTTAAGAAGCGAACTTGAAAATACAACAGGACAAAAAAGAATTCGTCTTGTTAAAAGACTTGATTGCTTAGTTGCTTTCCAAGAATCAGGAAATAAACCTGAATGGATGGTACTTGATGTACTTCCAGTTATTCCACCAGAACTTCGTCCAATGATTCAACTTGATGGTGGTAGATTTGCTACTAGTGACTTAAATGATTTATATCGTCGTATTATTAATCGTAATAATCGTTTAAGAAAATTATTAGA
>CAOOMX010000018.1:3701-24651 GCA_948497845.1 uncultured Bacilli bacterium | reverse complement strand
GGGGCTCCGGCATCAAAGGTTAGTGAATCTGTTGTTCCCGTTGCTGCATTAATATCAGCATTTGCTCCTGCACCTAGATCTGCTGCAAAATACGCGTATGTTGCTCCGATGACTATTGTTAAGATGGTTACTATAGCTATTCCACTTAATAATAAATGCTTTTTATTCTTTTTCATAATCTTCCTCCACAACATATGCAGCATATATGCCGTTACATTACAAACTAATTATAAGCCAATTTAGACTATTGTTCAATATGCATTTATAGTATTAACTAGAATAAAAAAAGAATGCATTGCACTCTTAAAAACTATAGTAACTTTTTAATGGTTCTAATGTTTTACCTTTTAATTCAATCATCTCATCTATGGTTACAAAAGCATACTCGTCTTTTAACATTTTCATTGCTTTTAATGCACCATCGACACTATATTCATATATGTCATGTAATAAGACTATTCCTCCATCATGTGCATGTTTTACAATGTGATCTGCTATCTTATCAGCATTTTTCTTTCGCCAGTCTTCTGTATCTATATCCCAAAGAATCGTATACATTCCACTTTGTTCTTTAGCCTCATTTTTTATGTTTCCATAAGGAGGTCTTAAGTATATTGGCTTTTTTCCTGTTACACTTGCTATTGCATCATTAGTGTTTGTTATCTCTTTTAATTGTTCTTCTAAATCTAATTTATAAAGATTAAAATGATTGTAAGTATGACTGCCAATTGTATTTCCCATTTCATAGGCTCTTTTTAAATTATTGCTAAAATTATTTACTCTACTTCCTAAAACAAAGAATGTTACTCTAGCATTATATTGATCTAAATTATCTAGCAGTTTCGTAGTTGTCTTACCTCCAGGACCATCATCAAAAGTAAAAGCTAATAATTTCTTATCTTTTAATGTTGACAAATCTCTTTTTTCTTGCGGGATAGAAATACTTGGCTGATCTATTTGTTCATACTGTAAATAAATAGGCTTTATTATTCCAATTAATTTATCCTTTGGTATTTGAATAACTACATTTCCCATTGACCATGGACCTACTTCATACGGAGGAAATGTAATTTCAACATTATCTTCTTTTATTTTAAAGATGGAAAAACTTTCTTTGGATTTAGTTCCTTCCTTAATCCATTCTTCATCTATTACATAATTATTATCTTGATAATACTTTTTTATTTCATCTATTGTTATAGTTTGTAATTTTGAAAAAGTATCATCTTCTAGAAAATAAGTAATATCTACCTTTTTATTTGTATCTTTATCATATATCCAAACTTTATCTTCTTGGTTATAATGTGCTCCCCCTGTAAAAGAATATAAAATTAAATGAACGAATTCAATACTTTCAATGGAATACATTTCATAATTAATTTTAAAGTCATATTGTGCATTCATTATACTACTTGCCTCTTCAGCAGTTACTATAAATTCTTTTTTCTTGCTTTCAATATATTCTTCTATTTCTTTATTTATTTTTTTATTATTTGTAATAGGATAGTCTATTTTTAAGACATAAGTAGGCGTTTCTTTTATTTCATGTATTTCTTCTACATTCCTTTTTAATATATCTTGTACTACTAAAATAATCATTACTACTATTATAAGTACTGCAAATAATAACCAATAACCTATTGGACTTAATTTTTTTAAATTCATTTTACCACCAACAATGTTACTTATAAATTCTCTAAATAAGAAACAGCTTCTTCAAAAGTCTTTACACTCGCTATTTTTAAATCTAAATCATAATCTTTCTTTACTTTTATAGCTTCTTCATAATTTTCTTCTGGACATAAAAACACATCTGCTTTATTTTTCACAGCCCCTAAAATTTTGTATTTTACACCATCTATTTCTCCAACATTTCCTAATTCATCTATTGTTCCTGTACCAACAATTTTTAATCCATGAGTAATATCTTCTTCTATTAATTCATTATATATGGCTAAACTTAACATTAATCCTCCACTAGATCCTGATTCTTTAGCTTTTGTTTTTACTTCAATTTTAGGTTCTGTTTCATATTCATAGGTAGTTAAAAAGATAACTCCTACTTTTAATCCATCTGTTGTATTGTATATTTTAGAAGTTGTTTCTATTTTCTTCCCATTACGATCTACAAGTATTTTGACATAATCTCCTTCATTTTTACTATTTACTATTTCTTTTAACTCAGTAATAGACTTTACTTCTTTTCCTTCTATACTTAATACTTTATCATATATTTTTAAATCTGTTTCTGCTTCCTTCGTAATATGAACTATATTTCTTACTTCATTTGTAATCGTAATATTCTTATTAGCATGCTTATAAGCTACTAAAGTTGCATTATCTATACTTGATTTCATATATAGTTTCTCTAGTTCTAATAATTCATCTATTGATTGATCTTCTAATGTTATATCTTCACTTTTTTCTATGTCCCAATCTTTTATAATAAATGATAATGCTAAAAGAGGTATTTTTCCCTTCAATAAAGATACATAACTCATATTAAGTGTCCCTTTAGCATCAAAACCATCTTCTACTTCAATTCTATCATTTAATTCCACTATCCCCCCAGGAGTATATATTACATATGGTAATTCTACTGTTACTAGTGCTATTAACAGAATTAAAGTTATTAGAAATTTATAATTTTCAACAATATATTTTTTTACTTTTTCATATATTTTATTAATCATGCTTGTTCACCCTATTTAATTATACCAAAAAAGGATCTATTTATGAAAAGAAAAGTTTTTTATTTGACATTATTCCTATTTATATGGCTTTTATTTAAAAATTATAGTCTTGTTTTATCTACTACTATAGATGCAGTAGATTTATGGCTTTATAAAGTCTTTCCTTATCTATTTATTATGATAATTGTTAATGATTTGCTCCTTCAAGCAGATTTTGCTTCTTTTTTTAAAACATCTTATTTTTATGTCTTTTTTATGTCTATTTTAAGTGGTACCCCTACAAGTGCTTTTATTACCAAAGAATTATTACAAAAAGGAAATATAAGTGAAAAAGATGCTAATTTTATTCTTATATTTACTTATTTTTGTAATCCTTTATTTCTTTTTTCTTTTTTCCAACTTCTTTTCCAAAATACTTTTATTTCTATAAAACTTATGCTTATTCATTACTTTTCTAATGCTCTTCTTTTGTTTTATTATAAAAGATTTATTCATTCATCTACTATTCATAAACATAAAATAAACCTGAATCTATCCAGTAGTATTTCTAAAGGAATGACTACTACTACCATGGTTTTAGGGGTTATTGTCTTTTATATGGTTCTATCTAATATCATTCTTGCTAGCGTTCCATTAAATTCTACTTTAGAATCGCTTTTTAAAGGCTTTTTAGAAGTTACTCAAGGACTAAACAACATCGCTACCATAAATGTTACTTCCAAACTAAAAGAAATGATAGCTTTAGCTTTCATTTCTTTTGGGGGGTTATCTATTCATACACAAATTCTTTGTATCTTAGAGAACACTTCTTTAAAGTATTCCTTTTTTCTAAAGGGACGTATTTTAGGTACTATTCTTGCTCTTAGTATGTACATGATCCTATGCAGCTTAGGTTGAAAAAAGTCGTTGGATTCATAGTTATATCACTTGTGTTTCCAATATAGGATATAGCTATATCATCTAATGAATTGTTATGTCCTGCTGTATTTAAATCATTATTGGTATGTATTTCTATATCTAATAACATAATGAAGATATTGGTATCTTTTTGCATATATACATTAATCCCCTTAGTGTATAATGTACAGTTTTCTAAATCCCAACTTCTTGTTTCTCCTGCTTTAGTTTTATAAGTAACCGTTTTTTCTTTTAATGTAAGTGTTGATGATAAGCCACCTTTATAATAAAAATTTATCGTTCTTGTAGTTGTATTTCCTGTATTGGTCATTCCACTTAATACTGCTGTATTCAAATCATTTTCAACCGTTCTTAATATCTCTGCTCGAATCGTTTGATTATCTTTAGCAAATGTATTATTCGTAATCTCGTTATTAACATCTAATAGTAATTTAAACATAAATATTAGTACCACTGAAATTAAAGCTATACTAACAATTAGTTCTATTAAAGATGTTCCTTTTTTATTTAATTTCATCAAATCACTTACCCTATTCTATATGGATCAGAATATGTTCCGCTTCCACTCTGTTTCTTTACAGAGGATTTTAAATAAAAGGTTGGTCTTATCGCATAAGATGTCATCACTGAAGAATAACCAACTGCTCCATCTGCTTTTAAGTAATATGCTAATGTATTGCTAGCATCAATAACTGGAGGAAGAATCCACATGTTTTCATTAAAGTTATCTAACCAGTTATTGTTTTTTATAACTGTACTTGAATAAGATGCTAAATTGCTTGTCCAATAATTACTTGTTGTTGCATATCCATAATCACTTGCATACATTAATCCTATTTTTTTAACTACTGCATTTTGTGTAGGCTTGTTTGGCCCAACTTCCTTGTTATATGCATTTTGTACTCTTCCTGATCCATCAGATAAACTTAATCCTAAGACATACCAAGAATTTTCTTCAATAAGATCTTTAGTGGTACCTAATGTATTTAAATAGGTGCTATTTAAATAGGTGATTAAGGAAGAATTGGCCCATGAACTAGAAGCGAAATTATTCCATTGCATATTACCTAAACTCGTATATTTAATTACTTTTACTCTGCCATCTATTACACCAATAATACGGTATAAATTATTAGTGGGACATGGGCTTGCTGTTGATGCTATACAAATATAATTGTTGGGATTGGCTCCAGAAAATCGGTAAGAAAAATCTTTTGCACCATTTGCCAATGCTTCATTGTGATAGGTTAAATTAATAGCTGTTTCATCTTTATGATTAATTAAATACCTGGACAAATAACTATCTGATATATCATTTTTTACATCTGTTTTTAATACTCTTAATATTTGTCTATTACTAGCATAGGAACGTACTACAAATAATAACATCATTAAAAAAACAAAAAAGAATGTGTAAACAACTGTTGTTGATATAAAGCCATTTTTCTTTTTCATAATGCCACCTATATCCCTAAACTGACATAGTACGTTCTGCATTGTGTATCTACACCAGGGGTACACTTTATAAAACGACCATCATCATTTAGTTTTTCTGTATATTCAATCACTAAATAATACTCATAGTTTGCTTCATTTAAAGTTTTTAAATAACTTGCCATATTATAACTAATACTTGTCTTAGAACTCTCACACATCGCGGTACTTTCCCAACACTTTGTTATATAATCCGATTTTAATAAAATCATTTGATGAATGTGAAAATTATTGATGATATGTTCTAAGGATAAATGCTTATTTAAAGCCTTTTGTTCAGGTGTAAACATTGTTTCAAAGCCTGTACCAACTGTTATAACGTAGCTTGTGGTAAAAGCAAACTTTTTTACATATTCTATATTTGAATTGGTTTCTAAATACTTTCTTAAAAAATTCGTCCTATATATATAGGCGATATCATCATAATAAAGTCGATCTTTTTCTTTTAATATAGAACTGCTATATGAATTATATAATAAAAGTAAAGAGGCTGATAAAAAGACTACTACAATAATAGTTTCAATAAAAACAAAACCATTTTTTTTCATTTTATCCCTCTTTTCTTCTTTTTATGCTATTCGATATGGATTTGCTTCTGTTCCTTCTCCACTTGATATCTTCACACTTGATACCAGATTGAAGGTAGGACGAACGCGATGGAAGTGGAAGTCCACTTCGCCGTAGCCCATGCCCCCATCATTGCCAACAATGAACGCACGAACCGCATAGATTGGCACACGGGTAATGGTCCAATAACCATTATTCTCTAAAAGCATCCAGTTATTTCCTGCGGTCATCTCATAACCATTTAGGCTTGTTGTCCAATAATTTGAGTTTGCTGCATATCCATATTCATTTGCATATGGCATTCCTATTTTTGCTTCGTATGTTGTACTGCTCTTATTTGCTCCTACTTCATAATCATATGTATCTTTTACGGTATTTGGACTTTGAATTTTTTCTAAATCCATTCCCCCAACATTCCATGTTGTTGTTGCTATTTTATCTGTCCATGTTGGGCCTAAATTATTTAAGAATGTTCCATTTAGTGATTCTGTATTTAATGTACTTTCACTCCATGTATTAGATGCATTATCTTCTGATCCGCTCCAGTTGAAAGAGTTTTCTGAATTAAATACAGCTGTTCCTAGTTCTGCTGTGGTTGCGTATGTTGCATGTACTAGCTTCGTTTGTTCTCCGAATACTCCGATGATTCGGTATAGATTTGCACTTGGGCAAGTTTCTGCATCTGATCCAAAACAGACATAATTATTTGGGTTTGCTCCTGTATATCGGTATGAATCATCTTCTGCTCCATATGTTAAATTGGCATCATGATGCAATAATGTCGGGTCTAAAGCGGCATTGTCTTTTAAACATTGTGACATGTTTTGTCCTACACATTTATCTGCTAAAGACTCTTGATATTCCTCTTCTTGAATTATAATCTTAGCATTAAATGTTTTTCCAGCATTGTCTTTTTGATTTGTTTCTAAATTAATGAAATTAATCTTAAAACTCCAATTTTGTCTTGTTGCATTCTTGCTTGATCTAGAACTTATGGCATGATCTTTACTTACCGAAATTAGTTTTCTTCTTGTTTCAGTGACATCAAAACCAGATACATCTCCAGCAGTAACATATGTTAACCCTTCTATATCTGTAACGATATTCCCACTTGGATCTGTTATCGTTAATATAATTTCAGGCTTATGATCTGGTGTTGTGTATATATAATCATTTGACAAAATATTAAAATAAATATTATATGTAAAGTCGGCTGTTTCGGTTGTATCATTTGCTTTTAATGATGCTACAGCTGTTGCAGTATCAAAGAGATTTCCTGCTTCTGCTGTAAAATTAAATTGATTTAAAGTCATCGATAATTCTTTATCAACATCAAAATGTAAGTCATCAGGTTGTTCTGTTGAAACATTAATAATAGCATTTGCTCCTTCTCCCACAAAAAAGCCAAAATAAGCATAGGATATACCTGTTACTACACATAATAATAGCGCTATAAATATCAATGTTTTCTTGTTCATTAACTTTTCTTTTAATTTGTTCATTGGTCTTCACCTACTTTATTAATATACCATTTGCAACTGAAAAAATCAACCTAAGCAGATTGATTTTACAAAGACTTTGAGCAAAGATTTAATCGCTCTTTCTTTTTAATACTCTTTTCATTTCTTCGTTTTCCTCTTCTAATATTTTACTGGTATAATTAAATAATTTATCTTTTTCATAAGAAGGATCATACATAGTTCCATATTCTCTTCCTACTATTTCATTTATCTTTTTGCCATAATATGGCCCTCTGTAAAAGGCTGCAATCTCCCCTAATTGTTCTATCCTAGCTGTATCTATGTTATCTAATTCTAAATGAGCTCTTTGTAATCTAGCTTTAAAGCAAAAAAGGGAATAAATATCTAAGCGTTGGAATCCATAGTATTCTTTTGGTCTAGGAATTGAAGCAAACTTTTTATAGGATCTTGTGTAATCCAAGAATTCCTGATATAAATTTTGGTTGTAAAAATCAAGTAACCTTTGAAAATAATCTAAGTCTTCTAAGCTAGTAAATTTATATAAATCTTGATATGGAATACGAAATTCTACTTTTGATAATTCTTTACTATAAAAACCTAATCCTATGTATTTTTGTAATACTTCATCAGGAATTTCTATTTCCATTATTATGTACTGAAAATGATTTGCCTCTTCACTTAATGCGTAAGCTTGATCTTTTATGAAATTAAGTAAATCAAATATACTAGCAAAAAAATATTTACACATTTGATCCATTCCCCCAAAGGTGTTATTAAAATTCATAACAAATCTAGGCTTTTTCCTTAAAAAAGGATATGATGGAGATATTGCATTAAATGCATTTAAATTAGCATATTCATTTGATTGTCCTACTTTATCTTGTATCATTTTAGTTCTTACAAAACGATATATTTTCATTTTATCCTCCTTTTTTTCATGTATTATAGCATAACAATAGTAAAAAATATACCTATAGTCTAGGTACATTCTTAAAACTTATCATATATTACTATAGGTGATTGACGTGAAGGGAAATTGTTGTAACCGTGGAGGGAATGGATTTACAGTTATCATTTTGTTTATTTTATCTATTTTGATTTTTTACCAAGCCCTTATTACTCTTATTTTACCTTTTCGTTGGAATATATTTGTATTGCTTTTGGAAATATCTTTATTTTTATTCTTCCTCTTTCGCATAATATGGCCTTATTAGCTCTTCTGTCTTAAAGATATAATCTAAAATTCTTCTCATTTCTTTACATTTACTTAATTCTTTATCTTTATCACAGATTACAGGTGGTAAAGTAATTAGAATGAAAAGTAATTTTTTTTCATGTTCTAAGAGCGGATATAAAGTAAAATATCTAGCTAAGGTCTCTTCAAAATTAATACTTAAATACTCTTTTTTATATAAATTAACAATATCTAATAATGGTGTATCTATTTTGTAATTATCCCAACTTATTAAATAATCTTTTCCATTTTTAATAAAGTGATTTAATTCTAAATTATTATGAACTACTGCTACTCTTGTTTTTTTCTCATCTTTTACTAGTTTATACCATTCATCTAATTCATTTTTACAAAAGTCTAAGGCAGCTGTTACTTTAGTAAAATTACGCATAAATAAATATGTTGAAGGTCTCATATAAACTTCATTAAAATGTCTTTCGTAAAATGTATCATAGTAGTTTTTTAGATAAGCAATATTTCCATCAATACCTTCATATATTTCTTTATAAGTATCCTCGCTTACTTCTTTAAAGTAACTTGTTTTGTTATGTAAAGATGCTATGACATCTACTAAATCTGTACACTTTTGCTCTAAGGGCATCGATGTATCACTAATATATTCATAAACATTTACATCTTTTCTAGCACCATCTATTAATTTAGGAAAATTATCAAACCCTCTACTTACTAAATATGTATATAATTCTGGTATTTCTTTCTTCTTAGGCTTTATGATAAAATCTCCTGAAGTTGTTTCTAAAAGAGTTACTTTACCTTTTAATGTGTATCGATAAGGCTTATAAATAGATTTTAGTACTTCTAAACTTCTATTCACTTTCTTCAGGGATAATTATTTTGCTTCCCACTGTTAAATTTTCTAAATCATTATATTCACTTAATGTTTGCCCTGTTGTGCTATATAAACTACATACCGTTTCTATCGTTTCTTGTTCCTTTAAAACATGAATATGATAGGTTACAAAGGCATTATCTTCTTCGCTAACTGTACTCAAAATCGTTTCTTTTTCTTCTTCATTTATACTTGATGTTTCTTCTATTTGCATTTGTTCCGTTACCAATTGTGCTTGTTCCTCTCTTTCTTCTATAACCTCTTTCGGAGTTATATTTTCTTCTACTACAGGCTTTTCAACTACTTCTTTTTCCAAAGATGTTTCTTCTATTTCTTCTTCCACTTCTTCTCTTATTTCTTTTTCTTCTTTCTTTTCTTCCACATCTTCCACTTCTTCTTCAACATTTTCCAATAATTCTTCAATAGTTGGCTCCTCCTTCTCATCAAATCTTTCAAAAATGACTGGTTCTTCTTTTACCGTATCACCTTTAATAGAATATTCAATATCTACTTTTAACGTATTGTTATTTAATACCTCATAGGTAAAGTCTTCAATGTTAAATTCTAATGAATCTGGCGCTATTCTATCTGTTAGAGATACGGAAAATGGTAAGACATGCTCAAAATGGTCCTTATTTACACTTACTTCATGGCTTTTATAATCACCTGAAATCATAAAGTTACCTAGTAACTCACTTTCATTTAATGTGTAATCATGTTCTAATGATATACTTAATATTTCACTTATGTTTGTATTAAATTTTATGTCATGACTAAATGGTATTATACAATTCATTTTATTCCTCCTTGCTGTAAGTATATGTAAAAAAACTATTGTTAGACTAAAAAAGAACCACTTTAATGGCTCTTTATTTAAATAAACTTGTATATACTTCTTTAAAGTTCGATACTAAAAATATTTCTATTTCTTCTTTTACAATATTCGGAACTTCATTTAAGTCTTCTTCATTGCTTTTAGGTATATATACTTTTTTTATACCTTTGTTATATGCTCCTATAAGCTTTTCTTTTAATCCTCCAATTTTTAAAATATTACCATTTAAAGTCATTTCTCCTGTAAAGGCTATATTTGAAGGAATAATCTTCTTTTCAATGATACTTAATAAGGCTACTGCAATTGAGATTCCAGCTGATGGACCATCTTTTTTAGATGTGGCATCTTGAAAATGAAAATGAAAATCTAAATTGGTAAGCGTATGACTATATTCACTTTTTATGTAACTTATAACTACTTGAATACTTTCTTCCATCACTTTACCAACTGAACCCGTTATCGTTAACTTACCATCACCTTTAAACTTTACCACTTCTGCTTTTGTTACTATTCCACAACTATTTCGTACAGCTAAAGCATTAGCAATACCATATGTATCGATGGTTGCTTCTTCTAAAAGACTATATTTAGCTGTTCCTAATAATTTAATTACTTTTTCTTTTGTAATAGTCTTTATATTATTAATTACTAGTTTTCTAATGAGTGAAGTTAGTATACGATCTAATTCTCTTACACCAGCTTCATCTGTATAAGCATTAATAATAAAATAAAGTAATTCATCTGTAAACTTAAGATTATTATCTACCATGTTATGTTCTTCATATATTCTTGGCAATAAATATTTTTTAGCTATATCTTTTTTTTCAAAAAGCGTATAACTGTTTAATTCAATTAATTCTACTCTATCTAATAAAGTTGCTGGAATATCACTGGTACTGTTTGCTGTTAAAATAAACAAAACTTCACTTAGATCAAATGGCTCTTCTAAGAAGTTATCTGTAAACATCTTGTTTTGATTAGGATCTAATATCTCTAGTAATGTACTTGCTGGATCTCCTTTATAATCCCTTATCATTTTATCAACTTCATCTATTAAGATTAAAGGGTTCTTACTACCACATTTTTTTATTCCTTGGATTATCTTTCCTGGATTGGCTGCAAGATATGTCCTTCTTGAACCAATAAGTTCTGTTGAATCATTTAAGCCTCCGACACTAATTTTGTAAAATTTTCTTTTTAAGGCTTTAGCAATAGACATCGCTATTGTGGTTTTTCCTACTCCTGGAGGACCTACTAAACAAATAATAGGACTTTTTATATCTGGATTAAAATTCTTTATAGCAATGTATTCACAAATTCGTTCTTTCACTTTTTTTAATCCATAATGTGATTCATCTAATTTGGCTTCTACTAAATTGAAATTTGATTCTTCTTTAGTCGTTTTGTTCCATGGCAAATTTAGTATCCAATCTAAATAGTTTCTTAATACTCCTAATTCAGGACTGGATTCATTCATTACTTCATATTTATCAATTTCATGGTTTAATTTTTCTTTTATCGATTTGTCTATGCGTAAATGCTCTAATAAGGATCTAAATTTGGCGGTTTCTTCCTCTTGTAGTGAAGTTTCACCCAGTTCTTTTTTTATTGCTTTTAACTTCTCTTTTAATATGAAATCTTTGTTATTTCGATCAAATTCATCCCTTACTTTGTCATCTAGTTCATTGTCTATATCCACATATTTTATTTCTGTTTCTATATCTTGTATTAACTTTAATGCTCTATTTAAGGGATTAATGTTTTGCATGTATTCTAATTTTTTTGTTACATTAAACGGCAAAAAAGAAGTAATAATATCCGTTATGCGATCTAGATCATTTGTCTCTTTGATGGTTGTTAGTATACTATTTGATATGCTATTGGCAGAGTCAATGTATTTTTTTAACACATCTAATAGTTTTCGGCGTACAGCTTCTTCTTCTGCTTTGGCATATTTAGGCAAATCAATTTGCATAGCTTCACTATATAATAATTTTGTTTCTTTATCATTATAATAATGCATTATAGCTACTCTTTTAATCCCTCTTAAAGTTATACGAATTGTATCATCTGATAACGCAATCTTGTTCTTAATATTTGCTACTACTCCAACACGTGGCAAATCATCAACACTTGGCTCTTCTTCTTTGTCATCTATCGGAGCAACAACCATTATTTTTCCATCATAATGTGCACTTGCTTCTTTTATTATTAATTTACTTAGTTCGTTGTTTAATTCAATTTTTATCTCTTGATTCGGAAGGATTATTAAATTCTTTAGAAGTATCACGGGGATATTATATTTCACAAACTGCACCTCCAAAACTAAAATTTATTATAAAGGGTATTTTTTAAAAAGTAAAGTAAAATGCCCCCTTTTATTTAGAAAATTTTGTCAAAAAATAAGCCTTTTTTCATTGGGCAAATTTTTCCTATCGTCCTATTATAAGCATTATTTTTCATTGTCAATCATAATACTCACAAATCTTAAAATTTCTTCATAAACTACCATAGTAAGGAGGATTTTTTGCAAATGATAGAATGGTTTAGCGGATTACATTATCCTGTACAAGCTTTTATTGCAACCCTATTTACATGGGGAATAACTGCTTTAGGAGCTGCTGTTGTATTCCTTTTTAAAAAAGTAAACAAAAATGTTATGGATGGCATGTTAGGTTTTGCTGCTGGTGTTATGCTAGCTGCTACCTTTTGGTCTTTATTATCTCCAGCTATAGAAATGGCACATAACCTAAATTTAATCGCATGGCTTGTTGTGGCCTTAGGTGTTATCGCTGGTGGTTTGCTTCTTTTTTTAGGAGATAAAGTCTTTGACTATTTTGCTAAAAAAAATAAAAAAGGAGAAGACAAAAACGTTCGCTTTAAAAGATGTTTAATGCTTATTACTTCTATAACCCTTCATAATATTCCAGAAGGTATGGCTATTGGCGTTGCTTTTGGATCTTTAGGTTATGGTCTTGAAGGAGCAACATTAGGGGCTGCCGTTATGCTAGCAATTGGTATAGGTATTCAAAATTTTCCAGAGGGAACAGCCGTTTCATTACCCCTTCGACGTGAAGGAATGAGTAGAACGAAAGCTTTTTTAATTGGGAATCTTAGTGGTATTGTAGAACCTATTTCTGCGGTTATTGGGGCAATACTGGTAATGAAAGTTAGAATTTTGTTACCTATTTTACTAGCCTTTGCTGGTGGTGCAATGATTTATGTAGTGGTTCAAGAACTTATCCCAGAAAGTCAAAGTAATAAGAAAAAAGACTTAATGGCTTTGTTTACCATTTTTGGCTTTATCATTATGATGGTTCTAGATGTTGCTTTAGGATAAAGCATTTAAAAAGCTCAGTAGATATCCCTATTGAGCTTTTCTTTATCTTTTTTAATTGTTTTCTCTTAATATTTCCATTGCTTTATGCATCTTCATATCATATTTAACAATATCTAATGTACCATATGTCTTAATTAATTCATCAACGGTTACACCATATTCTTTAGCCATTTCTTCTGCTTTTTCTTTTACTTCTTTTTCAGTAAAATCTATTTTTTCAGCATCTGCTATAGCTTCAATTAAATAACGATATTTTACTCTTTTTTCAGCTTCTGGATGCATTTGCTTATGAAGTTCTTCTTCTGTTGTTCCAGTAATCTTATAGTAATCATTAATATTCATGCCTTGCATTTTTAATTGATATGCATATTGATCAATCATTCTATGTATTTCTTCATCAATGATTTCTTTGTTTATTTCTACTTTTAAATTTGAAGCAGCTTTTTCTAAACAAGCATCTAAGAATTTGTCATCTGCCATATGTTTTTTGTCATGTTCTAAATCAGCTTTTATCTTTTTCTTTAAATCACTTTCACTCTTAACGTCATCATAGCCTAAATCTTTAAAGAAATCTTCATTTATTTCAGGCAATTTTCTTGTTTTGATTTCTACTACTTTTACTTTGAATGTTACTTCTTTTCCTTTTAAATCTTCCACATAATTTTCTGGGAATTTTAAGTTTAACTCTTTTTTATCTCCAGCTTTTAAGCCTACTAAGCCTTCTTCAAAACCAGGAATAAATGAATTGCTACCGATTTCTAATGGATAGTTTTCTCCACTTCCTCCATCTAATTTTTTGCCATCGACAATTCCTTCAAAGTTTATTACAGCTGTATCACCATTTTCTACTTTGCCTTGTTCTTTTACTACAACATCTGCCATATGACTTCTTAAATGTTCAATTTCATGATTTACTTCTTCATCTGTAACAGTAACTTCTTCTTTCTTAACTTTTAAATTTTTATATTCTCCTAAAGTTACAGCTGGTTTTGTAATAACAGTAAATTTAAATATCACATTACTATCACTAATCCCAGTTACATCTACAGTTGGTTCAATAACAGGCTTTAAATCTTTGTTTTCTTCTAATAATCTTTTATAAGCAATATTAATTGATTCATCTACTGCTTCCATATATAAAGATTCAATACCAAAATTCTTTAAATATACATCTTTTGGAGCATGTCCCTTTCTAAAACCATCAATTTTTACATCCTTATTTTTCTTTTTAAAAGCTTTATCTAATGCTTCTACCCATTCTTTATCTAGTTTAATTTCAAATTCATGTACGTTTTTCATAATAATCCTTCCTTCAAATACTTCTTTATTATAGTATAAATTCTCTTCTTTAGCAATCAAAACTGCTTTTTTAGAAAAAAGACTGCTCAAAAAGGCAATCTTAAGCTATACTAACAATTTTAATATTGTAACCACCATTTGGGCTATCTACTTTAACTGTATCTCCTACTTTATGATTAAGCAGCGCTATTCCTAAAGGAGACTCATTTGATATTTTATTTTCAAAGGGATCTGCTTCCATAGATCCTACTAATTTGTATTCTTCTTCTTCTCCATCATCGTAACTTATCGTTACTGTAGCTCCTAAATTTACTTCTGAGCTATTTTTGTTGTCAATAATTTCAGCGTGTTCTAATTTATATTCTAATTCAGTAATTTTGGCTTCTATCATTGCTTGTTCATTTCGAGCAGCATCATAATCTGCATTTTCTGATAAGTCTCCTAAAGCTCTTGCTTCTTGTAACGCTTTAATAATTTGTGGTCTTCTTACTGCTTTTAATTCATTAAGTTCATTTTCTGCTTGTAAAAATCCTTCTGCTGTCATTATAAATTTGTTTTCTTTTTTCATTTTTATCGGTCTCCTTTTTATACCAATTTACAGCACATAATAATACTATAAAAAATCTCTTTTGTCAAATGTCTTCAAACGCATCATTGTAAACTTAGGCAATGGTTCGATTGGAAGATATACAATTTGTTGAGGATGTCTAGCAACATCTATTTCTTCGCCATCTTCATTTAATATTTTATTGATCTTATAAGTAAATGTTTCTATACTTGGGCCAAAAAACTGTACTATATCATCTTTTTTAAAATAATTTCTTTGTTCTAATTTTACTAATTTTCTCTCTTGGTCATAATCAATCACTAAACCTAAAAAATCTTGGTTCGATAATTCTTCTCGTTCTTGATAATACTGCTCTTCTTTGGTAGGAAGTTTATCATAAAATTGAGGAGTGGACTCACGATTGGCACATCTATTTAAAATAGCTAAATAGTATTTATGCTCATTTTCTTTAAGCGTTTTATTCATTATTCCATCTATTAACCTTCTGTAACATAATATAACAGTTGCTACATAATAAATAGATCTCATTCGTCCTTCTACTTTAAAAGAGTCTACTCCTATTTCTATTTCATCTTGAATAAATGGAATCATGTTTAAATCTTTCGGTGTTATCGTTAAATCCGCTTGATCATCTACTTGAAAATGCCACCTGCAAATTTGCGCACATCCTCCTCGATTAGAATCTCTATTGGTTATGTAATTGGATAATACACATTTCCCAGAAAATGATGTACACATTGCTCCATGAATAAATGTCTCTATTTCGATACCAGTTTCTTCTTTAATGCGTTTAATATTTTCTCTACTTGCTTCTCTTGCCAAAACAACGCGTGTTACGCCAAGACTTTGCCAAAATCGTACAGCCCTAGCATTTAGGGTACTTGCTTGTGTTGATAAGCATAAAGGTATATTTAAACCTAATTCTTTTACTCTTTTGATTACAGCTATGTCACTGGCTATGATTCCATCAATTTTTATTTGTTCTAAAAACTGTAAATATTCATCTAGTCCTTCAAAGTTATTATCATGAAAGACAATATTTACCGTTATATAGATTTTCTTTTTCTTTTCATGAACATAGTTTACGGCTTCTTCTAGTTCTTCTTTGGTTAAATTCTTAGCATTTGCTCTTAGATTAAAGGATGAACCACCACTATAAACGGCATCTGCACCATAATATAGAGCTATTTTTACTCTTTCTAAGTCTCCAGCTGGTGCTAATAACTCTATCATTTTTCACCACCCTTTATTTTGTATGTTGCAACTTCATGTAAAAAAAGTGTCTCTGTTTCAATTGTAGGAGCTTTATCTTTAATAATTCTTTTTATTTCTTCATCATCTAAGTCTATACAATCATACCAAAAATATTTGATATTTTTTAATGATAGTAATTCTAGAGCATTATAATATTTTCCTGCATAGAAACAAGTGCCATAGTCATCTTCTAAAATTAAAAAACCTTTATCATTAATTACACTCTTTATTTTTGTTTTCAATTCTATTTTGTGATGTAAGGCATAATTGGTTAAAAGATATCGCCTTGAATACATTAATCTTTTTAAGCCAAAAACCATAACTATAACTTCTTTTTTGGCATTTTTACTAATATATTCTATTTCATCTATATTTAAATCACTAGAGACTACTACACTATCACAATAGTCTAAATAATAATTTATGCTTCTTACATTCGTGGCATAATGATCTAATAATAAAACTTTTTCTATATCTAAATCTTTTATTACTTCTAATACTCCTAAATCATCAAAAACAATACCTTTTATATGACTCTTTTTTAAAAGCTTTTCCAAAGTATCTAGTTCTTCATCAGTTAAAAGACGATTTATTAATAAAAAATCATCTATTTCTTCTATTTCATAGGTTTGGGGATATCCTACAGAAAAAGATTTAAGAGGATATAAAAAACGTATATCTTTATCCCTTAAATCTTGCTGTAATTCTTTATTTGTTAGTGTGACTAGTTTCATCTTTACGTGTACTTACAGATAGTCCATCTCCAATATCATAGAATTTTGTATCGAATTCTGTATTTCCTTTTAAAAATTCTACATAATCTTCAATTTTTCCTACTAAACTGCGTAAATTTTTACTTTCTATTTTACTAGATTCCCCAACATAACCATGAAAATTAATATTATCTGTAATAATTGTTCCATTTGGTGTTAAAAAATGCTTATATTTTTCAAAAAATTTAGTGTATTGTCCCTTTGCTGCATCAATAAAAATTAAATCATATTTTAAATCTTCACTTAAATTTAATTCTAATGCATCTTGGCAAACTACATTTATTTTTTTATCCATTTCACATTTTTTTACATTTTTTAAACATTCCATATAACGCATTTCATCTCGCTCTATGGTTGTGACGAAAACATCTTTACTACTAGATGCCATAAGAATGGCTGAATAACCAATCGCACTTCCTAATTCCAAAACATTTTTAATGCCATTGTTTTTTATATACTTCATAATAAAAGCAATGGATTTTTTTTCGATAATGGGCACATTATGCTCTGTTGCATATTGCTCCATTTCTAATATATGTTCTTTCATTTTTACTCACCTTTACTTCATGTATTTTTCTTTTAAAACAGCAAATTCCGATTGATTTTTTGCAAAATATACATCTCCTGTAGATATGTCTGCTACAAAATAGATATAGTCTGTATCTGCTGGATGTAATGCTGCTTTAATACTTGTTGTAGATGGATTACATATAGGTCCAATGGGTAAGCCTAAAAATCCACTACGTCTAGTATTATACGGATTATCATCGTCTAAGTCAACTTGTAACAATTCTTCTTTCATGCTTTTTTGTACCCCATAATAACTTGTTACATCCATTCCTAAACTCATACGTGTATTTAATCTTTTATAGATGACTTGACTTACCATTTCTCTATCTTTTGCCTTAACCGCCTCTTTTTCTATAATAGATGCCATCGTTAAAATTTCGTGCATACTATATTTACTTTCTTTTAAATCTATTTTATATGGATCTAGTTTTTTATTGGTATCATTTAGCATTTTTTTAATAATACTTTTTAAACTAGATGTTTTATATATTTCATGTGTATTAGGATATAAATAACCTTCTAAAGGGTAATAAATGCCTTCTTTTAATATATCATCTGTTAAAAACCAATACTCTTCTATTAACGGTTCTAAAAATTCCTTGCTATTTATTTCTTTTATTAAGTCTTCCTTATTTTTATCTGTAGCTTCTGCTATTTGTTCAACATAGTCAGCTACTTTAAAGCCTTCCTTGAAAGTTATTTTTACCGTATTGCTAGCTGTTCCACCTTCGTTTAATCGTGCCATTAAACTTTGGACATTAGCATTTCTTTTTAACTTGTATTCACCTGCTCTTAATTTAATGTCTTTATGTAATTTTAAATATATTGAACTCGCTGTTTTACTTTTAATTAACCCCGCTTCTTTTAAATTTTCTATTATTTCTTTCGTTTTATCCCCATTATTAATGGCAAATGTTACTTCTTCTGGTTCTTTTGATGGCGCACTTAAGGATACATTATACCAAATAAGTCCCCCGATTATACACGCCAATATAAAACTTACCAATATTATAATTATCTTTTTCACTATCTATTCTCCTACTTCTATATTCATCTTTTTTTGTACTTGTAATAAAACACTGTCTAAAAATTCTAAAGTATATTCATCTTCAATCGGTTCAATTCTTTGATGCCCATCTGACTTGCCATAACATCCTGCATAGCATATTGTTTCGCCTTCTTTGTTTTTTTCATCTTTCGTATAAACAAGATAGCTCATCTTTTTGGATGTAATATCTACTTTAAATAAAATATTATATTCTTCTTTTTGACCATTTTTATCTATAATTAACTTATTTTTCATTTTATTCCTTTCATATAACTTTCTAAAATAATATTAGCAGATATAGCATCTACTATATTCTTTTCTTTGATGTTTTTATTACCAGTTGTTTTTAAAATATTTAACGCTTCAACAGTTGACAATCTTTCGTCATAAAAATGAACTTTTACACCTAAATTGCTTAGTAAGTTTTTAAACTCTATACTTCTTTGTGCCGCAAAACCAAGTGTATTATCCATATTTTTTGGTAACCCCAAAACTATATCTGTTATCTTTTTTTCTTCAATAATCGGTTTTAGTTCTTCAACGGCCAAATCATATCTTTCTTTTGGAAATTTTATAACTTTTAAAGGTGTTGTTATGGTATTTGTTTTATCTGTTGTAGCTACTCCTAAAGAAGTCGTTCCTAGGTCTAATCCCATATATCTCATACTTTATTTTCCTAAATATGAATTTACAATGGCCATAATTATTTCTTCTTTTTCAAAACAGCACAACTTTTTTCGTGAATTATTAAATGTTGTAATGTATTTTTCATCACCTGTTGCCAAAAAGCCAACCAGTTGACTCGTTGGATTGTATCCTTTGAATTCCATAGCTTCTACTACTTCATTTATGGTCATAAGGATTAATTCTTGTCTTAGTTCTTGTACATTAAATATACTTGTTTTATTATCTACCATTTTATCACCTACTCATAAACTATATCTATTTTATCATTTATTTGGTCTCTGTGCAATCTAGAACAAATGAAAAAGCAGAAAAGCTAAAAATCGTTTTCTGTTTCATTTTGGTGGTAAGCCTTTATACTTTTTTTAATTTGGTCTTGTATATTTATAAAGAAAACTTTAATTTGTAGGAACTATAAGACTATAAATATTTATAGAAAGGTTTGTAAAAAGAGTTAATGATAATAAATATACTTAGGCTTATTCCACCTGTAATTAAGTTTAATAAAATTGTTTGTGCTTTATATGTCCATATTGTGATTAATTTGTGAAACTTTGTATCTTTTCTTAGTAAATATTACATACTAGGTGTGGTGATACAATGAATCTTAGAACTGATTTTGCTCTTGAAAATAGCCATAATAAAATAATAAAATTTAAGATACCTGATAAAACATTGCAAGAAAAATTTATACATGAGGTCAAGTCGTTTTTAAAAAGAAATCACTTTTCTTCGCAATCCCATGTTTTTGTTGTGGGACTTGGCAATGAAGCATATACAGCTGATGCCGTTGGGCCTAAAGCTATTAAACATATAGATGCTACTAGTCATCTGGATGATTTAGGCATTTTTAGTAAAAGAGCAAAGGTTTCATTACTAGAACCAAGCGTTATGGGAAAAACAGGCATTTCAACAGAAAAGATGATTGCATGCATTAGCAAAGAAATTAAGCCAGACTTACTTATTCTTATCGATTCTTTAGTGACTGATCAATTAGATCTTTTGAATCACTCTATTCAAATTAATGATGAAGGAATGTCTCCAGGTAGTGGTCTTTTTGGTCAAAATAAAAAGATATCCCAAGGCTCTATTGGTATACCTGTTATTTGTATTGGTGTTGCTACAGCGATCGAATACGTTGATTCTATGCCTTTAATCGTTTGTACAAGTGATATTGATGCATATGTAGCCAATATAGCACAACTTATTGGAGAGGGTCTAAATCAATTATTTTCCTCTTTCTAAACTTACACCTTGATAATAATGCGTTAATATTTCTTTGTATGTAGCGCCTTGCTTAGCCATTCCATTAGCACCATATTGGCTTAAACCTACTCCATGT
>CAOOMX010000018.1:332-3684 GCA_948497845.1 uncultured Bacilli bacterium | reverse complement strand
CCAAATCCTTTGGTAGTAATGATTACTCCTGTATCTGTTTTATTTATCGAAAAATCAGCAGATCTTAATCCTAATTTATTTCGAAAATCTACACCTTTATAAATAGTATCATTTATTTTTATTTGCTCTACTCGATTACCATCCGTTCGCTTTAAAATAGTAATTGTACAATTACTGTCTAAGGCTAGATTTAATTTATTTTCTAATTGTTCATATGTAAAAGATACTTCTTTTAGAAAACTGGGATTTTGTACATCATATATACTTTCTACACTTACAAGGTATGGAAAAGCATTTTGCCATACATTTTCGCTATTTTCCGTTTGACCATTACTTGTAGAATGATATACAGCTTCAATAAGATTCCCTTTATATGTCAAGTACATACCTTTAGTTTCATTAACAGCAGATTGCACTTTTTGATAATACGTATTAAAGGAATTCCCCCATAACTTTTTTAATTCTTGATTATCTTTATAATTTTGTGTACTAGAAGTATCGGTTAAAAGAGTCCCTCTTTCCGTTGCTTTTAATGCATAGGTTCTTGCGATTACTGCTTGAGCTTTTAACGCTTCTTTATGAAACGCTGCAGGCATTTCTGCTGCAACAACTCCTATAACATATTCTTCTAATTCTAAAGTTACCATTTCCTTATTCGCTCTTTTTAGGGTTATAAAGGTTTTATTCTCTTTTGTTTCTGTTGGTGGTTTTATAGTATTAGAAGAGTCTTCTTTAGGTGGTTTACTTGGTATTTTAATAGAACTATTCGTCTGGTTTGTAACAGGTTTTTTGGTATCTTCCTTTTTCGTTGGCTCTTTTATAGTTACTTCTTCTTTAATTGGTTCTTCTTTCTTCTCTTCTTTTTCAACAGGTACTTTAGAATCTACTAAAACAGCTAACGAAGATGGCGGTAAAAGCGGTGTTTCTTCAGCGCTAGGTTTTGTTAAAAGAACAGTCCCTAAAAGAGCTCCACTTGCTATTAAGGCTACTTTAGTACCATTAAAAATAACTTTATTTTTCTTAATATAATCTTTTATTTGGTTAACAAAATCCTTCTTAGCTCTTTTATTAAATCGCCCAAATTCCATGTCTATGTTTATATAAAGACATAGGAGTTGTTCTCCATTAAAATCAATTATGTCATAATCTTTTATCATACGCTTTCCTCTATTTATATATTTCCCTAAAGCGTATCTTTTATGCTAAATTATCTTCTTCTATTTTGGGATATAAATCTATTTTTATCAAACATCTGCCAAGGAGCAAATTCTTTTCCCTCAGTATGACCAGAAATAACAAAATTAGTATATCCACAGTTTGCTAATATATCTTCCTTTTTTTCTAATTCTTTAAGAAGATTTTTAATTACACTTAACCAAATAAAATCTGGGATTGCTTGATAATCTATTGGAATACAGGGAGAAAATATATCTGGATTTAAACCTATGGATTTTAAAAATTCTATTCTTTCAAGCCTAGTTATTTGATAATCCTTTTTACTAATTTGATATGTTTGATATTGTTTTAGGTTATTTATACTAACTTTTCTTAACTCATGCCAAGGAATAAAGTATCTTTCATGCGTACAAATACCTTTTGATACTTCTCTACCATCAAAACCTTTGGATACAGCATCAATCATAACGCTTTTGCCTAACTCTACTCCAACAGATATACCTGCATATCTCTCATATCTTTCTGATGGCTTGTTTGTTATATTAAATAATACTAATACTCCTAAAGGATCTTTTTTCTTTACTTGTCTTAATCCTTCATAAAAAAATTGGCTTTTTCCTGCATTTTCTATCCCTAAAATAGGAGGTCTCCCTTTTAAGGTATCAACTCTATTTTGTTGAAAGCTTTTTAAAAATTCTTTATTTTCCAAATAATCTTCTTCACTTTCTACAATGACTATGTCCTTAACAGGGCTTAATTGTGGAAAAAAATATAATAAATTTAACATATCACTTGTTCTATAATAATGCATCATTTTTTGCTTATCATCAAAATTTTTTATGCTCAACATCCAAGACATCCTCCTTATGGCATATCAAAAAATACTATTTTTTAGAAAGTTTTAATGTTCTTTCTTACTTCGAATTTTTGACAGTATTTCTTCAACATCTCCATAAATATGAATTAAGTCATCATGATTGACCCCTAATTTTTGCCAAAATTTCAAAGGATAACCATTTTCGTCTTCATAAGTTAACGATTCAAAAAAGTTTACTCCTGATGATTTTGCTATCGTAAAAAGAGCTTGAGTTAATTCTGTACCAATACCAAATTTACGATATTCTGGTAAGACAAATAATTCTCCATCACATATCATTTGACCACCTTGATATGGCTTTGCATAGGCACAGAAAAAACCTATTGGGAACTCTTTATTACTTTCCAAGTCTCTTGCCCATTTTGCTAAAAAGTATCTTCCTAAACTTTCTCCTAATTGCCACTTTAGCATTGCTTCTACTTCTTCAGTAGTCCAATGTTCACCAAGCCCTGCATTATTGTAATGATCTGCATATGCTTCTGCTAACTGAGGAATAGCTACCTCATTACGCTTTCTAATTCTTGGGTCATTCTTGCTTGTTCCACGAGTACAATGAGTTTGCAATAAATATGGTAATAGTTCAACATTTTTTCCATTTTCTAATTGAATAATTTTAGATTCTCCAAGAGTTAAAAGCCCATAACTTTGGTCATTATATTGAGAAATAGAATATACTAAATCTGTACGAAATTCCATTTTAATCCCTCCTGTCATTTATTTCATCATTCAATATTAAGTTCATTATTCAGCATATGTTATATATAAATAAACCGAACCGTTTAATATGGGTTCGGATAAAAATCTTGTGGTGCCTGTGAAGAAGAAGTCGAATAACTTTTCTCAAAAGCAATAGTAGGTAGTAAAAATTACTAACTAATATAAATATAGCATAATTTTATAATTTTAGGAACAAAAACAGACTAATTTTTATAAATTAATCTGCTCGAAAAATTGTAATTTATTTTTTAGTTCCTGTCTTCCACAAAGTATAATTATCTTTTAATTGCTTAATTACACTTATAGTAACCCATACCCAATAAAATATTGAAACTATGATACTTATATAAGTAATAACAATACCAACTACAATGCCAATAGGAATAAGCCAAATAGTCCTAATAAATTTTCTTCTGTATGATAGATTATCATATAATAACTCAAAACCTTTATCTACTTTATCTTTTTTCATAATTTTTAGATATTCCTAAATTGTAATTTATTCACAACTTCCATTTTTTGATTTAAAATAATTTTCGACATTCGTCATCGAGCTATCAATATTATTAAAATCTACAATTT
>CAOOMX010000018.1:0-251 GCA_948497845.1 uncultured Bacilli bacterium | reverse complement strand
ATACTTTTTATTATCAATAGAACATATCGTAGTAGCACTACCTTCCACATTAGAATTTCCTGGAGATAATGTATATATTCCTATCCCTATTACTGCGACTATCATAAATATAATATAGCCAATAAATATAATTCCTATTACTTTTAATATTTTAATTATCATTCCTGCTAATCGTTCTGTATTACTTATTTTGTTCATTAAAAACTCCTTTGACTCATTATCCAAAATTTCATCAATGCTAACATTAAATG
>CAOOMX010000017.1 GCA_948497845.1 uncultured Bacilli bacterium | reverse complement strand
TTACTTTAGTAAAGATGATGGAGCAACATGGAGTGAAGCACAAACTTCGGGAGAATATACATTTACTAACCTAATGGATACAACAACCTATAAGATAAAAGTAAAGGTAAGTGACACAGAAGGATATTATTCATTAGAGTATGCTAAAACAATAGCAACAAGTACATATATCAATCCAAGTATAACAACAGTAACAAATACGAAAAACTATAACTCAATAACATTAACAGCAACAGCCAGTAAAGGAACAAATAATATAAGCAAGTATTATTTTAGTAAGGATAATGGAAGTACCTGGAGTGAAGGACAAACATCTAATGAATATACTTTTACTGGCTTGAACGAAAATACAGAATATAATATCAAAGTAAAAGTGGAAGATACAAATGGAAGAATGTCCAATCCATATAGTTTAGATGTAACAACAAACACATATCGAGTACCAAGCGTAAGTGCAACAACAACTAAAACAGGATCAAGTATAACTATAAGCTCAACAGGAACAGCGGGAGATGGAAACATAGCCAAATACATGTATAGTAAAGATGGAGGAAGTAATTGGGTAACAAATTCTAGTGCAGAAATGTCAAATAGCTATACTTTTAGTGGACTAACAAGTGGAACTTCTTATAATATTAAAATAAAAGTAGTAGATAGTAACAATAGAGAATCAAGTGTATATAGCTTATCTGTAACAACCAATACAACATTAGTGACGAAAGTGAAGTCTCTTTATACAAGCCAAGGATCAAATGGAATCTATTATCATACAACCAGTCTAGCCAATAGTGCCGGAGATAATTCATACCGTTTTGCAGGAGAAAATCCAAATAACTATGTATGTTTTTATACCTCAAGTGGAGGTTGTTCGATACAAGGTCGTATTATTGGAGTTTTTGGAAATCAAGTAAAGTTACGAATCGAAAGATCGATGACAATAGGCATTTCGGTATATTGGAGCGGAACAGCTAAAGGATCAAACATTTGGAGTGAAAGCACTTTAAATAAAGAAACATTAAACGGAAAAATTTTAGATCTTTTAGGAGATAGTTGGAAAAATGTTATTCCTATAAATACTTGGTATGTCGGAGGATTGACAAGAGAAAATGGTTTAGGAACTCCTAAAAATGCTTATAACTATGAACTGGGAAGTAATAAAAATAATACAACATATCAAGCAAAAGTGGGGATGGTCTATGTAAGTGAATATGCATATTCAGCTACTTCTTCTCATTGGACGAAAAATCTTTCAGATTATGGAAGCGCTGACTCTTGGATGAAAGCCTCTGATACAGTGACGCTTTTAACAAGATTATCTACTGATAATCAATCTATATTCGCAATAAGTAAGCTTGATCCTGATTATGCAAAAGGAGATCTTAAAGTAGAAACAACAAGTGTTTCATTAGGCTTTTCTCCAACTATTGTCTTACCTTCAACCATCAGTATTATAGAAGGAGAAGGAACGAAAACTAGCCCTTATAAAATAAATGTAGAATAAATAAACCTGCAAGATGTAAGCAGGTTTTTTGTTTTACAGAGCAAAATAGAAAAATTATCATAGTTTCACATAATTACCATAGAAAAAAGAAGAAAAATAAGGTATAATAATGAAGAAGATTAAGGAGGCTACAACATGTTTAGCATTACAAATGAATGGAAAAGTTATTTAGATGAATTAAATAAAGCAAAGTTAGTAGAAATACTAAAGTTTTATCATGAATTATGTGCGTGTAAAAATATAGAATATGAAAAAAATATAGAAAAGAAAAAGAAAGCAGATATTATAAAGTATTTAATAGAAGAAGAAAAAAACTATGTTACATATTTTATAGAATCTTTAGATTTAGTAGATTTTGAATATTTAAAAAAATGTGTATCTAATAATAAAGAAACTACAAGAAATAAGAGTTTTATAAATTATGCTATAGAGAAGAAAATAGTATTTAAAAATAAAGAATTAGAAATTCCAAGTGATATATATGAAGAAATAAAATTGCTTATAAATAATAAAGAAATTTTGAAAAAAATAACAAAACAAAATGAATTATATATGTATGCCTTGGGTCTTATCATTGCTTATGGGGTAATAGATAAAAGTGTTTTTGAAAAATACCTAAAACCAATAGATGAATTATGGGAACAAAAATTAAACATATATTATAAAAAAGAATATCAAATAAATGAAAAGAATATTACTAGTAAAGCATTAAAAAATAAAGAAAGAATAGAAAAATATCTAAAAAATAAAGACATAAAAGTGTTTAGTAAAAAAGAATATATATTATTAGGAACACATTTATATCATCATAATATAAAAAGTTATAAAAAATATATAAAAGTTTTAAAATCAAACTATGTATTTAAAAATAAAGATATAGAATTTATTGATAAGGAAATAGTGACACCATATTTATATACATCATTAAACGAAGAAGCATTGGCAAACGAAAAATTAGAAAAAACAATTATGGATTTATTTGAATTTAAAAATGATAAGTTAAAAAATAAAATGCTTGAAGAAGTAAAAAAAATACGTAATGACTTTCCTTTATGGGAATATAGAGGCTTTAGTAAAAATGAGGTAAATTAAATGAAAAAGAATGGATATACAGTCGTAGAATTATTAGTAGTTATAGCAGTATTTGGAGTTATTTACTTTATTGCAGCAAATAAGGTATCTTATGCTTTTGATTATAACTATGAAGAAGAGTTATATAAGCAAACATTAGCTTCAATTGAAAAGGGAGCACGAATCTACGGAGAAAATAATTTGAAATTATTTGAAGAAGAAAAAGATATTTATGTAACAGTAGAAGATTTAGCTAAAGAAGGATTTATATTAAACAATACCGAAGCAAGCGTTAGTGATCCGAGAGATGAGAAAAAAACATTAAATGATCTAAAGGTTAAAATAACGTATGAAAATGATGGAGTAAGCGCAAAAGTATTGGTGTAATATGGCAATAACAAAAACAGATTTTATCAATTACACAAGATGCCGAAGATATGCTGCTTTAGAAGATATACGAAAAGAGAAGTTAGAAGCAGATATTACTTATGAAGAATATAAAGAACAAGAAAGATTACTTCAAATACAAGAAATAATAGGGAACATGTTTGGGGATGAAGCCTGTGAAGAAGATTTAACCAAAAATGAAAATAAACAGCTGGAGGCGATGTTACCATATTATAAATTAGTAGAATTAGAAGCTGGCAAAATAGCTAAGAAGTATTTTAAAGGAAAGTTTACTTACGCATTAGATACTAAGAATCAAGAAAGTTTTGAATTTAATAAAGATGGCATAAAGTATATATGTTATGTAGATATATATAATGATGATGAAGAGAAAATTAATATTATTGAAGTAAAGGCAACAACCAGTAATAAATTTATAAAATTAGAAAGTGGGTATAAAAAGAAAGAGAAATACTCTATTTTTTCATTTGATAAAAAAAGCAATTGTTATTCTTTAAAAGAGGAAATAAAAGATTATGATATAGAAAAAGAAATGCCTTTAGAAGAGTATACCAAAAAGAGAAATGAATTATTTGATCGATATAGTTCTGTGGGAACGTATGTATATGATTTGGCGATTCAAAGGTTTATTTTAGAAGGGGAGTATAGGTCATCTAACAATGAAGACAAATTAAAAGATATAAAATATTATCTAGCGGTATTAAATCACCAATATACATTTGATGGGAGTTATAGTGGTAAAAAGCCTATATATGAAAAAGATGCTGAAGATAATGAACTTATAGTATTTATTGATGTAACGAAAGTAACAGAAGAATACCAACAGATGATAAAAAAGATTGAGGAAGAATTAAAAGAAAATATATATAAATTAGATGCATCAACTTGTCCTTTAGGGGTATGGTGTGATAGGAAAGGTTATAAAGAGTGTCCTTATTTTTCTTTAATATGTGGTAAGAATATTCCAAAATATAATTCGAGTTTAAATTATCTAAACAATACAGCTGGTTTTAAAATAAATGAGAAGGAAAGGATAAAGGGACTAGATTTAATTAATAATGGTTATATAAATATGTTAGATATTCCAGAAGATTGGATTATGAGTGAAAAGCATAGAATTCAAAGAAAGGCTGTAGAATTTAATGATATTTATATAGATAAAGAGAAGATAAAAGCAGGTTTAAAATGTTTAGAGTATCCTATTTATCACTTAGATTTTGAAACTATGCCTTGTCCTGTGCCGAGATTTAAAGGTGAAAGACCTTATATGCAGTCTCCTTTTGAATTTAGCTTGCATATTGAGCGTGCTCCTGGAGAATGTGATGAATTAAAAGACAATTATATATTTTTAGCCCAAAGTTTTGATAAAGATGAAAGAGAAGATTTAATAAAGGAATTAATTAAACATATAGATGGAGATAAAGGAACGTTATTTGCTCAAAATGTTGCTTTTGAAAAAAGTAGAATTAAAGAGTTAGGAAATATTTTCCCTAAATATAAAGAACAACTGATGAAGATATATAATAGAGGCTTTGATTTAATGTGGCTTATTAATACCAAAAGTGAGTTTTATGAAAATTTAGGATTTGACAAGAAAAGAAGTAGTTTACCTAATTATTATGCCAAAGAATTAAGCGGTTCATATTCTATAAAGAAAACTTTACCTGTTTTTAGCAATCTTACTTATGAAGGTTTAACTGTTAAAAATGGGACAGAAGCAATAGTAGCCTACGCGATGTATAATCAAATGACAAAAGAAGAATTAAGGTTATATCAAGAAGCATTACGTATTTATTGTAGACAAGATACTTGGGCAATGGTAGTAATTTTAAATGCTTTAAGAAAAATTTGTAAAGAAGACGTAAAAGAATTGACGTTTAGTTGAATTAAGTGTGCGTTATTTAGTATGATAATAATGTAAGGAAGTGTATAAATTATGTTATATCCATCAATAGATAAACTACTAAATGTTGTAGATTCAAAATACAAGCTAGTGCATGTGGCATCCATTAGAAGTAAACAAATGCTTGAAAATAATCATTATCAAATGAAGGAAAGCGAATATAAAAATAAAAAAGAATTGGGTCGTGCACTAGAAGAAGTCGATGCTGGCATGATAAAAATTGCAACAGAAGAGTAAAATTATCTAAAAATGCTTGATTATTTAAAATCCATATGATAAAATAATCTTGTCTTCTGGGGGATTAGCTCAGCTGGCTAGAGCACCTGCCCTGCACGCAGGGGGTCGCGGGTTCGAATCCCACATCCTCCACCAGATTGATACCAAACTCGAACTTTTGGAATTATAAAGTTCGAGTTTTATTATGTTTTTAATTAAGTTAGTAATAAGAAAGGTGTCAATAATTTTGGATGGTAATAACCAAAATTTAATTTTTATTTGTACCAATTAAAAGCGGCGTCATGCACTTCATACTAATAAATAAATTAAAGCAAAAATAGAACAAGGTAGAATTATTAACTTAACATATACGAATATTGCCTATATAGAACCTTATACTCTATCTTTTCTTTAATGAGTATGAAGATATTTATATCTATTTTTTGAAGTAATGTACACTATAATCTTTAAAATGATTGTCAAAAGTATTATAATAATTCTAAAAATTTAACTATGTTATATTTATTTAAATTAATTGTTTTCGGGAGGTTTTAAATGGCAAATATTGCAGTTAAAGAAAAAGAAATTGAAGAAGTTAGTGATAATGTAGAAAATATGATCTATGAAATAAATGGGACCCAAGTAATGCTAGATTCAGAGTTAGCTAGATTATATCAATGTAAAAATGGTACAAAAGAAATAAATCAAGCAGTTAGAAATAATCCATTAAAATTTCCAAAAAGATTTTCTTGGGTTTTAAATGATACCGAATTAGAAGAATTGCGGTCAAAAAATTTGACCACAAATTATAGTAAAATGTCTAGAAGTAATCCTCGTGTATTTACAGAACAAGGCGTAATGATGTTAGCTACTATATTAAAATCTGAAATTGCTGTTGAAGTAAGCATTAGCATTATGGATGCTTTTGTAAAATTAAGAAGATATGTTTCAAATAGTTTAATAAATAGTCAAATGTTAATTAATCACGAGAATAGAATATTAAAACTAGAAACCACTTTTAATAAAATGCAAGAGAAAGAAAAAATGAATACAATATTTTTTGAGGGGCAAATATTTGATGCTTATGTATTTTTATTAGATATATTTGGTACAGCAAAAGAAGAAATAATTATTATTGATAATTACGCTGGAAAAGAGTTATTGAAAATTTTAAAAAATGTAGATAAGAAAATAATCATTATTTCTAAAAATATTGATGACACTTTGGTAAAAAAATATGAAAGTGAGTATTCTAATATAGATTTTAAAAATATTAATATATTTCACGATAGATTTATAATTATAGATAGAAAAAAATTATATTCATGTGGTGCATCATTTAAAGATTTAGGTAAAAAATGTTTTGCTATTAATGAAATAGAATCGGAAGAATTAATTAATAATTTTGTAAATAAAATCTTTAAATAAATAAAAAAAATAAAAAGAAGGTAAAAATGTTAAATAAATATAACAAAAAAGAACAACTGATATTAGACCAATATAAAAATGGACCATACTATACTTTAATTACTCATTTAACTGAAGCTGAACACTTACAATTCGTCAAAAAATTAATAAGTGACAAAAATTTATATTGTATAATATTTTTAACATGCATATATACTCAATATAATCAAAAATTTTTGATTGATTATTTTATTAAATATAAAGATGCTCATATACTAGCAGATTTCCTAGATGCTTGTAATGATTTTTGGAAGGAATTAGATCAACAATATATTGTAGATAACATATTGATATTAAACGATAAAAAATATGTTAAGGATTTATTAGATACAAAATGGCTATACTTTTTAACTAATAAACACGAAAGAAAAAAATTAGAAGATTTTATTAAATAAGTTGATATTGTATTTAAGTATTAAATTATGAAAAATATAAAGGAGTGATATTTATATTACACATAGACAATAAGAAAATTGAGGTTAGTGAACAAAAAATATTTGTTGGACCATATACAAAAAACAGAAATAAAGGATATAATATCAATATACGATTATCATTTATCAATATTGATAAGAAAGAAAAAGGTTATATAAATTTAGATGCTGGATTTGAAAAAGATAATAATATAAACTTTTGACATGGAACGTGAGACCATACAAGATATTCAAGATACTGCAAGAGAAAATACGGCAATGATAAAAATATTAAAATTAAAATCAAAACGCATAATTTGAAGTAGATAAACAAATTTTAGGAGGCATTTATATGGAACTTTATGAATTAATTTATTCTTATTGTAGCAAAAACAAAGAATTATTGAAACAATACAACCATTGTACATGTCTTTTTGCAGAGCATCTTTTAATTATGAAAAGATAAATACCTGGGTAGATGATGAAAAAACAGCAGTTTGTCCACATTACAGTATAGATTCTATTGTACCTACGGAAGTTAATCGTGGAATGGCCAAGTATAAAATAACAAAAGAAATACGAAAGAAAATAAAAAACATTTATTTTGGAGGATAAATAAAATGAGAAAAGTCCTAGTTTAAGATTAAAGTGGCTTAACTAGCTATTGTTTTAAGTAGTTATAGATAATAAAATAGTTCTTGAAAGGAGAAGAGTTTTATGCAAGATAAAAAAAGTTTTGGTAAATATATTTCAGAAAAAAGAAAAGAAAAAAATATAACACAAGAAGAATTAGCCAATAAATTATATGTAATTCCTAGTACCATATCCAAATGGGAACGAGGAATATCCTATCCTGATATAACTGTTATAACAAATCTATGTAAAGAGTTAAATATCTCAGAACATGAATTTTTTACTGCCTGTGATGATGAAGTCTTAAATAAAGAAAAAAAAGAAATTAAAAAATACAGAACAATTAAAAAGTGGTTCTTCAATACAATTAATATAGGATATTTAATAGGCCTTATTACTTGCCTTATTTGTAATGTAGTAATAGATCATAAAATATCTTGGTTTTTAATTGTGTTGTTAAGTATATTAATATCTTTTGCCATAACAAGTCTTCCTTTATATCTTAAAAATAATAAATACAAATTTTGTAAAATATCTGCTATTGTTACTATTTTAATATATATCTTATTATTTATTATAAATTATATTAATAAAGGAAACTGGTTAATAGATAGTTATTTAATTGCATCATTTGTTTTTATCTTTTTATGGATTTCTATTTTAATATGTACTTTTACTAAAATCGCTCTTTATTATAAAATTTCTATTAGTCTATTTCTATTATCTATTGTTACAGTAATTACGAATCCATTTTGTGCAAAAGTATTAGATATTTCTAATAATACCAATAATATACCCAATGTAATGTGTGCTCTAGTAATGATACTAATAGCGATATATATGTTATTAAAGCAAAAGCTTAGTAAAAGAGATTGATATGATAAATATTTTAATACATGGTTTAGGCCAAAATAAAGAAAGTTGGGAAAAAACGAGTATATATTTAAAGATCAATGATATTGAGACCATCAGCGTTAATTTATTTGAAATGATGAATAATACATTCGTGAGTTATGAAAATCTATATAAAGCATTTTCGGCTTTCTGTAATCTTCAAAAAGAAAAAGTAAACCTATGTGGCCTTTCTTTAGGGGGCATATTAGCGTTAGATTTTGCTAAGGAATATCCAGAAAAAGTAAATTCAATCATATTAATTGGCACTCCCTATAGAATACCAAAAGTTCTTTTTAAAATTCAAAATTTAATATTTTCTATGATGCCTAAAAAAACTTTTAAAAAAATAGGGTGCTCTAAAAAAGAATTTATTGCTTTAGTTCGTTCAATGAACAATCTTAATATTGCAAAAGATTTAGACAAAATAAAATGTAGAAGTTTAATTTTATGCGGGGTTAAGGATAAAGTAAATCTAAAAAGTGCTAAATTATTAAAAAATAAGATAAAAAATAGTGAATATAAAACAATAAGTCATTCATCACATGAAGTGAATATAGATAATCCCCAAATGCTTTCTGAAGTAGTATCTTCTTTTTGGAAAATAAAAAGCTAGTAATAAATTAAGTTTTAATGTATAATAGTGTAACACGGAGGGGTTATTATGAAATATTATTTAAAAGAACATACAATATATAGCCATTGTTGTCAAAAAGATATACATATAGTACATATATCTGATTTACATGAAAGTGAAGTAAATGACAAAGATTTTTTATATGATTTATTCCAAAAAATTGCTTATTTAAATCCAAATTATATTTGTTTTACAGGAGATTTATTTGACAATGCGGCATGTACATTAGATGCATCAATAACAAGTAGAATAAAATTATGGTTAGAGTCGTTAGGGACAATTGCACCTGTTTTATTGATAAGAGGGAATCATGATTGCCTAAGTTTTCCGGATAAACTATATTTTGAATCTAAGGCCTTTTTTGAATCCTTAAATGATATTCCCAATGTCCATGCTTTAATAGGAAATAAATTTAAGGATGATGAGAAAACCTTTGTGGGTCTAGATTTACAAGATAAAGCCTTAGAATACTATGAAGAAAGCAAAGAAGGTCAAAGAGCATTCCAAGAATATGTAACTCCTAATTTAAATAAGATAAAAGAAGAATTAGATCCAGAGGCTTTAAACATTTTATTATTTCATTCACCTGTGCACATATTAGATGAAATGCATGAAGAATATACCTTACTTTTAAGTGGGCATATGCATAATGGAGCACTTCCTCCAATAATGGACAAAATAATCCCTGGCCATTCTGGTTTATTGGCGCCGGTCGAAGGTTATTTTCCTGATAATGCTAGAGGGATAAAAACAGTTTCGGATACTTCATTAGTAATAGCACCACCTTTAGTAATGAATAGAAAACGTCAAAACAATCCGCTGATAAGAAAACTATATAAACCAGGAATAGAGTGTATAACATTAAAGAAAAAGTAGAGAAAAGGAAATATTTACAAGAAGATATTTCTTTTTAAATTGTCTTGCAAATGTTATAATAAGTATATTAAAAAAGGAAGGTGATTGTTATGGAAAGTTATTCTCTTTTACCCGCTGATTCTTATATTGTTTATAATAAAACAATTTTAAATGACTTTGATAAAAAAATATTAATATCCTTTTATGAACCAATAATAGGACATTTAGCGATAAGTATTTATTTAACATTATGGAACGATTTAGAAACAGAACAAATATCAAGAGCATTTACCCATCATCACCTTATGAGTATATTAAAATGTCCTTTAAATACGATTAAAGAAGCTAGAACGGCCCTAGAAGCTGTTGGATTATTAAAAGTGTATGTTAAAGAAGGTAGTATTAACTCTTACGTATATGAAATGTATTCGCCACTTACACCAGCAGAATTTTTTAATCATCCCATATTAAATGTAGTTTTATATAATAATATTGGAGAAAGTGAATACCAACATTTAAAGAGAAATTACCAAAAAGAGAAACTAGATTTAAGAGAATATAAAGAAATTACGAAGGCGATGGATGAAGTATATGCCTCATCCTGTGATATCCCTGTATTTGCAGCTTTAGATAGACAAACAGCAGACATAACTTGTGTTGATCAAGTTGACTTTGATTTTATTGCAGCCTCTATTCCCAAAGGAATAATGAACGAAAGAGCGCTGAATAAGAAGACAAAAGAACTAATAAATGAATTAGCTTATATATACAAACTAGATTCATTAAAGATGATGGAATTAATAAGAAGTGTATTAAATGAGTATGGTATGATTGATAAAAATGGATTAAGATTAGAAGCTAGAAAACAATATACTTTTGATCGAGGCGCCTTACCGACGCTTGTTTACAGAAGTCAGCCAGAATATTTAAAAAGTCCAGTTGGAGATGCATCTTTACGAGGCAAGATTATAGCTATGTTTGATGGAATTAATCCAGTTGATTTTTTAAGAGCAAAGAATAAAGTATCTAAAATAACGGCTGGAGAAATGAAAATTATTGAAGAATTGGTAACAGAGTTTAAATTACCTCCAGCAGTAATAAATGTATTATTAGACTACTGTTTAAGAAAAAACAATAATCGCCTTACAAAATCTTATGTCGAAGCGGTAGCTAGTCAGTGGAAAAGAGCTGGTTTAAAAACAGCTACTGAATTTTGCAGAAAAAGAGCATAAAAGATTAGAGAAAAAGACGAAAGAAGTTGTTAAAAAGAGTAAAGATCCTGTATGGTTTAATAAGAAGATAGAAAGTACTGAAATAAGTGATGAAGATGCTAAAGAGTTAGAGAATTTATTAAAGGAGTTTAAATAATGGAGTTAGGAATAAAAGTAGATACTAAAAGAGAAAAAGAGTTAGAGAAAAACTTTATAGAAGCTTTAAATGATAGTGATTTTGCGAGTCTTATAAAAAAAGCAAAGATTGATAAAGAAGTAGGGAAGAAGTATACAACTAAATTAGAAGATACATGTGAAGAATTAAGAAATTGTAAAAATTGTAAAGGGTTATTTATGTGTCAAAATAAAGTCAAGGGACATGTAAATTTTCCAAAAAGAGAAGATGATACGCATGTAAATTTTATTTATGCTCCTTGTAAATATCAAAAAACATTACTAAAGAAAATAAGGGAAAAAGAAGCCTCATTAGATGATGTCAAAAATGCTCGAATGAAGGATATCGATGTAAAAGATAAGAATCGTATTAAGGTAATTAAATGGTTAAAAGAATATTATGATAAATATGAAAAAGTAAATACCTTAAGAGGGTTATATTTACATGGTAATTTTGGTAGTGGAAAAACGTTTTTGATAGCAGCTTTATTAAATGAATTAAAAGAAAAGAAGAATGCTGATATAGAGATAGTTTATTTTCAGGAATTATTAAGGAATTTTAAAGAAGATTTTGCTAGTTTAGAAAGCAAGATAAACTACTTAGAAAATGTAGATATTCTTCTTCTAGATGATATTGGAGCAGAGAATGTAACCGCATGGGGAAGAGATGAAATATTAGGGACCATTTTACAAAGTAGAATGAATAAAAAATTAACAACCTTTTTTACTTCTAATTTAACAATAGAAGAATTAGAACGTAATTTAAGTATCACAAAAGGTAGTGAAGATGCAGTAAAAGCTAAAAGAATTATTGAGAGAATTAAGCAATTAACTGATGATTTAGAATTAATTAGTATAAATAGAAGAAATAAAGAAGAGTGATTTAGGAATTTAAAAACAAATGTTTGTAAAAATATGTTGACATTTTAGATTTTCTAAGATAGAATTAGGTTGTATCAGAGTAATTCATTAGGAGGAGACAATGAAAACAACAAAAGATGAAAAGAATAAAGATAAAGCATTAGAGCAAGTTTTAGCAGATATAGAAAAACAATTTGGTGCTGGGGCAATTATGAAATTAGGCGATAATGAACACATGGAAGTAGATGTAACATCTAGTGGATCAATAGCCATAGACATAGCATTAGGAGTAGGTGGTTTTCCAAAGGGAAGAATCATTGAAATATATGGTCCAGAATCAAGTGGTAAAACAACAATAGCTTTACAAGCAATTGCAGAAGTGCAAAAAACAGGGGGGAGAGCAGCATTTATCGACGCTGAACACGCCTTGGACCCTGTTTATGCTAAAAGCTTAGGAGTAAATATAAATGAATTACTCTTATCACAACCAGATACAGGAGAACAAGCTTTGGAAATATGTGAAGCTTTGGTAAGAAGTGAAGCAGTAAGCCTAGTAGTAATTGACTCTGTAGCAGCGTTAGTTCCACAAGCAGAAATCGATGGTGAAATGGGTGATTCACATGTTGGGCTTCAAGCAAGATTAATGTCTCAAGCCTTACGTAAACTATCTGGAACAATGAATAAGACAAAGACAACAGCAATCTTTATTAATCAATTAAGAGAAAAAGTAGGAGTAATGTTTGGAAATCCAGAAACAACTCCAGGAGGAAGAGCGCTTAAATTTTATTCGACCATACGCTTAGATATACGTCGTGGAGAACAAATTAAGATGGGAGACCAAATCATTGGAAATAAAACCAATGTAAAAGTAGTAAAAAATAAAGTGGCACCGCCATTTAAAACGGCTTGTGTAGATATCATGTATGGAAGTGGTGTATCAAGAGAAGGCGAAATCATTGATATAGCAAGTGAGCTTTCCATCATGGATAAAAGTGGAGCATGGTATTCTTATAATGGGGAAAAGATTGGACAAGGAAAAGAAAATGTCAAAATTTACTTAAAAGAAAATCCTGAATTAAGAGATGAAATAGAAAAGAAAGTAAGAGAGCACTATGGTTTTGAAGTAAAAAGTGAAGTAAAAAAGGACGCTACGAAAAAGAAAGCAGAGAATTAAACACTAGAAAGTCAATATTGCCTTTGACTTTTTTTGTTTTAGAGCTATTTGTTTTTCAATGAATAATAAAAATAGTGAGAAGTATTATCAAAATAAGGGAAAATATAAAGATAAAAAGAGCTAATAAAAAATAGGAATTCTGGTATGTTTGACTTGATTAATTTACAGATACCAATTATAATTAAACTATAGATATAAAGAAAATTAAATCTATAAATAAAGAAAATGGAGGACTTAAAATGGATAAAATTTTACTTTCCATTTTAACTCTTATTGTTGGGATTTTAGTAGGGGGAGTCATAGTATGGATTATTTTTTCCATCAAGGCTTCTAAAGCTATGTCAAAAGCTAATAAATTTATTGAAGAAGCAAAAAAGGAAGCAGAAAAGAATAAAAGAGATGCTTTACTTGAATTAAAAGAAGAAAGTCATAAATTAAAGATTCAAACAGATCAAGAAATTAAAGAAAAAAAATTAGAAATTGCTCAAAGTGAAGATCGTCTTTTAACAAGGGAAAATAGTCTTGATAAAAGAGAAGAAATGCTTCAAAAAAGAGATAATTCTTTACAAGAAAAAGAAAATGATTTATTAGCCAAACAAAAGAAATTACAAGAAAAAGAGGAAAAAATGGATAAACTTCTTAAAGAAGAAGTTGAAAAACTAGAAAGTATTGCAGGATTTAGCAAAGAAAAAGCGCGTCAGCTTATTATGGAACGTGTTGAAAATGATATGGAATTAGAAATAACGGGTTATATCAAAGAACAAGTTTCAAAGGCCAAGGTAGAAGCGCATGAAATTGCCAAACAGCTAATAGTAAATAGCATGGAAAGATATGCAGATGATGTAGTAAATCTTGGTACAGTAAGTACAATTGAATTACCATCAGATGATATGAAAGGTAGACTAATTGGTAGAGAAGGAAGAAACATTAGAACTATCGAATCTGTAACAGGAGTTGATTTAATAATTGATGACACTCCAGAAGCCATTGTTATTTCATCCTTTGATCCATTAAGAAGAGAAATCGCCAAAATAACGATTGAAACCCTAATTAAAGATGGAAGAATACATCCAGGACGTATTGAAGAAGTATATGATAAGACAGTAAAAGATATGAATACTAAAATCATGGAAATGGGAAATAAAACCATTAGTGATTTAGGTATAACGAGAATGGACCCAGAGCTAATAAATTTAGTAGGAAAATTAAATTTCCGTACAAGCTATGGCCAAAATGCGTTGCAACATTCTGTTGAAGTAGCTAATTTATGTGGTTTAATGGCTGCTGAGCTAGGAGAAAATGTTGCTTTAGCCAAAAGAGCTGGACTTTTACATGACATTGGAAAAGCCATAGACTTCGAAGTTGAAGGCTCACACGTAGAAATCGGCGAAGAATTTGCTAAAAAGCATCATGAAGCAGATGTAGTTATTAACTCTATTGCATCACATCATGGGGATGCAGAAGCTAAATACACGATAGCAGTTTTAGTAGCAACAGCAGATACATTATCAGCTGCTAGACCAGGAGCTAGAAATGATTCGCTTGAAAATTACATTAAGCGTTTAGAACAATTAGAAGAAATAGGAAACTCTTATGAAGGCGTTGATAAAACCTATGCAATGCAAGCAGGACGTGAATTACGGGTAATTGTAAAACCAAACGAAATAGATGATGCCAAAAGTTACAAAATTGCCAGAGATATAAAAACGCAAATAGAAAATGAAATGCAATATCCAGGAACAATAAAAATAACCGTTATAAGAGAAACAAGAGTACAAGAAGAAGCAAAATAAATATTTAGATAATTAGAAAGGAAATATATCATGTTAGCTGCAGAAGAATGCAAAAATTTAATTCCAACATTTGATGAAGAAAAGGGGCAAAGAATAAATAATATTAAAGGTGATATAGCAGGTTCTGTAAATTTTGCTTACGATGGTTTAGTACATGCAATCTCTTGTTATAGATTTATGGCTCATAGCAAAAATTCATGGGGAGCACATCAAAGTAGAACGAATCATAATATTATTCGAGAACTGTCATTATTACGAGAAGTATTAAATGCCATTTTACAAAATATTACAGACTATTTTGCAACATTAAAAGAAGCTGCGCCAGATGAACCGGCTACAGCCATTTTAGAAAAGTTAGATGAATTAATTGAAGGATTAAAGGCATCTGCTAAAAATATGAGTTCGAGTGGTGCTTACTACCATGAGACTTGGGATGATACAAATCGTAGAAGAATGAGAGAAAGCAAAAATAGTTTAGGGCAAGCGAAGAATGAATGGCGATTAGCAAGAAATGAAGCTTGCCATACAATTTTATATTTCTTCAAGAAATGCTGAAAATAAATAAAGCCATTGATGCTACTCGAATGGTAAGCGGTGAAAATGCTATTTATAAAGCATATTGTGAAGGACTATCTGCTATAAAAAAAGGTCCTAATTATTATTGTTATTTAGGTGAGGGCGAAAGATACCTGTTAACAACAGCGAATATAGCAAGAAAAAGAGGAAGAAAAGAAAATAGTATACAAAACTAAAAGAGACTTGTAACAGAGCCTCTTTTTTTAAGCTTGATTAACTTCCATAATAACAGGTAAGATAATAGGTTTTCTACCCGTTAAAGAATTAATAAATGGTAATAATTCCAAAATAATTTGATTTTTTAAATCGGTATAAGTATAAGGCGATTTAGCCAAAAAGTTATTAGCGACTTCAGCAATTTTATGTTCAATCTTTTGCATAAGTTCTTGGTTTTCATTTACTAAGACAAATCCACGAGCAGTAACATTTGGTTTTAATAAAAGTTTACGAGTAAGAGTATTAATATTTAGAATAGTAATTAAAATACCATCTTGGCTCATTAATTTACGATCTTTAATAACAACACTACCAATATCACCGACACGAGAACCATCTACATAAACGTCTCCAGCTTGAATATGTCCGCTTTTACGAACTTCTCCATTATAAAGTTCAATAACATCTCCATTTGAACAAATAAGAGTATTATTAGGATTAATACCACACATAACCCCTAGTTCAGTATGACGTTTAAGCATTCTATATTCTCCATGCATAGGCATAAAGTACTTAGGTTTTATAATACGTAACATCCATTTTAGTTCTTCTTCTTTGGCATGACCGGAAGTATGAATATCACTAAATTCAGAATTGGTAAATACACGAACACCTTTTAAATATAATTTATTAATAATACGGTTAATACTTTCTGCATTACCAGGAATAGGACTTGAAGAGAAGATAACTAAATCATCATTTAACAAAGATATTTGTTTATGTTGTCCATTGGCAATTCTAGATAAAGCTGCTAAAGGTTCTCCTTGACTACCAGTACAAAGTATACAGATTTCATTTCTTTTCAAACTTTTAGCTTGATTAGCATCGATAAATAAAGATCTATCTTTTAACAATCCATTATTAAGGGCAAGTTCAACACTATTTTCCATGCTTCGGCCAAAAACAATAATTTTACGATTATATTTACGACATGTTTCTGCAATATGTTTAACACGATATATATTCGAAGCAAAAGTAGCAATGATAACGCGACCATGGTGCTTACTAATCATGTCATTTAATGTTCCATCAACAGCACTTTCACTTTTAGAGTAACCACTTGATAAAGCATTCGTTGAATCGCTAAGTAAAAGGGTAACGCCTTCTACACCAGCTTGAGCCATTTTATGAATATCAGCCATTGGACCAATAGGAGTTAAATCAAATTTAAAGTCTCCTGTTTCAAATATATTCCCATTAGGAGTTTTAATTAAAAGAGCAAAACTATCTGGAATAGAGTGCGTTGTATTAATAAATTCAACCGTAAAGTGTTTAAACTTAACTACTAATTCAGGAGTAATGACTTGAAAATTATCATACTTAATATTTCTTTCTACAAGTTTTTTACTAATCAAATCTTGAGCAATTTTTGGTGTATAAATAACTGGGATTTGAATGGCTTGTAATAAAAAGGGAATTCCCCCGATATGATCTTCATGCCCATGGGTAATAAAAAGAGCCTTTATTTTATGTTCATTTTTCTTCAAATAACTAACATCTTGAATAACATAATCCACACCTAATAAATTATCTTCTGGAAACATTACCCCAGCATCAATAATAATAATTTCATTATCATGTTCCACAATATACATGTTTTTGCCGACTTCACCAAGCCCACCTAAAGCTACGACTTGCGTAGCAATTCTTTTATCTTTCATAAATTTTCCTTCTTTCATCAATAAAGTTTTTTCAATAAAAACATTATAGCAAAAAAAAGCTTCTTTGTCCACACATTAGATATTACTATAAAAGGATAAAATACAAATATAGATAATAATTAAGAAGAAACATGTTATAATGGTATTAGGAGGAAAACATAATGGGTTTTTTTGATAAATTAAAAGGAATAATTAGTAAAAAAGATACAAAGGATGAACTTACTTTAGAAAAATATGATAAAGGATTAGAAAAGACAAGGGATGAATTTGTTTCAAAGTTAAATTTTTTAGGAGTAAAATATACGAAAGTCAATGAAGAGTATTTTGAAGAGTTAGAAAGTATTTTAATCATGGCAGATATTGGAGTAAAAACAGTACTGGATTTTATGGACAAATTACGTAAAAGAGTAAAAAGTGAAAATATAACAGATACAGCTTATTTAAAAGAAGTTATTGTTGATGAACTCTTTATCATTTATGTAAATAATGAAACAATTACTAGTAAAATTAATGTTCAACCAAATGGACCAACTGTCATATTGATGGTAGGGGTAAATGGTGTAGGAAAGACAACAACAATTGCCAAGCTTGCTCACAAATATAAAAATGAAGGAAAAAAAGTAATGTTAATAGCCGGAGATACTTTTCGCGCGGGAGCGGTAGAACAATTGCATATTTGGGCAGATAGAACAGGTACTTTGTTTTATGGAAAAGAAAACATAGATCCTGCGGGAGTAATCTTTGATGGATTAAAAAAGGCCAAAGAAGAAGCCGCTGATATTATTCTAATTGATACAGCAGGAAGATTACATAACAAAGTAAATCTAATGAAAGAATTAGAAAAAATGAACAAAGTGATTGGAACCCAAATAGAAGGTGCTCCGCATGAAACGCTTTTAGTTATAGATGCCACCACTGGACAAAATGGAATTTTGCAGGCGGAAAGTTTTAAAGAAATAACGAATATTACAGGAATCGTTTTAACTAAATTAGATGGAACTGCCAAAGGCGGAATTGTTTTAGCTATTAAAGAAACTGTAAATATACCTGTAAAGTTTGTCGGACTTGGAGAAAAAATGGAAGATTTAACAACTTTTGACATAGAAAACTACATATATGGTTTATTTAAGGATATGATGTAGATGGAAAGATTTATATATTATAATGAGCTATTAGATATATATGGAGTATTACTAACAGAAAAAAGTTATAAAATTATGGAATACTATTATAAAGAGAATCTATCGACTGGTGAAATAGCAGAGCTTATGGATGTTTCTAGGAGTTTTATAGGAAATGCAATCAAAAAAGCAGAAGCTAAACTTGAACATTTAGAAAGTACTTTACATAATTATAAAACAACGAAAGCTCTAAAGGAATTATTAGAAGGAAACTTAGAAGAACAAACGAAAAAGAAGATAGAAGAGATTATCAATATATAAGGAGATATGAATGGAAAAAATAGATATAAATAAACTTTATGTTGGAGAATTATTTGTTACAGCTAAAGAAGAAGCTAAAAAATTGATTCAACATGGAGCTATTGACATGGATGAAAGAAGAGTAAAAGCAGTAAGAAATACCAGAACAAGAGAAAAATATCATCCTGTTTTCACTGCATTTATGAAAACGATTGATGGCTATATTTGCATGCATAATGGAAAAAAATATGCAAGTTTAAATTTTGATAATGATGGATACTTTGAATTAAGTCCAATGAAAAATTATTTACCACAAATAGCTAATGCTCTTGATGCTCTTCATCTTCAATATTTATCACCACGTAAAGTTTTATGGTTATTTAACACTCTTTTTCAAGATTGGAAAAGATACCCTTTAACTAACCTTTATAATAAAAATGATTACTTACCAGTAAAAGACCTTTTTATTGGGGATACATTACTACATAAAGGATACCATGACGTTGATGCTTTATCTATATATGCGTTTGCATCATTACCAGAAATGTTGTTATTAGAAAAAAGTGGAGCTACATTTCTTGAAATGAAGTTTAGAAATCGAATAAGTGAAAGTGGTTTTTTTAGAGGAACAGATGCATGGGTACTTTATGAGTCATTATTTGCTGCCCAACAAAATGGAGAATTTTATAATCTGCACAATCATCAAACATACAAAGAAGATGCATCTTTATTTTCAAATTGTAGATCATTATGTCCTTTACAAGAATACTTAAATAGAAAAAATATACCTTATGAAGAAGAAATAACAGTACCTGAAGCGTTAAAAAAATATAGAAAGTTAAAAAAATGATTTAGTCATAATAAAGGAATTTCTTTCTCATAAAATACAAAATATGACATAAAAATTATACTAGAGGTAAGAAAAATGAAAAAAATATGTATAATTTTTGTGTTATTTTTTATGGGCATAAGTGTTTGTTTAGCTGAAGAAGATCTAACACCCAGTGCCAAAAGTGCCATATTAATTGATAAGGCAAGTGGAGAAGTTCTTTATGAAAAAAACGCAGATGAAAAGCGCCCTCCGGCGTCGATGACAAAATTAGCAAGCATGTTAATTGTTATGGAAGAAATAGATAAAGGAAATTTGAGTTTTACAGATGAAGTCACCATTAGCGAAGAAGCAGCGAACATGGGAGGATCACAAGTCTTTTTAGAAGCTGGGGAAGTTTATCCTGTTTCAAGCTTATTAAAAGGAGTAGCAATTGCAAGTGGAAATGATGCAGTAGTAGCCTTAGCAGAGAAAGTAGCAGGAAGTACTGGAGCATTTGTAGATATGATGAATAAGAAAATGAAAGAAATCGGGGCGAATAATACAAATTTTGTAAATCCTCATGGTTTAGATGCTGAAAATCATTATTCAACAGCAAGGGATATGGCTACAATTGCAAGAAATTTATTAAAATATGAAACCATTTTAGAGTATACAAGTATCTATGAAGAATATTTAGAAAAAAATGATGGAACAAAAACATGGCTTGTAAATACCAATAAAGTCGTATGTGTATAAAGCATAAATTAATCGCTAAAAGCCCTATAATATGGGCTTTTTTCTTTTGTGCTTGGTTTTTGTTATATTGAAAATTTTGTTAATAAGTACTTTTATTGTCTATAATAATTAATATAGTTAGTGTAGAATTTTAGATGGTATTTTTACCTAATAAATAAATATACTTTATTAGGTGATTCTATTGATTTCAATTGAAACTAGTAAAGCAATGATTGAATTTTTTATTAAAAATTCTTTACCAAAAATATTAGAACAACAAAAAATAGATAAGTTACAAAAGTAACATAAACACTTAAAAAACATTTTTGAAACCAATGAATTAAATGAAGATTCAGTATGTGCAAAAATTGCACATACTGTTAATGATGACAAAAAGCTAATACTAATGCAATAATAGCAGTAGATTCGTGTAAATTCAAAAGAAGTTACCAAATTTAGAATATGGGAAACAAATACTTTAAAGGAATTTATTACAAAAGGTTTTGTATTAAATGATGATTTACTTAAGAATGGTAAAAAGTTTGGTAAAGATTACTAATAAATTTTTAGAATTGACTGATAATAAAATACTTCAAACAGCTGGTTCTATTTCTCATGAATTAGCAATTGCTAAAGCTAATGAAGAATATGATAAGTTTAAAGTAAATCCAAAATAAAAATCTCAGAAAACAAAAGAGAACTCAACTAGCAAAAGGTAAGTTCTTTTATTGTAGGATTTCCATTGTTTACATCTAATTCTATAACATCTATAAATTGAGTTATAAAAGAACTTCTTTGTTCAGTATCTAACTGTTCCCAATTAAGTTTTACATTGCACAGAATGTCTTTAAAATGGCTATAATCAATAATGGTTTCTTGTTCTTTGTTTAAGGCATTAATCGAAGATATGATTTGTTCTTTTTGAGTATTAATATCTTGTAGCAATTCCTTATAATCGCTAGTATCAATTTCTTTATTAATAAATAGTTTTTGGATTCTTTTTCGGTTAGTCTCAAGTGTTAATAACTCTTTATTTAGTTTATCAGATTTCTTATTTTGTTTATTACTTGGAGCTATATCTATACTGCAATCAAGTATTAGGTCCTTAATATAATCTTCAAAAACATTTAATACTTTAGTATGAGAAATACCACCACATTCACACTTATCAGTTTGTTTATTATTACAATAATAGGTAATATATAATTTACCATTATGAGTTTGTTGTTTAGGATGGAATCTTGCTCCACATTTAGAACATTTTAAAACCATACTAAAATAAGCATTTTCACTTGGAAATTTTTTTATATTGAAATGCTTTCTTTTCTTTATCATGTTTTGAACTTTTTTGAATGTATATTCATCAATAATTGGTTCATGGTCACTTTCCACAATAAATGCTTTATTTTTAATATTTTTATTTACACCATAACGAACTTTACCTAAATATGTTTCATTTGTAAGAATAGATTGAATTGTAGATTGAGACCAATCACCGCCTCGTTTAGTTGGAACATGCCTTAAGTTATAGTCTTTGGCAATGCTGATCATTGCTTTGCCGCTTAAGTAATTTTGATAAGTAAGTCTTACTAGTTCAGCTTCTTCTTCATTGATAACTAAATCGCCTTTGCCAGCAATGTAATCATACCCATAAACACCATTTGTATTGGTATAGTTTCCTTGTCTTGTTTTTTCTTCATAACCAAAACTGACTCGTTCAGCTAGATTTTCTCGTTCGAATTCGGCAAAAATCCCAATAATCTTAATAAACATTCGGCCAACTGCATTGCTAGTATCTAACTTTTCGGTGACGGATGAAAAACTACAATCATATTGATCAAATAACTCAATTAAATTGATTAAGTCTTTAACAGACCTAGTTAATCGGTCAAGTTTATAAACAAGAATATTGTTGATTTCTTTCTTTTTAACAAGTTCAATTAATCGTGTTAATTCAGGTCTATCTTTGATATTTTTCCCACTAATACCATCATCTATAAAATAATCATATAAAACCCAATCATTCACTTCAACATATTTCGTAAGTTTTTCTTTTTGAGCTGCAATTGAGAACCCTTCCTTGGCTTGATCTTCGGTTGATACACGAAGATAAACAGCAGTTTTTATATTAACTCTTTCATCATTCATATACTCACTTCCATCTAATTTAATCTTATGTTTTTTCTTTTTAAATTTGCATGTAGGTGGAAAATTAACTTACTTGAAGTAGTCATCAATCTTTATAAGGAATAATCATTATTAAGCTTTCTTAACATACCAATAAACTAGTACGATTTTATAATGGGGTAGATGGTTTAAAAACAGGATTTACATCTACTGCAGGTTATTGTTTAACAGCGACAGCTAAAAAAGATAATTTTCGATTAATAAGTGTAATTATGGGTAGTGATACATCAGAAAATAGAAGCAGTGATACAGTAAAGTTATTAAATTATGGATTTAATAGTTTTAAGATAAATATCATAAAAAAAAGAGATGAAGTATTAGGAAAAGTAAGGATAGAAGGAGGAAAAAAAGATTTTGCAAATATCGTTTTATTAAATGATGCCACTGAATTATTAAAAAATACACAAAGTCCAGATGAATATCAATTTAATATAAAAATAGATAAATTAAAAGCTCCTATAAAGCCTGGTGAAGTAGTAGGTAAAGCAGAAATTATAGATGGAAACAATAATATTATTGATGAAGTAGAAGTAACCATTAATGAAGAAGTAAAAAAGGCAAACTTTTTAGATTACTTTTTAAGAAATGTAAAAATATTTACAGCAGGAAAGGTACTCATAAAACAATAGATAATGAAGAAGAATGCTTATAAAAATATACATCTTCTTTTTTATTTGCTATAATATGAATAATAAAGGAGTGTTAAATGACTAAGAAAAGCAAAAAAGAGACATTAAATTTTTCGAAATATTTAGGTATATTATTATTTGTAGTATCTATTATCTTTTTAGGATTACTTTATTTTATAAATATTATACCTGATAACTATTTCCTAGCATTACTCATTCTAGTTGGAATCTTAGATCTTATTCTAATAAAGTGTTTATGGTCTAAAAGTATTATTAAAAATATAATAAGTTCTTTATTTGCTATTATTCTTTCAATAGCCATGGTTTTTGGTATAAACTATGAATTAAATACCTTAGCATTTTTAAAACAATTTGGTTTTAATTCTTATAAAACAGAGAATTATAATGTAGTTGTATTAAAGGAAAGTGGTTATAAGAATATAAAAGACTTAAAGAATAAAAAGATAGCAAGATTAAGTCTTATAAAAAATGAAGGGTTAGAAAAGGCAAATAAAAGATTAAAACAAGAAATAGAGTATATAGAAAAAGAAGTTGAAGATATAAGTGATTTATATCAACTATTAAAAGATAAAGAAGTAGCAGCGATTCTTTTAGAAGATACACAAATAGATTTATTAAAAGAAGAAAATGAAGAGTTTAATGCATTAGTAGATATTATAGATAAAATAGAAGTAGAAATAACTATTTTAGAAGTAACAAAAGATGTTGATATAACAAAAGAACCATTTAATATTTATATAACAGGAATAGATACTTATGGTAGAATAACTAAAGTATCAAGAAGTGATGTAAATTTATTATTAACAGTTAATCCTAAAAGTAAAGAAATAATAATGACTAGTATACCTAGAGATTATTATGTAAAGTTACATGCTATTGATGAAATGGATAAATTAACACATGCAGGAATATATGGAATAGAAATCCAAGTAAAGACGATAGAAGATTTATTAGATACAAAGATAAATTATTATATAAAAGTTAATTTTACATCGTTAATTAGTATAGTAGATGCATTAGATAATATAGTAGTAGATTCTGATATTGAATTTACAACAATTGATGGTATTACTTTTAAAAAAGGAAAAAACGTATTAGATGGTCAAAAGGCATTAGCCTTTGTAAGAGAAAGAAAAGCCTTTAAAGAAGGAGATAGAATAAGAGGAAAAAATCAAATGAAAGTTTTAGAAGCCATTATAAATAAAGCTATGGGGCCATCAATACTTTCTAATTATAATGAATTACTAGGGGCTTTAAAAGGAAAATTTATTACAGATTTAGAAGAAAATAAAATAAAGAACTTTATTAAAAAGAATTTAAATAATTTAGATAAGTATCATATAACAAATATTAGTTTAGATGGAATGGATGCATATGATTATACATATTCTTATAAAAAGAATAAATTATATGTTATGAAGCCATATGAAGAAAGTGTTATAGCAGCTAAAGATCAAATAAATAAAATTTATACAAAATAAATGGGATGCATGATTATAATACCTTTAAGGTTCACACTAAATGAAAAGAATGA